>JAFPUE010000058.1 GCA_017395555.1 Ruminiclostridium sp. | reverse complement strand
CTATGAACGCACAGGGAATTGTCTGATTCACAATTCACAATTATGTGTCCGGGGAAGAACCTTCCCCGTTTCGGAGGAATAGTATGGATAAGAATTATTTTGTTCCGATGAACGAGCACCCCGAGATGTATATCGGGGAAAACCTCACGCAGAAAGAAAGCGATAACACATTGAACAGTGGTTATTCGCAGGATACACAGGCGTGGGACTGAACAATAACAACAAGCAGCGCCTCGGAAACGGGGTGCTGCTTTAGGCGTTTTTTCAGCCAACACCAGACGGCTGACATAGCCGAAAAAATGAAAGGAGTAAGTTAAAGGCAAATGAGAAAAATTCTGTTATGCAAGGAAACGGATCCGCTTGAAACGCGTACCGCGCTCATTCCCGACGATGTGAAAAAGCTCATCGGCATGGGGTACGAGATAAAAGCGGTAAGGGGTACGGGAAAGAAGAGCGGCTTCAATGACGAGGCTTATGAGAAGGCAGGCGCTGTTCTTGTGGCTTCCAACGAGGAGGGCTATAAGGGCAGCGATATTGTTCTGCGTATTTTAAAGCCCGAGTCGATCGACGGTATCGAGCCGGATACGCTGCATTTAAGCTACCTTGACCCGTTCAACGAGAAGGAGCTGCTGAATAAAATGGCGGCTGCGAATTTACAGGCGGTGTCCCTTGAAATGATACCGAGAACCACACTCGCGCAGAAAATGGACGTTCAGTCCTCGCAGACCTCTCTCGCGGGTTATGTGGCGGTAGTAAATGCCGCGGCAAGAATGCCCAAGATACTGCCGATGATGGTCACCCCGTCCGGTACGATCAACCCCGCGCGTGCGTTCATAATCGGTGTCGGCGTTGCGGGATTACAGGCGATAGCTACCGCAAAGCGTCTCGGCGCGCGTGTTGACGCATTCGACACAAGACCGGTAGTCGAGGATCAGGTAAAGTCCCTCGGCGCGAGCTTCGTAAAGATAGACCTCGGCGAAATGGGACAGACCGATCAGGGCTACGCAAAGGAGCTCACTCCCGAACAGCTCGCCAAGCAGAAGGAAGCGCAGGCAAAGGTCTGTGAGCGCTCCGATATCGTCATTACAACAGCGAAGGTATTCGGAAGAAAGGCTCCGAGACTTATCGGCAAGGACGTTCTTGACCGCATGAAGCCCGGCGCAGTTGTAGTCGATATGGCAGTTTCCACGGGCGGCAACGTTGAGGGCTCTAAGCTCTTTGAGGAAGTTGTTACCGACAACGGCGTTATCATCATGTCGGGCGATCTGCTCGAAAGACAGGTTCCGTATGATGCTTCCAAGATGCTTTCCGGAAACTTCACCGCGTTCCTCACACACTTCTACAACAAGGAAACAAAGGAGCTCGACGTTAAGCTCGAAGACGAGATAATGAAGGGCTGCCTCTTAACACAGGGCGGAAAGATAATACATGACAGATTCAAGGGGGATAAGTAAATGGCAGTAGGTGAGATTTTACTTCTCGTTTTCGTGTTTGTTATCGCGGGCTTCCTCGGCGTTGAGCTTATTTCAAAAGTACCGTCGCAGCTGCACACCCCGCTTATGTCGGGTACGAACGCGATCTCGGGAATTACGATAGTCGGTGCGATCTCCGCGACGGCAGTAGCTCTGCATACCGACGGACTTGTAGGCGCGATATTCGGCTTTGTGGCGATACTTCTCGCCGCGATAAACGTTATCGGCGGCTACATGGTAACCGACAGAATGCTCGAAATGTTCAAGAAGAAGGGAGACGATAAGAAGTGAATTGGGAAAGCGTCAGTGTAATACTGACAACGATACTTTACATGGTCTCCGCTGTGCTTTTCATCAGGGGCATAAAGCTGCTCGGAAAAGCGGACACCGCAAGAAAGGGCAACCTCATGTCCTCGGTCGGTATGGCTATCGCGGTAGTAACTGTACTGCTTGAAAAGAAAGTCACCGACACACTCTTCAACGATATTCTCAAAAACGCGTATATATGGGCGGCAGCCGCAATACTGCTCGGCGGTATAATCGGCGCGATCTGGGCAAAGAAGGTAGAAATGACCGGTATGCCTCAGCTCGTCGCTCTGTTCAACGGCTTCGGCGGTCTCTCGTCGCTGCTCGTTGCGCTTACACAGTACCTCACAGACGGCGAGATCAACGTGTTCTCGTCGGTAGCCCTCGGTCTTACCGTAGCAATAGGCGCGATCGCGTTCACCGGCTCGGTAGTTGCGTGGGGCAAGCTCTCCGGCAAGATGTTCAAGAAGAACGTGAACATTCCCGGAAAGAACTTCATAAACGCTATCCTCGCACTTGTGGGTCTCTGCGGTGTCGGAATGTACGCGCTGAACATTGCCGGAATACTTGACGCTACAATGGGTCTTGTCGGCATAATCATGGTTTCTGCCGCATTCCTTATCCTCGGCTTCACAATGGTGATCGCTATCGGCGGCGGCGATATGCCCGTTATAATCTCGCTGCTCAATGCGTTCTCCGGTCTTGCAGCAGCATTCGCGGGTCTTGCTATCAGCAACTCCGTGCTCGTTGTTTCCGGCTGTCTTGTCGGTACATCGGGACTTATCCTCACGCTGATAATGTGCAAGGCTATGAACCGCACACTGTACAGCCTGCTCTTCGGCAGCAGCGCAGGTGCTTCCAAGAAGGGCGCTGCGGGCGAGCAGAAGGAGCCGCGCTCCATGTCCGTTGAGGACGCTTACCTCGTTCTCGAAGCGGCAAGCTCGGTTGTATTCATCCCCGGCTACGGTATGGCTGTCGCACAGGCACAGCACGCCGTAAAGGAGCTCTGCGACAAGCTCGAAGCAAACGGTGCGGAAGTCAGCTTCGCGATACACCCGGTTGCGGGACGTATGCCCGGACACATGAACGTACTGCTTGCGGAAGCGAATGTTCCGTATGAGCAGTTAAAGACCGCGGACGAAATGAACCCGCAGATGCCGAACACGGACGTTGCAATCGTAATCGGCGCGAACGACGTTGTAAACCCGTCCGCGATAAACGACGAGACCTCGCCGCTCTACGGTATGCCGATCATCAACGCATTCGAGGCGCGCACTGTATTCGTGCTCAAGCGCGGTAAGGGCGCAGGCTTCTCCGGAGTTGAGAACCCGCTGTTCACCAACGACAACACCGTAATGATCTACGGCGACGCGAAACAGACAGTCTCCGCGCTCGTAAGCGAGTTTGACGACAAGTAAGCTATTGACATTACCCGCAGACTTTGCTATAATAACATTATGAAAAAGCGAAGGCGCTGTCCATACCGGGCGGCGCCTTTTGTATATATGTATATAAGAGGTGCTGAAATGATAACACTTAACGACTATCTTTATTCCGGAGACACCGTGCTGAAAATACTGCACAGCTACGCCGCCGATCTGCGGGAGAGCGCGAAGGAAAGAAAAAACACGATAGATACCGCACACAGCAACTTCCTCGTGCAGATAATAGAAATGCTCGAACACAACGACTTTCTGACCTCGCAGTCCAACAGGATAAAGGAGCTGTACAAGTACATGACCGTGCAGTACCCCTACCTCGCGTTCACGTTCAAGGGCAGGATAAAATCGCTTATCCGCGCGGAGGAGAAATTCAACGGATACATCGTCGAGTACATATATGACTATTTCTGCAAATACGGTAAGCTGCCAACCGAGACCGAGATAAAAAGCAAGCTCCAGTGCTTCCGTGATCTTGTGGCGTACAGGATAGTGATATCTCTGCCGAAGTGCCACCTGAAAGAGGGCGAGAGCCGCGAGCAGTCGGAGCTCGATCTTCTGTATGAGGTTGCGGAGATACTGCCGGATTTCCTTGAAGAGCGCGGTTTTACGGCAGAGCTTTCGGGAGTTCCGCAGGACGAGTTTTCCGACAGGCTGAGCGAAAAGGTCCGCCCCTACTACCGCGATTATATTGCGGTTACGCGCCCGTTCGGTTATCAGTCGCTTCATATCACGCTGTATGACAATTTCGCGCGGTGCTATACCGAGGTGCAGCTGCGCACAAAGGACATGGACGACAACGCCGAGATCGGCGAAGCGAACCATTTCGGCTACGAGAAGCGGCAGGAGTCCAACCGCACCCGCCGTGAGGTCATACCCGTAGGTGAGTGCGTGTTCTTTGACGAAGCGTACGAGCGTGTGCAGATGCTCCAGAACATAGACCTTTCGGAGATAGATGTGAATATGTTCAAGGCTATCGACAACCGCATGATAAACGACGGCTGCGGGCTTTTCAGAGGGCGGCAGATCCTCCCGTTCGAGCATTTGTCGAGATTTCAGAATGATCTGATAGATTAACGGAGCAGACTTAATGCTTGAAGCCCTAAATGACTAACATCGTTATCAGCCGCTTGTCCGTAATGGGCAGGCGGCTGGATCCTTATTCCTTTAGATTGAAAAATCGCAGCATTCTTATTTGCGGGCGCTGAAAATAAAAATTACTCCGGACTGTGAGGCAGAAAAATACCCCGTCCCGGATAACCCGAGACGGGATTCGCCGCCGCGCGTCCGCGGTTGGGATTGCGTTACAGAAAGTATATCCGTACTCCGGACAGCGAGGCAGAAAAATAACCCCGCCCCGGATGACCCGAGACGGGATTCGCCGCGGGGCGTCCGCGGCTGTCTATGCCGAACACTTTTGATTTTATATGTTATTGTGCTGTGTTGTCGATCATACGCGTACTCCGAACTGTGAACGTACTCGTATCTCGAGAGGTCCCGTTTCGTCCAAAGGTCCAGTTTCATTCAGAGGTCCAGTTTCTCCTACGCTCAGCAGTCCGGTTTCATTCAGCGGTCCGGTTTCATTCAGCGGTCCGGTCTGTGCGGATGCACATACGCTTGCTGTAACTATCATTGTTGCTGCTGCGAATAATGCTGCGATCTTCTTTGTTAAATTTGTTTTTTTCATTGTTATGTCCTCCTGTTAGTTGGTTGGTTTTTGATTTTGATATCCGGGATTTTTTGTTTCCCTTTCTGTAATTACATAATAACACGTTTTTCCGGATAAATCAATAATCAGATATACGGCGACATGTTGCTTATACAACACTTCCGATATGATTCGTCGCTTAATTTACAGATCGGATCGAAAATGTCATACTATTTTGTACGAACCTAATTAAACAGAAACAAAAGAGAACACCCAAGATGAGTGTTCTACATTGTTTAAGACTGTGATTACATAAAAATGTATATACGAACTCCGGGTTGTGAGGCAGAAAAATAGCCCGTCCCGGATAACCCGAGACGGGATTCGCTGCGGCGCGTCCGCGGTTGGTTGGGCTGGCGGGATTTGAACCCACGGGATGAGGGAGTCAAAGTCCCTTGCCTTACCACTTGGCGACAGCCCAATAAAAGGGGCAGCGTACTGCCCCTTATTCATTATAACTCGATCTTTCCGTAAAGAGATGTGCTCTTTTCGATCTCAACGGTCTCCTGCGAATACTCGACAGGCTCTGCCTGAGTACGCTTATACTCGCGCTCGAACGATGTTGAGAAGCCGGAGGACTGGCGGTAGCTTCTTCCGGGCTGGAAGGAGCGGCGCTCTCCGCGTCTGCCGTTTCTGTCGCCCTTGTTGTAAGCGGGCTTGGTGTTGGACGAAATAACGACTTTTCTGAAAGGCTCCTCGCCGATAGAATTGCTGTAAACGCCCTCGATCTCCGCTACCTTGCTGTGGATAATACGTCTCTCGTAGGGGTTCATGGGCTCAAGTGTAACGCGTCTGCCCTGCTTTAATACTCTGTGAGCGGTCTTTACGGCAAGGGTCTCAAGGGTTTCCTTTCTCTTCTCCCTGTAACCGTTGCAGTCAACGGAGATCCTGCAATAGGAGTTTTCCGCCTTGTTGCTTGCGAGTATCGTAAGGTACTGGAGCGCGTCGAGCGTCTCGCCTCTTCTGCCTATAACAACGCCGAGCTTATCGCCGACGATATCGAGCACAACCGTATCGCCGTGCTTTTCGGTGTTGATCTTGTAGTTTTCAAGTCCGAGCGTGTCAAGAACCTTTGCGAGATACTTCTGCGCGTTCTTTACCTTTTCGCTTTCGAGCACATCAACATCATCAGCGGGCTCTGAAACGCTCTGCTCGGGCATATCGTCAGCCGCGTCAAAGCTCTCTGCCGGAGCTTCTGCGGGAGCGGGAGCCGCTGCTGTATCTGCGGCAGGCTTTTCCTCTGCGGTGTTCAGCTCGTTGGCGTAAGCTCTGATCCTGTATTCGCCCTTCATACCGAACAGCTTCTTTACCGGCTGCTCGATAGTCTCGAAAGTGATATCGTTCTCGCTTATACCGAGAGCGCGGAATTCATTTACCGCCTGTTCTTTTGCAAGCTCTTCGGTTTTTGCGGTATAGATCTTTTCCATTTAAGCAAAATCCTTTCTTTCAGATCATAGATCGTCGTCATCGGGGGATTCTATATATTCTTCCCCGTACTTCTCCGCGTCGGCACGCCGCGCGGCTTCGAGCTTCTTCTTATTCAGCTCTTTTATTTCCTTCTGTGTGAGCTTCGAGATACGTTCTGTCTTTTCGGTAGTATTGCCGTCGGCATCTACGGTAACAACGGTAGTCTTCTGCTCGCGCTCCGCTGCCTGTGCTTCCATTTTTGCCTGAGCCTCGGCTCTGATCTTGTCGGAAGGCCAGAACTTATACATGATAACGCTCTGCAGAATACCGAACAGGTAGGAAACAGACCAGTAGAAGCCTGCACCCGCGGGAACGCTGAATACGATGAACAGCGAAACGAAAGGCATCATAAGGAGCATTATCTTCATGGAGCCCTGCTGCTGTGCAAGCTCGGGGTTCTGCTTTTCCATGAGACGCTGCTGTACAAGCATCTGCAGGAACGAGAATACGAACGACATTATCGGGATTATGATAAGCTCGTTGAATTCCATTCTCGGCTGTTCTCCGAGGTTTATGCCGAAGAACATGATGTTGTCACTGAGCTTGTCAAGTCTGTCAGCTGTATTGGTGCCGATGCCGGATCTGCTCAGTATCAGTCTCTTGTTCTCCTCGCTCCTGTCGTAGCAGTTGAGTGCGCGGAGCTCTCTGTAAAGCGTAGAGTCGCCGTAATTTACGGTTATCTGCTGAAGTCCGGTTCTGATCGGATCGGACAGTCTCGACGTATTGGCGAACAGCGCATTTATCATATCGGCGCTGTTTGAAGCTCCGATAAGATCGGCAAGCGCGTCCATATCAGCCGCCGAAACCTTGATCTCCTTCTTTGCCTTGTCGAGATCGAAGCCTTCGGGAGCCTTGATACGGTTATTAACCTTGATCTTCTTGCCGGCATCGTCTGTCTGTTCCGTCTCGGTATAAGTGATGGAAGCCGGATCCTTGAGGTATTCGAGCACCGCGGTATAATCGTCGGGGCTCGTCATGAGAGTCTGTACTATATCGACGTTCTTTGCCGTACTTACGATAGCGTTGATATCCTCGGCACCGAAGTGCTCCATGTGTGTCATGGGCTTATATACAACATCGATGACGCCGAAAAGTATAACGAATGTGAGTACCATGGGAAGGCATCCTCCGGCGGGGTTATAGCCCTCCTTCTGGAGCTTCATCATCTCCTCTTGCTGCTTCTGCTGATTATTCTTGTACTTTGTCTGTATCTCGCGTACTTTAGGCATATAAAGCTGCGAGATAGCTGTATTCTTCTGCTGCTTTAAGTTTATTGGGAACATCGCGGCGCGCATGATGAGCGTAAAAATGATTATCGCCCAACCGACATTCTGAACGAGCGCGTAGCACGCCCACATTATATAGCCGAGCGGTGTTCCTACGATCGTGTATAGGAAATTTATGATCTATCACCCTTTGTTTTTTCGATAAGCCGTTATATTTCTTGTTTTCTCTCTTTTTTCTTTCCGTCGAAGAAGTAAAACTCGTCCGGCACGGGGTCATAACCTCCGCTGCTGAACGGATTGCATCTGCATATCCTTTTCACAGTCAAATAGCCGCCCTTGACGGAGCCGAACCGTCTTATCGCACTGAGCCCGTAAGTTGAGCAAGTCGGATAAAACCGGCAGCAAGGCGGCTTGATCTTGGACAATGTTATTCTGTATAGCTTTATTAGTCCGATCAGAATATATTTCATCTTGAAAATGTGTTACGGCTGCGTTTTGTTGTCGCCGCCGTTTTCTCCCGCCTTTTGCAGCAGGAGCGGTCTTAGCTTGGCGCGCATGGTGCCGAGTATCTGTGTGGACTTCATCGCGGCTGTCTTGTCTCTCGCGACGAAAATCAGGTCAAACCGCTTTCCGGTCACCTCTGCGAGCTCGTGATCGAAGAGCCTGAACGCTTCGCGGATAACTCTTCTCGAACGGTTCCTTTTGACCGCGTTCCCGATCTTTTTGCCGGTAACTATGCCGCATCTGTTGCGCCTTTTGTTTGTGGCTCTGAAATAACAGATAAAGCCGTAGCTGACGCAGCACTCGCCCTTTTTATAAAGGTATCGGAACTCGCGGTCCTTTTTAATGGTATAGAACCGTTTTGAAAAATCGCCCACGACGATCAGTATGTGAGCTGCTTTCTGCCCTTAGCGCGTCTTCTTGCGAGTACCTTGCGGCCGTTTGCTGTCTTCATTCTTTTTCTGAAGCCGTGTTCCATTTTTCTCTGGCGCTTCTTGGGCTGATATGTTCTTTTCATGTCAATTACCTCCGTTAATTATTTACTATTTTTTATCCGATTTTTCCGTAAAAGGGCATAGTACCCCTTAAAAATAACAGCTATATTATTATAAACAAATTTTGCCGCGTTGTCAAGGGGGAAAAAGCCGATTTATACATTTTTTTCATACGCGCGGCGTTATCACGCGAAATTACCGTACTTTTTAACGAATTTCTGCGCCTCGATGTACTCATTGGCAAGAATGGGGAAGTCCACATGGCAGGAAGTCGCGTAAACGACGACTTTGTCCCACTCACCGATCTCGTAGCTGCGCGAAAGGCGGAATATATCACCGAAAATACCGTCTCCGGTGATACCGTCCTTGATCTCCTGCGATACGGGCAGATCGGCAAGCGCCTTCGTGAGCGCTTCCTCGTCGCTGCTTCCGGTAACTATCGAGATAAGGCCCATGAGGTAGACCTCGTTGCTGCGGGAGCCTACGCTGCCGCCGGAGTTACGGGAAATACGCTCACAGAACCGGGCTCTGAAAAGCGCGAGACGCAGTATCTCCGCCGGCGAATTGCGGTTGAGTCTTTGCAGACCCACAAGGTATATCCATTCCTTGAGTCTGTCTATACCGAGCATAACGAGCGCCTGCCGCACCGTCGATACCGTGTTGCCCTTGTCTGCGCAGAGCTGGTTTATTACCTTCAGCAGCTTTATCGTGAGCACCGGGTCTGTCGATATGACCGCGGAGATGTACTCTATATTCGGCTCCGGGCTGTACAGGAGCGCGAGTATCTGCAAAAACGTTTTTATCATCGGGCCGCCGGAGCGCTTAGTTTCAAGCACCGGCTTCGAGAAGAAGCCGCCCCTCACATAGTCGATATCCAGCGAACGGGCAAACTCGAAATGCTCCTGCTCCTCTACGTTATCCGCCATAGCGCGTTTTCCGCGTTCATGACACTTCTTTACGGTGTAAGCTATCTCGTCGGCGTCGGAATTTATATCAAATCTGAGAATATCGGCAAAATTGAACAGCTCCTCATTGTCCTCCTCGTAAAGGAACCCGGACAGCACTATCGTATAACCGAGACGTTTGAGCCTCATACACTGCTGGAGAGTTACCGGGTCTGCGAGCAGCTCCGTGGGTATCTCCAGAACGAGCCTTTCTTTGAGAAAAAGCTCGTAGAAGTTGTTGTCCAGCATCAGCTGGCTGAGCCTTATATACGCGGTCTTCTTGTCGAAGATCTCATTCATATTCTGTGTGATGTATTCTTTTGCCTCAGCGATCTCATCATCGCTGACAAGCGATTCGTCGCCCAGAGGATTTTTCTTGCTTGCAAAGGAGTACAGCATTTCATACATATCCGTACCGCCGCTCTGATTGAATACGGCTTGCTTTGAAATAAGAAAACTCATTGACTAACCCTTCTTCCGGTTTATCTCTCTACCATTCTATATCCTCAACAGGTATCGGGGATTCGTTCACGGTGATCTCCCTCACCTTGCTGTTTTTCAATCTGATAACTCTGTCCGCCATAGGCGCGATAGCGGAATTGTGCGTAACAAGAATGACCGTCATACCTCTTTCGCGGCAGGTATCCTGTAAGAGCTTCAGTATCATCTTTCCCGTGTTGTAGTCGAGCGCACCCGTCGGCTCGTCGCACAGCAGCAGCTTCGGCTTTTTGGCGAGTGCCCTCGCTATCGCCACTCTCTGCTGCTCTCCGCCGGAAAGCTGCGCCGGGAAGTTGTTCATCCGCTCTTCAAGTCCCACCTGCCTGAGTATGTCCTCGGCGGGTATGTAATCGATACAGGTCTGTGCCGCAAGCTCCACATTCTCCTTCGCGGTAAGGTTCTGTATAAGGTTGTAGAACTGAAATATAAATCCTATCTGATGCCGTCTGTATGTTATAAGATCCTTGCGCGAGAACCTTGCGATATCGCTTCCGTCTACAATTACGCTCCCGGAATCTATCGTGTCCATGCCCCCGAGCATATTCAGCACCGTGGTCTTGCCGGAGCCGGAGGGTCCGAGAACTATCGCGAGCTCGCCCTTCTCGATATCGAACGATATCCCGTCCGAGGCGTTAATGGTGATCTCGCCCATTTTATACCGCTTATAAACATCCTTGACAGAAACAAAGCTCAAAAAAGCCGCCCCTTTCGGTCCTCATCTGATAACAACATCCTTGTCCTCATTCATTTTTATCGTGCAGGCTCCGGTCTTCTGCGCCACAACGAGCTGGGAGTTATTGATCCTCACCGTAACGCCCGGGAACGCCGCACGCTTCACCTTAACGCAAAGGTCATTGGTGTTCTCTATCTCATGCTCTATCTCGGCTATGCGGTCATTTGTCTCCTTGATAAGACCCATGTGACCGAATTTCGCCTTTATGGAGCGTTTTAACATCTCATCTCTCTCCGGCGGCAGCGGAGCTATCTTCTTCTGCTGCTGGAGCGTCGTGCATACCATTTCGAGCTGCGAAAGCTGGTTCTCATAGTTTTTCAGCTGCTTTTTGAGCTCTATCATCTCTTCGGCAAGCACCGCGACATTTCCGAGCACTATCATTGTGCGGATATAAGAATCCGAACCTATATAGTTGACCTCAATGTTCGACAGGCAGGTGTATTTTCCGCCTACGATGACCGATTTGCCGCCGGAAACGATCATATCTCCGCTGCAGTGCACATTGCAGCTTACAAAGCTCGAAGCCTTTATGGCACCGCCGCAGTTGATATCCGAGTTCTCGCCGAAATTGACGGAGATATCCCCGCCAGCCTTTACTTTGGAGTTCACGAATCCGAGCTTTCCGGTGATGTTGCCGTCGGCTTCTATCTCCGCGCCGGTCACATTTCCGAAAATGGTGATATTTCCGCCGGATCTGAGCTTAAAGCCCTCGTTCACGTTTCCTCTTACGGTTATATCGCCGATAAAGTCTATATTGCCGACGGACAGATCTATATCACTCACCACGATCTCCTTGTCAACGACAAAGTGATCCTTGTCCCAGCGCAGGTTGCCCTCTATCGCGGACATAAGGTGGGCGCCGTCCTCGGACATCACCACACCGTTTCCTATGGTGATCTTCGCGGGCTTTCCGGGGTACTGCGCGATCTCGATACCGCGGACATCCTTTCCGCTCGTACCGGGTGTCTCCGGGAATATATCGGCTATGCACACGCCCTTCTCGATGTTCTGAATCATTCCGAGATCGCGGTAATCGACGTTGCCGAACTCGTCGGTCTTCATCTGCGCACCGCTCTTGCGCTCGAAGTGATATACGAGATAGCCGTTCCTTCCGTCAACGGGAGGAGTGCCTTTTGCGATCTGCACGCTCAGTCCGCCGTTCTCGAACGCCTCCTGTATCGCGCTCTGATCTACATTATATCGAATACCTTTGAGTGCGAGCTCCGTTCTCACCTGCTCGTCGGTAACGGGTCTTCCGCCGTTTCTCGGAGGAGTAACGGTAAGACGAGCATTCATATACTTCTCATCTACCTCGACAAGTATCGTTCCGTTAATGGGATCTGCCATAGCCTTCATCTCTTTTCATTATGGGGTACGCCGACATTCAGCGCATATTATATCAATTTATTATATCACATTCTTATGAAAATTTCTACAATTTTTTAAAAATATTTTGCTTTGAATGTAGAAATTATGACGGAAAAATTGAGCAAAAGCACAAAAACCCAAACCACGGCATATATATTGTGTCTTGCGGGAAAACGCCTACTATATCTTCGTGATCTTCGCGAATTTCGCCGCGAGCTTCTTTGTGCCGCTCTCGTCGAAGCTGATCTCCAGCAGAGTGTCGTTTCCAAGCGGGCTCGCCGAAATAACGGTACCCTCACCGAATTTCTTGTGGCTCACGCGGTCTCCGGGCGAGAAGCTCTCCGCGGGTGCCGCCGCGGCAGCCTTCGCTTCCTGTGCCGCCGTCCTGTCCTGAAGATATGTGGACTGCTTTCTGCCGCCGTATGTTCTTTCCGTTCCGTCAGATACGGAACGCTTTGTCTTGTCATTGAATTCCATATATTCCTCCGGTATCTCGTCGATAAATCTCGATCTCTTGTTGTGCTGCGTCTGACCGTAAAGCAGTCTCGACGCGGCTGTCGTTATGTAAAGTCTGCGCTTCGCTCGTGTTATCGCCACATAGCACAGTCTCCTGTCCTCCTCCAGCTCGTACATATCCGCAAGACTGCGGTAAGCCGGGAATATGTTTTCCTCCGCGCCGACAATGAACACGTTCTCGAACTCCAGACCCTTCGCGGAGTGCATCGTCATCAGCGTCACCCTGTCCGCGGAGCTGTCGTAGCTGTCAATGTCGGATATCAGCGCCGCCTGTTCAAGATAGTCGAACAGCGTGTGGCTCTCGTTCTCCTCACAGAACGTTATCATCGCGGATTTGAGCTCCTTGATGTTTTCAAGTCTGCCGATACCCTCGTCGCCCTGCGTCATAAGCATATCGGTATATCCCGACTGCTGCATTACGTCGTCAAGGATATCCGTGATATCGCGCTCGTCGGCGGTGTCGATAAGCTCGCGGAACATCGCCGCCAGCGGTTTGAGCGCCTTCGCCTTTTTCGTCAGCGCCGCAAATTCCTCACAGCGCTCCATCGTCTCGATCGGGCTTATCCCGCAGGCAAGCGAAATCCGCTCTATCTCGCCCCATGTCGTGTCGCCTATACCGCGCTTCGGCTCATTGATGATCCTGCTTAGACGAACGGTGTCGAACGGGTTGCAGATGACGCTTAAATACGCCATTGCGTCGCGTATTTCCTTGCGCTCGTAGAACTTCGTGCCGCCGACTATCGTGTAGGGTATGCCCATTTTGGACAGCGTGATCTCGACGCTCCGTGACTGCGCGTTCGCCCTGTACAGCACGGCGTTGTCGCAGAGCCGGCAGCCCCTGTCCTTATTCGCGAGTATCTCGTTCGCAATGAACATATCCTCGCTCTGCTCGTCGAAGAAGCGGTAAACGTGTATCTTTTCCCCGGCTCCGAGATCGGACCAGAGGTTCTTGTCCTTGTGCTGGGTGTTGTTGCGGATAACGGCATTCGCCGCGTCGAGGATATTCGAAGTTGAGCGGTAGTTCTGCTCCAGCTTGATAACGGTGCTGTCAAATTCGTCCTCAAACGAGAGGATATTTTCTATCGTTGCGCCGCGGAAGCGGTAGATCGACTG
Organism: Ruminiclostridium sp.; assembly: GCA_017395555.1. Classification (GTDB taxonomy): domain Bacteria; phylum Bacillota; class Clostridia; order Oscillospirales; family Ruminococcaceae; genus Ruminiclostridium_E. The sequence continues at coordinate 17,066 of JAFPUE010000058.1, read as the reverse complement.
ATCCTCGTCGCCGACAACGCAGAGGTTGCCGCGCCCTCCCGCGAGCAGCTTCACAAGCTCGTACTGTGCTGTGTTGGTGTCCTGATACTCGTCCACCATTATGTAATCGAAGCGGTTCTGCCAGTACGCGAGGACTTCCGGATCCGCACGGAAAACCTGCACAGTCTTCATGATTATATCGTCAAAGTCAAGCGCGTTCGCGGCTTTGAGCCGGTTCTGGTACTCCCTGTAAACGTCGCGTATCGTTCCGAGCTGGAAGTCCGCCTTTCCGTCATCGTTCACCGTCGGGAAGTTCTCCGGTGTCAGCAGCTTATCCTTCGCGCGGGATATCGCGTTCATCACGACTTTCGGGTTGAAAGTCTTGTCGGAGATATTCATGCTCTCGAAAACGGACTTTATGACGCGCTTGCTGTCGTCGGTGTCGTAAATAACGAAGTTCTTGTCGTAGCCTATCGTCTCTATGCTCCTGCGCAGGATCCGTACACAAGTGGAATGGAACGTAGCCGCCCACACGTCGCCCGCACCCGGCGCGTTCATGCGGGAAAGCCTGTCTTTGAGCTCCGCGGCCGCCTTGTTTGTGAACGTCACGGCGAGTATCTTCCACGGTATCGCCCTGTTATGCCCGATAAGCCCGGAAAGTCTTTCCGCGACTTCCGGCGTGTTTCCGATAATGCCGTTCGCGCAGTCGCCGACAAATGCCGCCTCGTCCGGGCTCCACTGCGGTGTATAGCTGCTGTGGTACGCGTCGCCGAACAGCAGCAGATTAGCTATCCTGTTACACAGCACGGTGGTCTTTCCGCTTCCCGCGCCCGCGATTATGAGCACAGCGCCTTCGGTCTGAAATATCGCCTTTTTCTGCATATTGTTCGATCTTGCAAAAAATCTTTCGAGCGCTTTTCTTTTGAGTTCCGTATTATCCATAGAGTTCCTTTCGACAATTCCTTCGGGAAAATTTAGGGAAACGATGATTAAATCAGCGGTTCCTTATTGCAATTACAAAAATGAGTAAATAAAAAATAAACAACACAAACCTTACGCGCATTTCTGCGCGTAAGGTCAGCTTGTCGGTTAAGCTGTGTTCTGTTATGATGCCGCGGTCAGGTCTTTATTCTTCCGTACTGTTGACCGCCGACGGGTAGTACGCCGCATACGACGGAGTGCTTGTCTGCGCGGGCTCGCTTCCGGTTATCGTAACGAACGGATTAACGCCGTCGCTTACTACCTGCGGGAGCACGCCGTTCCACTTCTGGAGCTTGTAGTAGTCGATATAGTTCGGGCTGTTGGCGAGCTGTTCCTCGATGAGGGCGATAGCCTCCGCCTCTGCCTTTGCGATAGCAACCTGACTGTCAGCATCCGCCTGTGCCGCAATAACTATCTGCTTTGCTTCCTCTTCCTTCTCACGGGTCTTGTTCTCCATTTTGAGAGCATCCTGTGCGGCAATTACCTTTTCCTGTATCGAAGCCTCGAAAGCGGGATCGAAGTTAAGGTTCTCGATAGCGAACGCGGTAACGATTATGCCGTAGGGGCTGAGGACTTCGGTAAGCTCATTCTGAATGGAAGCCTGAACCTGCGAACGGGTCTGTACGAGGTCTTCCGCCTTTACCTTACCGATAGCGTCCTTTGCGATCTTTGCCACATTCGGAACAAGGAGCTTGTTCTCGACGTTGTTGATACCGGTATCACGGATTATGCTCGAAAGCATGGAGCTTGAATAGCGGTAGTTGAGCTTGAGCTGGAGATCGTTTACGCTCTGGGTATCGCTTGTATAAGCGTCCGCCGTTACGGAATATATCTGGTCACGGATATCTACCTCCTGAATCTCCTCCACAAACGGTATGCGGAAGTTGAGACCTGCGGAGAGATCGTCCTGTATTATTCTTCCGAACTGATATTTAACGCCGATGAAGCCTTCCTGCACGATAGTAAAGCAGTTGAATACGACGGAAAGAATTATCACAACGATGATGACCGCAAAAACTATGCCGCCGACTTTATTATTGCCGGAGCCGCCGCTTTTTGACGCGGAAGTCTTTCCTGCTTCTGTAAATTTGAATTCAGCCATAACTTTCACCTTTCCAATAAGTGCCTGTATTTAGTAAATGTCATTTACTGTAACATTATAATACCACATTTTCATTTACTTGTCAATAGTTTTTTTAAAAAATAGTAAATTTTATTTACTCTTATTGATTCCTGCTCACACAGCCTTGTTTCCGATAAGATCGGAATACTGATCCTTGACCAATGCTTCCGGTATAGCGATGCTGTCCTTGTTGCGTATCTTTTTGAGAGCGGCGGTGAGCATGAGCTTTATGCGGTTGATCTGGTTTACCTCGGACGCGCCGGGGTCATAGTCAACTGCGATGATGTTCGACTCGGGGTTGCGGCGGCGGAGCTCACCGATAACGCCCTTGCCCGTAACGTGGTTGGGCAGGCAGGCGAAGGGCTGCATACAGATGATATTGTTTACTCCGCTTTCGAGCAGTTCAAGCATTTCCGCCGACAGGAACCAGCCCTCACCCGCGATGTTGCAGGTGGAGACAATGCCGTCAACGAGCTTGCGCATCTCCCTTATGGGCGTGAAGCCGCCGAATTTCGTACCCTTTATCGCGTCAATAAACGGCTTTTCGAGCTTTTCGAGCAGGTTTATCGCCTTGTTGCTGAAAAAGTATCTCGTGCCGGAGACTGTCAGAAACTCCTTGCGGGAATTTGCGTGATCGCAGAAGAAATAAATAAATCCCATAAGATCGGGGACTACCGCCTCGGCACCCTCCGATTCGAGGAAGCGCACAACGTCATTGTTCGCGGCGGGGCTGTACTTTACAAGTATCTCGCCGACAACGCCGACACGCGGCTTTTCAATATCATAGACCGGCAGATCGCCGAACTCCTTGACGAGGCGCTGGAGGTTCTGCCTGAAACGGGAGAAGCTGATATGCTTCAAGTCCTCACGCAGATAGTTATTCCACTTTTCGTACAGCTTATCCGCGCTTCCCTTTTCTATCTCATACGGGCGCACCCTGTACAGACAGCGGCAGATCGCGTCGCCGTAGATAACGCCCATAAACGCGCGTATCGCAAGCGAGGGGGTTATCTTGAAGCCGGGCTGCTTCTCAAAGCCGTTGAAGTTGAGCGACAGCAGCGGTGTATCGCCGTAGCCGCCGTCCGTGAGCGCCTTCTTTATCATGCTGATGTAGTTTGTCGCTCTGCACGCGCCGCCCGTCTGCGTTATCAGCAGAGCGGTCTTGGAAAGATCATACTTCCCGCTTTCAAGCGCATTCATCAGCTGTCCCACCGTAAGTATCGACGGGTAGCACGCATCGTTGTTTACATATTTCAGTCCCGTATCGACTATCTGCTTCGAGTAGTCCTTGAGTACGATGAAGTCAAAGCCCGAATACCGGAATGCCGCTTCAAGCAGCTCAAAATGATACGGTGCCATCTGCGGCGCGAGTATCGTGTAGCGCTGCTTCATTTCCTTTGTAAATACCGGCTGACGCTTGTAGCCCGTATATACCTTGTCCGAAACGTAACCGCTGCGCTCGCGCTCCTCCATGACTGAAATGAGCGAACGCAGGCGTATTCTCGCCGCGCCGAGGTTGTTCACCTCATCTATTTTCAGCAGCGTGTACATTCTTCCGCTGCCCTGTAAGATCTCCTGTACCTCGTCCGTCGTTACCGCATCGATACCGCAGCCGAAGCTGTTTAGCTGAACGAGTTCAAGGTCTTTTCTCGTCGATACGAACGCCGCCGCGTTGTAAAGCCTTGTGTGGTACATCCACTGGTCAACTACGCGTATCGGTCTCGGAAGGTTTCCGAGGTGCGCAATGCTGTCCTCGGTGAGCACCGCGTAGCCGTAGCCCGTTATCATCTCGGGTATGCCGTGGTTTATCTCGGGATCGACGTGGTAGGGTCTGCCCGCGAGGACTATGCCCTTTCCGCCCGTCTCTTCGAGCAGCTTGAGTATGCGCTCGCCTTCCTTGTGAACGTCGTTCTTGAACGCCGCATCCTCGGCATACGCCTTCGCGAGTGCCGCGCCGAGCTCCTCACCGCTTATTCCGAGCGGCGAGAACTCCTCAACTATACGGCGTGTCATAGCCTTTTTGTCGTATATCGGCAGGAACGGGTTCATAAAGCGCACGTTCTTGTCACGCAGCGCCGGAACCGAGTTCTTGATGACCTCACTGTATGTCGCAACAACGGGGCAGTTATAGTGATTGTCGCCCTTTCCGCCGTTGTCCATTTCGTAAGTAAGTGACGGGTAGAATATGAAGTCCGCACCGTTTTTGAGCAGCCATTCGATATGACCGTGCGAGAGCTTCGCCGGGTAGCATACCGATTCCGACGGCATCGTCTCGATGCCCATATCGTAAATGTCACGCGAGGACTTGGGCGACAGCAGCACACTGTAACCGAGCTCGGTGAGGAATGTGAACCAGAACGGGTAATTCTCGTACATTCCGAGAACTCTCGGAATACCGACTATGCCGCGCTTTGCGGTCTCCTTGTCGAGCGGCTTGTAGTGCTCGAAAAGGCGCTTGTACTTGAAGTCGTACATATTCGGCAGCGTGGACTTACCCGCGCCGGTGCCGGCTCCGCGCTCACAGCGGTTGTTGGTGATGAAGCGCTTGCCGTCCGAGAACCTGCTTATCGTCAGCAGGCAGTTGTTCGAGCATCTTCCGCAGCGCGCCGTGGACTTCTGTATCGTGAAATTCTCCAGCGTTTCGAGCGGAGATACCGTCGAGCCGGTGCCGTCGTCGCGCTGCATGGCTACGAGCGCACTTCCGTAGGCTCCCATAAGTCCCGCTTTGTCGGGGCGCACCGCCTCACGTCCGCAGGTAAGCTCGAACGCGCGAAGAACGGACGTGTTCATGAATGTGCCGCCCTGTACGATTATCTTCTCGCCCATCTGCTTCGGATCGCGTATCTTGATTACCTTGAACAGCGCGTTCTTTACTACCGAGTAGCTGAGTCCCGCGGAAATATCCGCAACGGACGCGCCTTCCTTCTGCGCCTGCTTGACACGGCTGTTCATGAATACCGTGCATCGCGAGCCGAGATCGACGGGGTGCTCCGCTTCGAGACCGATCTGCGCAAATTCGCGGCTGGTCATGCCGAGCGCCGCTGCGAAGTTCTCGATAAACGAGCCGCAGCCCGAAGAACAGGCTTCGTTGAGCAGAATGCTCTCGATCTCGCCGTTCTTTACGCGCATACATTTCATATCCTGTCCGCCGATATCGAGTATGAACTCAACGCCCGGCAGTATGCGCTCCGCAGCCTTGTAATGCGCCATAGTCTCGATCTCGCCGTAATCCACGCCGAGCGCCGCCTTTATAAGGTGCTCGCCGTAGCCGGTAGCCGTGGCTTTCGCGATATACGCGCCCTCCGGCAGCTTCGAGTATATGTCTTTGAGTATCCCGATGACCGATTTAAGCGGGTCACCGAGGTTGTTATTATAAAAGGAATAGAGTATTTCCGCATTCTCGTTGATAAGGCAAGCCTTTGTCGTCGTCGAGCCTGCGTCTATGCCGAGATAGCACTTGCCCTTGTGGGCAGCGAGATCGGCTGTCGGGATTATGCTCTTTGAGTGGCGTTCAAGGAAAGCCTGCTTCTCCGCCTCGTCGGCGAACAGCGGCGCAAGGCGCTCGACTTCATGTACGGTAACGCTGCCGAGAGCGTCTATCTTCGCTTTGAGCTCCGAGATATTCACGGTGCCACGGTTCTCCGCAAGCGCAGCGCCGGTTGCAACGAACAGGTTAGCGTCGGGCGGGAAGATAACGTCCTCCGGAGCGAGGTTCAGCGTCTCGATAAAGCGCTTTCTCAGCTCGGACAGGTAGAACAGCGGTCCGCCGAGGAAGGCGACTTTTCCGCGTATCGGTTTGCCGCACGCGAGTCCGCTTATGGTCTGGTTAACCACGGACTGGAAAATGGAAGCCGCAACGTCGGATTTCTTCGCGCCGTCGTTGAGCAGCGGCTGGATATCGCTCTTTGCGAAAACTCCGCAGCGGGACGCTATGGGGTATATGGTCTCGTAATCCTTCGCAAGCTCGTTCAGACCGGTGATATCGGTGTTGAGCAGGGCAGCCATCTGGTCAATGAACGCGCCGGTACCGCCCGCGCAGGAGCCGTTCATACGCTGTTCGATGCCGCCGCGCAGGTATGTTATCTTCGCGTCCTCACCGCCGAGCTCAATAGCAACGTCGGTCTCGGGAATAAGCGCTTCGATAGCTACCGCGCCCGCTTCAACTTCCTGAATGAACGGGATATCGAGCCATTTTGCGGCGTTGATACCGCCGGAGCCGGTGACCGCAGCGGTTATCTCGGTGTCCTCCACCTTTTCGAGCCCGCCGAGCAGCACCTCCGCCAGCGTTTTCTTGATGTCGGAATAGTGTCTCTGGTAGTTTTTGTAAACAAACTCGTTCTTGTCGTTTATAACGGCTATCTTGACTGTTGTTGAGCCTACGTCAAGTCCGATATGCAGCATAAATTATCACCCTTTATAAGATCCGCGGCTTGTACCGCTTATATATACTATTATTATTGGCACGAAAATAATTACCCTTTGCAGAGTAATACAGATTATATTATACACCATAACGCGATTTTTTGCAATGCTTTTTGACAAAATATGGCAAAAAAGTTTATGGAAAATGAAATGTGCGGCATAACCTTTCTTATATGACATAGTAACAAGCTGCCTGTTGCCCCGGAATGATATTGTATAAGATCAGGTGGCGGAACACAAAAACAAAGGGGAAAAGAGAAAAATGTAGCAATTGCACAATTAAGCGTCAAAAATTTCCTCAATATTTGTACACATAGTACCTTGCAAAACAATGTACTGTGTGGTATAATACAAACATACAAGATACCTTGCAACACAAAGTACCTTGTAAATATAACAGAGAGGAAGTCAGTTATGCAGACACAGCTTAAACGAGGAACACTCGAAATGTGCGTGCTGTCGATACTATGCCGGGGTGACCGGTACGGCTATGAGCTGGTGAACATCATCTCCGACTGTATGCATATAACCGAAGGAACGATATATCCGCTGATGAAACGATTGAAGGACGCGGGAAGCATAGATTCGTACATCGTCGAATCGCAGGAGGGACCGCCGCGAAAATACTACAACATCACCGACAGCGGACGGTTGATACAGAAGGAACAGGAAAACGAGTGGCGGACATTCTCCGCCGCAATAAACAGACTGCTTGACGGGGAGGAGAACAGATAATGATCTGCAATACAAAATCCGAATTTCTCACCGGGCTTCGGATAGCTCTTGAGAATAACAACGTGACGGACACGACAGACATACTCACCGATTTCCGCCAGCACTTCGAGGACGGAGAGGCTGCCGGGGAAACGGAAGCCGAGGTTTGCAGAAAGCTCGGCGACATAGACGAGATAATAAAACAGTACATATCCGAGGACGACGCGGTGATCTCTCCCGCAAATGACTTCGGCGCGGCGCAGACGACTGCCGACAGCTCGGGCTTCGGAGCAGACACACAGTACAGCGCTCCGCCCCCGCAGTACGGAAACGTACAGACCGCCGCACAGCCCGATTCGTTCAGACCCTCGGGCGGAAAGATAGCCGGTATCATCTGCCTTGATCTTTTCATTTATTCGTGGGCGATACCGACACTCGCAAGCCTGATAATCTCGCTCTACGGAGTGACGATATCGTTCTGTGCATCGGGACTCGGCGTATTCATAGGCGGCATATTGTCGATCTTCGCCAATATGAGCGGGATCATCGAGACAGGCTTCATGCCGGTTAGCCTGATATTCCTTGGGATCATGTTCATGGCATTCGGCGGAATGCTCATTATCGCTTCGATAGCAGCCACAAAGGGCTTCATAAATATAATAATAGCGATAATCAATCACCACGCGAGAATATTCTCGGGACACAACGTATTAAAAAAGTTAAGCAAGAAAAACAAGGAGGTACAGTAAAATGGGAGCAACAGGAAAATGGCTTTTGATACTCGGCATAATCGCTCTTCTGAGCGCGATAGCGTTCGGGTTCTCTATTGCCGCTTACGGAGTTAAGGACGGCAACTACGGTATAACAATGTTCGGTAAAAATTTAATGGAAGGCGTAAATTTAGGAGGAAGCTCAATGGTAAACGCAGAAATTCTTTTCAGAGAAGGTCAGACTAACATAAAATACGATTTTGAAAGATCCAAGGACTATTCCGGTTCATTCGACGCGGAAGATCTTTCGGATATAAAGCTCGAACTCGCAAGCTGCCATGCAGACATAAAATGCAGCGATACGGATAAGGTAAATATAACCTACACCACAGGCAGCACTCCCACAAACTTTGCAGCCGAGCTTAATGACGGCATACTCACAATATCCGAAAAGATGCAGATAGGTCTGTTCAGCTTCGGCAGCGGTATACACTCAGATCTCGTTCTCGAAGTTCCCGAGACGGTATATAACTCGGTAAATGTTGTTCTCGCGTCCGGCAAGGTTCTTTCCGACAAGATAACCTCGGATAAGTTCAACGCGAACGTAGCGAGCGGCTCCGTTGAAATGGGTATGTACGCGGAAGATATGGATATCAACGTAGCTTCCGGCAAGATAATATTCACAAACTGCACGGATAAAGAAGTGGATGACATAAAGCTCAACGCGGCTTCCGGCAGCATCGAGATGAACGGCTTTGCGGCCGAAGACACGAAAATAAACATCGCAAGCGGCAGCGTTCTTCTGAACGGCATTTCCGGCAAGGTAGTCGGCGAGCTCGCTTCCGGCAAGCTCGTCCTGAATTACTCAAAGTGGAACGACGACCTCGATATCAAGCTGCTCAGCGGCAAGTGCGACGCTACTCTGCCCGCAGGCTCCGGAGCAAATGTTAGTCTCCAGCGCCTCTCCGGCAATATGAGCATAGACCTCGACGGCAATACCACCAAGCTCACCGGCAACACCAACGACGTAACACTCGGCGGCAGCAACGTCCACAAGGTAAACGGCGATATCGCAAGCGGCTCGATCAATATTCATAACTGATAAAGGCAGATCAGAGCAAATCTGCGGCAGTAAGTAAAACAGAAAGCCCCGCCTACGGCGGGGCTTTACTTATAGACTGACTTTACTGAGCTTTCTGTATAACGGTGACACGTCTGTCCATGAGATACGGCTTTGTGATATAAATGCCCTCTATCTTGTCGAGCAGATACGGCAGAGCGCTGCCGTTCCTGTCGTATGTGCCTCTCATCCAGAAGATCGCATCCACCTCTCCGGAAGCGAGCGCGACTGCACGGGCGGGCGCATTTACGCTAACAAGCTCGATATTCTTGTCGATACGATCGGAAAGCTCCGCGAGTAAAGCGGTGTTGAAGCCTGCGGGAGAGCCGTCCGCAAGAATAAGGTCCATTGACGGCATATCGCCGGTTACCGCAACTTTTATCGTATCTCTGCCGTCCTTGACCGTGAATCCGGCGGGCTCCGGCTCGTTTTTGCCGAGATCTGTAATGTACGTTCCGACAAGCCTGTCGATCGTCCCGTCCTCCTTCATGGCGGCTATCGCCTCGTCGATGCTCTTCGCGTCATCGGCTCTGCTGCTCGGCAGCGCCATTGAATAGCCAAGTATAGCGGGATAATTCTTGTCCACGATCTCAAGATCGTCATTTCTGTTCACGATGTAGCTTGCGACGTTGTAGCTCGTCGAAAGGCGGTCTATCTTGCCGGTTTTCAGAGCAAGAACCATTGAATTTACATCATCGAAGAAGATGATATCGTTGGTATTGATATAAGATGTGTCCCTGCCCTCGGCTTCGGCAACATCCTCCGTCCAGCGCCTTACGCCGTCCTCGTCGAGCCCTATGCAGGAAAGGCAGCCTACTTTCGCCGCAGCTTTCTGCTCGGTCTGCGTCGTTTCCGCGGGTGCCTGAGCGGTATTCCCGCAGCCGGAAGCCGATATCGCGAGCACAACGGCGGCTGCCGCAGCGCAGATCATTCTTTTAAGCATGGTGTATTCTCCTTGACTGATTTTTTTACAGTATATCAAATTACACCGGAAATGTCAATCGGTTTATGCGTATATAAAGCAAAAACACCGGAATGACCGGTGTTTTTATAATGAGCCGAGATATGCGGAGAGCAGCTTTAAAGCCGTCTCTCGTTCATGCGGTGTGCAATCCTTTAGCCGCTCCATTATCTCCTCAGCGGTAACGGCGGTATCGTTCTCGATGAAGATATCGTCCGGGGTGATATCCAGCGCGTCGCATATATGGAGCAGTGTTTCCATGCGCATATTTACGGTTCCGCGCTCTATCTCGGCATACGCTTTGTCGGAGATCTCTGCTTTTTCGGCAGTTTCCGACTGCGTAAGTCCACGCTTTTTGCGCGCTTCATATAAACGGGTGCCGATAATAGTTTTGTCATAAATAAACATAAATATCCTCCGATCAGGAAGTATAATTCCCTATATAGGAATTATACTTCCTGTTTTGCTTGACAAAAAGCACGTTTAGGTATATAATATAGGAAGAATAGTTCCTATTCTATATTATTACACTTACAGCGTGATAAAATCAAGCTGTACGGAAACGGAGGAAAAATCTATGAAACGATTAAGGAAAGTTCTGTCACTTCTGCTTGTGGGAGTGATAGCGGTAACATCACTGTTCTGCGGAACGGTGACGGCAAGCGCGGCGGACAACACTGTACCACTGCTGAAAACATCAATAACATCAATTGACAGCAAAGCAAAATACTGCAGTGATCTCGGTCAGGATCTTTATATGCTGTATAATGACAGTTATTGCTCATCAGTATATCGTATAGGCGATACAGAAATAAAAAAATGGAGAAAAACCGGAAAACTTAGTGCTAAAAAAGTAATCTTAGATGCTGAATTAGAAAAAACAAGTTTGTCTCCTTACAGTTATGCCGACTTTTCTAAAGGAAACTATGCGCTATTCGGTTGTTTTGATAATAAAGATAAATCTTTCTCATATAAAGTAGCTAAATATGATAGCAAAGCAAATCAAATTAGTGTCATATATACTACAAAAAATCAAATCGGTCTCTCACCAAATGGATATATTTCAGAATATGAAGAAAGTAAAGACGGAAGTAAAACAACACTTAAAATTATATCACCAAAAGGAAAAGTTATTAAGAAAATAAATCTTGACAATTTAAACCACAGCGGATCACGTGGTGTATTCTTCAATGGTAGTAAAGAATTAGGTGTTTCAGAATACAGTTTAGACAGCAACGGGTGGATAGATTATAAGGAAGGTACTTTCTATTTAGTTGACCAAAAAGGAAATATCACCACATTAGTTGATGGAGAAACTATTTGGATGAAATCATGGGGAAGCAATTACATCTATTATCTCCGTATGCCAAGAGATGAAGTTATGGTTTATTTACCGAAAAGCAAAAAAACTATTGAAATGAATTATATATCATTTTACTATGATTCAAATGGCAAAGAATACAATTTAACGATGTTAGGTGATGCCTTTTATGGCAACAAAGCAATAGGTAAGTACCGCAGTTATAATAATGGCACTGAAGATTATAAATACAGATTAATCGACATATCTAAAGCCCAATCCACAAATGACGCTTTTTTGACAGAACCATATAATTCTATATCAACGTTTAATAATGGAAATATGTTTCTTATAAAAAACGACAATAATAAATATGGTTTCGTCAACGCAAAGGGGAAAGAACTATCTGTATTTGATGATGCCGGAGGATTCTACAACAACGGACAATATGCCCCTGTAATAAAAAACGGAAAAATCTATCTTGTAAATAAAAAAATGAAACGTGTATCTTCAACTATAAAAGCTGATTCCGAATCGGTTGTATATACTCTTGGAGATGAGCTGTTTGTATTCTCTTATGGAAAAAAGTATTATCTTATGACAAACAAAAGCTGATATTTGGAAAGCTCCCCATCGGGGGAGCTTTTCTCCTCCCTAATCTGAATTATATTTTCAAAAATCTTGCTTATTCTATCTGATTTTTATAGTTATTTCTATGAAATTTAAGTTTTTCTGATTTTTTGCGAAAAAACTATTGCAAAATTTATGCAAATGTGGTATGATGTATTTTGTAAGTTTAGCGGAAGGATTTCCGCATTTCAGCCAATATAAATACAGGAGGAAACAACCAATGGCACTGAAAAATCAGTATCTCATCGAACTTCTTGAGAGAGTAAAGAAAAGAAACGCGAATGAACCCGAATTCATTCAGACCGTAACGGAAGTGTTCGAGTCTATCGAGCCCGTTATCGAAAAGAGACAGGATCTCGTTGACGCAGGCGTTCTTGAGCGCATCGTTGAGCCCGAGAGACAGATCATGTTCCGCGTTCCGTGGGTTGACGACAACGGCAAGGTTCAGGTAAACCGCGGCTACAGAGTACAGTTCAACTCCGCTATCGGTCCGTACAAGGGCGGTCTTCGCTTCGCTCCCAACGTATATATCGGTATCATCAAGTTCCTCGGCTTCGAGCAGATCTTCAAGAACAGCCTTACTTCGCTTCCTATGGGCGGCGGCAAGGGCGGTTCCGACTTCGACCCGCAGGGCAAGTCCGACGCAGAAGTTATGCGTTTCTGCCAGAGCTTCATGAGCGAGCTTTACAGACACATCGGTCCGAACCTCGACGTTCCCGCAGGTGACATCGGTGTTGGCGGACGTGAGATCGGCTACCTCTTCGGCCAGTACAAGAGACTCAAGAACGAGTTCTCCGGCGTTCTCACAGGTAAGGGCATCCAGTACGGCGGCTCCCTCATCAGACCCGAGGCTACAGGCTACGGCGCAACATACTACGCAGTTGAGATGCTCAAGCACTTCGGTGACGACATCAAGGGCAAGACAGTTGCTATCTCTGGCTTCGGTAACGTTGCATGGGGCGTTGCTCTTAAGGTTACAGAGCTCGGCGGTAAGGTAGTTACACTTTCCGGCCCCGACGGATACGTTTACGACAAGGACGGCATCAACACACCCGAAAAGATCGCATATATGCTTGAAATGCGCGCTTCCTGCCGCAACAGAGCACAGGATTACGCAGACAAGTTCGGTGCAGAGTTCCACGCAGGCGAGAAGCCGTGGGGCGTTAAGGTCGATATCGTTATGCCCTGCGCTACACAGAACGAAGTCAACATCGACGAGGCTAAGAAGATCGTTGCAAACGGCGTAAAGTACTATGTAGAAGTTTCCAACATGCCTACAACCAACGAAGCTATCGCATACCTCAAGGAGAACAAGGTGATCGTTGCTCCTTCCAAGGCTGTTAATGCCGGCGGCGTTGCAGTTTCCGGTCTCGAAATGTCCCAGAACTCCATGCGTTACAACTGGACAGCCGAAGAAGTTGACGAGAAGCTCAAGAGCATCATGAAGAACATCTTCGAGGCTTCCGTAAAGGCAGCTCATGAATACGGTCTCGGCGATGACCTCGTTGCCGGCGCTAACATCGCAGGCTTCCTCAAGGTTGCAGAGGCTATGAAGGCTCAGGGCGTGGTTTAAGCTGCGCCTTCGCGCGTGTCCTACGCGGACGGCGCCAGCCTACGCGGCTGGACCGCGGCGGGGAACGCCCCGCGGCGTAATGACCGTAAAACGGAACTTTGAAAGTCCGCAAACAGAATACAGGACAGATAAGATCGGCAGTCACTAACGGCTGCCGATTTTTTTCATAATCTCTTGCAAAATATCATACCTTGTGTTATGATATATATGTCAATATTTTATACTTTTATTTCAGACTATAAACAAAATGTCTTGTTATCAATTTTTTGAGAAAGGAACCGCCGCTATGCCATTCTTAAAACTGCTCGCCGCCGAAACCACCGCTGCCATTACCACCGCAGCCGAAACGACAGCCGCCGAAACAACAGATGAAGCCCTCGTGGAAATAAAAGAAGTGCTGAGCGAAACTCTCGGAGAAGACCTCGCCGAGAATGTCAGCGGGTTCTCGCGTTTTCTGAACGACGTGTGGCAGGGCTTTATCGGGAAGCTGCCAACCATTGTCTTCGCGATAATACTCCTGATACTCGGTATTCTGTTGTCGAAACTGACCGTAAAGATCATGACACGAGCGCTTGACCGCTCCAAGCTCGATCTCACGATCAACCACTTTATCAAGTCCGTGGTCAAGATCGCGCTCTACGTTCTGCTTGCAACCGTTATACTGACCCTGCTCGGCGTTCCGACAACCTCGATTATCACCGTCATAGGCACCGCCGGCGTAGCTATCGGTCTCGCACTCCAGAGCAGCCTTGCAAACGTTGCGGGCGGATTTCTGATACTTATAGCCAAACCGTTCAAGGTGGGCAACTACATAACCGTGAGCGGCGTAGAGGGTACCGTCGAGACGATAAACATTCTCTACACCAAGCTGCGCACCCTTGACAACAAGGCTGTGTTCATTCCGAACGGTACCGCGTCGAACGCCGTGCTGACGAATGTTACCGAAGCCGACAAGCGCCGTGTCGATAACATATTCTCGATATCCTACGACGCGGACTACAAGAAAGCCGTCGGCGCGATCTACAAAGCGCTCCACAAGATACCGAAAATCCTCGATACCGAGGGTCACAAGCCCTTTGTGCGTATGTGCGCCCATAGCGCGAGCAGCATTGACATCGCCGTTCGCGTATGGTGCAAGACCGGCGACTACTGGGACGTTTATTTCGATGTTATCGAACATATCCGTATGGAGTTCATCGAAGAAGGCATCGAGATACCGTATCAGCAGATAGATGTACATATGAAAGAAAACTGAAAAAGCCCCGCAGTTTAAAAGCTGCGGGATTTTTGTTGACAAATTCGGGCTGATATGATAAAATAAAGTTGCGACATTATATATTTTCATATTTTAGAATAATAATGATATTAATATGCATCTTTACTACGGTAGAGATGCAGTTTTTCAGATGTGTATTAATGTCAGAAAATGGAAATGTATAGTGTCGCAGCTAAACAGCCAAGTACTGCATTTTTACAGGTGCGCGGCTTCGGCTGCGCACTTTTTGTTTAGGAGGAAAAACATGGATCTCAAAAACATTAACTTTTCGGAAATGAGCGACAAGGATTGGGACGATCTCGAAAAAAAGGCGAAAAAGGAAAGAGAGGAAATGAAAAAGAACGATCTTGTTGAAGCGTTAGATATGTACAATGAAATGGTACAAAATGTTTACAAGGCTTTTCAGTACAAGACCGCCATGGAAATGCTCCAATTCAAATTCATTGACGTTTACGATATTTCCCGCCTTACAGGCATATCGCTGAAAGAGATAAAATGTATCGAGATATTTCTTGAAAATACAAGACAATAAAAATTCCCGCAGCCGTAAGACTGCGGGATCTATTATTATAACAAACAGATATTATGCGCGCTTCGCTTTGTGGAAGACCTTCTTGCCCTTCTTGATGATGACCTGATTTTCAATCGCTATCATCGTTGTCGGATCGTCGATCTTAACGTCGTCTATCGCAAGTCCGCCGCCCTTTATGATGTCTCTCGCGTCACGCTTTGAAGAAACGAGCTTTGTGAGCACGAGCAGGTCAAGTACGCCGATCCTGCCGTCGGTGAAAGCATCGTCGGGAACTATGGTAGTCGGCATATTCTCCGCGTCGCCCGAACCGCCGCCGAACATATTCTTCGCCGCTGTGAGAGCCTTGTTCGCCTCGTCCTCGCCGTGTATCATCTTTGTAAGCTCGAACGCGAGAAGCTCCTTTGCCTTGTTGAAGTCCGCGCCCTCCATGTGCTTCTCCATTTCCTCGATCTCCTCGATCGGTACGAATGTGAGCAGCTTCAGGCACTTGATGACATCGGCATCTGCAACGTTTCTCCAGTACTGGAAGAACTCATACGGGCTGGTCTTGTCCGCGTCGAGCCATACCGCGCCCTTTTCGGTCTTGCCCATTTTCTTGCCCTCGGAATTGAGCAGCAGGGTTATCGTCATGGCGTATGCGTCCTTGCCGAGCTTCTTTCTGATAAGCTCCGTACCGCCGAGCATATTGCTCCACTGGTCGTCGCCGCCGAACTGCATATTGCAGCCGTATTTCTTGTACAGCATATAGAAGTCGTAGCTCTGCATTATCATGTAGTTGAATTCAAGGAACGTGAGTCCTCTTTCCATACGCTGCTTGTAGCACTCCGCTCTGAGCATATTGTTGACCGAGAAGCAGGCGCCTACTTCGCGCAGAAGCTCCATATAGTTGAGCCCGAGTATCCAGTCGGCGTTGTTTACCATCATGGCCTTGCCCTCACCGAACTCGATGAACTTGCTCATCTGCTTCTTGAAGCACTCGATGTTGTGGTCTATATCCTCTTTTGTGAGCATTTTGCGCATATCGGTCTTGCCGGAGGGGTCACCTATAAGTCCCGTGCCGCCGCCGAGCAGCGCGATAGGCTTGTTGCCCGCGAGCTGCATACGCTTCATAAGGCAGAGCGCCATGAAATGTCCGACATGAAGGCTGTCTGCCGTGGGGTCAAAGCCGATGTAGAATGTCGCCTTTCCGTTGTTGATAAGGTCAGCGATCTCCTTTTCGTCCGTAAGCTGCGCCAGAAGTCCGCGGCGCTGCAATTCTTCGTAAACTGTCATGTTATTGTTCCTTTCCTTTATAATGACACACGCGGTTTATGATGTCCGGGTCATTGTATTTTATACTGCATTTTATAATTCTTGACAAACATACCGTTTGCCTTATAGAATTCCTGTGCGGAGGTGTTCTGCGCGTTCACGCCGAGCTCCACGAATTTTGCGCCTTTTTCCTTCGCGTACTGCTTCACCGCGTCGAGCAGGGCAGTGCCTATGCCTTTGCGCTGTGCGCTTCCGGCAACGCAGAGCTCGTTTACCTCAACGAATACGAACGGGAGTATCTCACCTTCGCCTTTTTTCGTATCGCAGACGGATATTGCCGCATAGCCGTCGATAACGCCGTCGTTTTCGGAAATGATGATATCCTTTCCGTTATTTTCGATGTACGGTATCATCAGCCTGTCGAAAACCGGCTGTTCTATCGGGGCGAA
This sequence comes from Ruminiclostridium sp., assembly GCA_017395555.1. Taxonomy (GTDB): domain Bacteria; phylum Bacillota; class Clostridia; order Oscillospirales; family Ruminococcaceae; genus Ruminiclostridium_E. The sequence goes on along the minus strand of JAFPUE010000058.1, from coordinate 45 downwards.
GATATCGGGGCGGTAGCCGATATGCTGTAAATGGAGCTGTGTGTG
>JAFPUE010000057.1 GCA_017395555.1 Ruminiclostridium sp. | reverse complement strand
CCCCGCTCTGTGCGGGGTACATTGCTATATGCGAAAAGAGGTGAACGGCATGAAAAAGCGTCTCATTACCGCAGGAACAATTATGTTCTGGATATTGGTATGGCAGGTTGCAGCAATGATAGTCGGCAAAAGTCTGCTGCTCGCTTCTCCTGTCGAAGTCGCACAACGGCTTGTGACACTTGTTCCCGACAAAAAGTTTTTTTCAAGCGTTCTCTTCTCTACCGGAAAGATAATGCTCGGATTCTCCGCCGGAACTGTTATAGGTATCATATTCGCCGTTCTCGCCGGTAAATTCGCGTTCTTCGAAAAGCTGTTCTCGCCGCTTATCACTGCGGTAAAAGCCGTTCCGGTAGCCTCTTTCACTATTCTCGCGCTTATATGGATATCTTCCGCCGATCTTTCGATACTGATAACGCTTCTTATCGCTGTACCTGTAGTTTACTCAAACATCTTCGAGGGCATACGCGCTTCTGACCCGAAATTAAAAGTTATGGCGGACGTTTTTCACATCTCGCCGTTCAAACGATTCGTGGGCATTTCTCTGTCGCAGATAATGCCGTATTTCCGCTCCGCCGTGCGGCTTGCAGTCGGGCTTTGCTGGAAATCCGGTGTTGCCGCGGAGGTCATAGGAACACCGAAAGGCTCTATCGGCGAAAAGCTGTACAATTCAAAGATTTATCTTGAAACCGCCGATCTTTTCGCGTGGACATTCGTTATAATCATTCTCAGCCTGATAACGGAGAAGCTGCTGCTTCTGATTATCGATATTGCGGTAAAACGTATTGAGAAGCTGTAAGGACGGTGATGATATGGCACTGAAAGCTGAAAATCTGACCAAGAGCTTCGGGGATAACCTTGTCATTGACCGGTTCTCGCACGAATTTGCGGAGAACACTGCGACGGTGATAATGGGACCGTCGGGCTGCGGCAAATCAACACTGCTGTCGATGCTTATGGGTATTCTTCCCCCGGACAGCGGCACAGTTATCCGCAACCCGGCAAAGATCGGAGCGGTTTTTCAGGAAGACAGACTTTGTGAAAACCTTTCTGTGCAGTCAAATCTGCGGCTGGTAGTCAAGGGAAAACGAAAATTTGATACCGAGCTTGAAGCCGTGGGACTTGCGGGCTGCGAGAAAAAGCCGGTACGCGAGCTGAGCGGAGGAATGAAAAGGCGCATTGCCCTGCTGCGAGCGCTGATATACGAGCCGGATATACTGTTTCTTGACGAGCCGTTCAAGGGTCTCGACAGCGACACAAAACGTACTGTTATGGAATACTGCAAGCAGAAAACAGCCGGCAAAACGGTGATACTTGTCACGCACGACAAGGAAGAAGCAGATATCTTCGCCGGAGAAATCATAACACTCGAATAATATTAAAATCCTGTACATCAGATACAGGATTTTTTTATTTTTTCTGCAAATACTAACGAAAAGAAGGTGGTTAAATGACAGAGATAATTATTATCGGAGATCCGCGTGACTGCGCACTCGAAACGCTTGTAAAGGACGTACTCGCGAAAACATACAGAGTTGTTTATATAAAAGATAACACGCTTTCCGTATTTGGCAGCGGCTATGAGCTTGTATTCTTCGACTGCCGCTCGCCGGTGCTTGCCGGTATATCGGCTCCCGTGATCGTCGCAAAACGCAGCGCAGTGCTTCCCGCTTCACTCCCGCAGAACAGCACGGTCATAGTGAACGCGGACGACGGGAACCAGATCGACGCTGTGCGCCGGAGCGGCTCATTCGCTGTGGAATGCGGCTTTTCGCCTACATCAACCGTATCCTTCTCCAGCGAAAGCGAGGACAAGCTCGTTATCTCGCTGAACCGCTCCGTCACAGCCCTGTCCGGCAGACAGATACAGCCTCTTGAAATACCCGTCAGCAAACACGGCGCGGACGACTACACGCTTATGAGCTTTACCGCTCTGCGTCTTCTTCTCGACGACTACGAAAGCGAACTCGGAAAACTGATATGAGATAATTGATAATTATAAGAAAAACCGCATCGTGAAACGGTGCGGCTTTTCAAGCGTCTATTCTGTTGTGTTGTTTTATGAATGTAACAAATTCTTTTTCAGGAAGCGGTTTCGAGAAGTAATAGCCCTGTATGAAGTGGCAGCCTATCTGCTCAAGATATTCAAGGTTCTCCTTCGTCTCAACGCCCTCCGCGACAAGCTCCTTGTTGATATCGCGCATCATCTTTATGGTGTTGCGGACGATAGACATTCCGTCGTCCGATGCCATATCGTCAACAAGGCTTTTATCGAGCTTTATTATCTTCAGCGGCAGCTTCGAGACGCGCTGCATATTGGAATATCCCGTGCCGTAGTCGTCGAGCGAGAATGTATATCCCACACCGGAAAGCGATTCAAGGTTGAACTGCATTACCGAGCCTATGTCCTCGTATGTGCTCTCGGTTATCTCAAGGTTGATCTTCTCGGGTGTTACGCCGTATTTGTCGCTTAAAAATGCGAGGCGCTCCGGAAGCTCCTCCTGCATACACTGCGCAATGGAAAGGTTTATCTCGATGTATTCGAGTCCGAGCGATGCTATATCGTTGTCGGAGATAAACCTGTGTACCTCTTCAAGCACGAAATCGCCTATCGGGAGTATTACCCCGCGCTTTTCTGCAGCCGGTATGAACAGACCCGGCGACACGAATCCGAACTCGTCGTCAAACAGACGGATAAGTGCTTCCGCGGAAATAAATCTTCCGCGCTCAACCGAATAAATGGGCTGATAGTACATTTTGAACCTGCGCTCCGCGATAGCCCGATTGAGGATAATATCCATATTGCTTATGATCCTGTAATCCTTTGAAGCAATAATATCGGATGCCTTTACAAATACTCTGCCCGCAGGAACCTGCTGAATATAATCGCGTCCGAAACGTATGATCTCGTCAAAATCGCTGAGATCACCCGGTATCATAAGATCACAGGCTACCGCAGTAAGGCGCTCACCCGCCGACACTGCCTTTTCGGAGCGGCGCATAAGCTCTCCCGCAAGTCTGCTGTACGCATCTTCAACGTCATATTTCGGATCGTCGATTATAATGTACATTGTGCCGGGATGCTCGTAGTAGATATCAAAGAAAACGTGCTCGCGTCTGAACATTATATCCACCTGACGGATAACGTGCGCAACATATGTCTGGAAGCGCATCTCGCCAAGATATGAACGAAGCTCGTAAGCGTTTGTAAAGCTGATTATCGCGACATGAACATTCTGCTTTGTCAGCAGTATTTTTTTCAGCTCGCTCTTGTATGCCTCAAAGCTCAGTGAGCCAACCGAAACGTCGGAAATCTCCTCCGGACGGAGAACGAAAAGTATTACAAGAACCATAGAGAATGCGGTGGCTATCATCTCCACAAGCAGGAACCTGTAAAAATACTGGAGAACGACCGCAGCCATTGAAAGAACGTACAGCGAAACCAGCGGAAACATCTTGTTTTTCGGGATAAAACGGTAACAAGACATAAGATAGATCGTGCCGCCGAGCGCGTAGAACGTGCATATCGCGTAGATAATGATAATGCCGTAACCGCGCGAGTAGCCGTCCTCGGAGGTGAACGTGAATACCAAACCCGTGAACGGATTGGAAGCAACGGTAAGAATAATGACCGAGAAAGGTATAAGCAGTATCGCCTTCATACGTTTCGGGCGTATCCTGTACCATGTGCCGGTTATCGCGAAAACGAAGAAGAAATACGTCACGATCGAAGCGTTTCTCGCTATAAAATAAACGTATCCCGCTATTAAAGATACGACAACTCCCGCGTCGGAAACCGGAAGCGAACTGGTAACAGACTCAACGATTATATCCGACAGCGCGGACAATACCGAAAGCACCAGCAATGTGATGTAAAGCCTGTTGGAAAGACCCTTTGTCATTCTTCTGGCAAATACAGCTACCAATATTATCATAAATATCGGCACTGAGCATACATCAAAATACAGCATAGGCGGCATACCGTTCACCTCCTTTTTTCGTTTTTCGCGGAATACTTCCGAGCCCTATCAGACCGGACCTGCCTTCACGTTTTGTCACTTTCCGGACCGCGGCGTAATTACAGATCAAACTTGTACGATGTTGTGTTCTTTTATGAACGCGATGAAGCTGCTTTCGGGAAGCGGCTTCGAGAAGAAATAGCCCTGTATGAAATCAACGCCGAGCCCGGACAGACACTCGAGCTGCGCCTCCGTCTCGACACCCTCGCAGACTATCTCCTTGCGGATGTCCTTCATCATGGTCACGGTATTTTTCATTACCGACATTCCCGAGCTGTTCTCCATATCGTCAACCATGGTCTTGTCGATCTTGATGATCTTAAGCGGCAGACGCGAGATACGGTGCATATTGGAATATCCGGTTCCGTAATCGTCAAGCGAGAAGCTGAATCCGTTCTCCGACAGCTTCTTTATATTAATATTGGTAATCTCGCCCATATTCTCGTAGGTAGTCTCGGTTATTTCGAGGTTTACTCTTGCGGGATTGACGTGATATTTCTTTTCAAGGGCAAGTATCTTGTCCGACAAGTCCCCCTGCAGGCACTGTGCGACGGAAAGATTGAGCTCTATGTATGAGAGCCCCAGTGCCGAAAAGTCGTTTTCGCTGATAAAACGGAACACGGATTCGAGCACGAAATCGCCTATCGGTATCATAAGTCCCTTTCTCTCGGCTGCCGGAATGAACAGCGCAGGAGAGATGAACCCGAATTCCTCGTCCTTGAGGCGTATAAGAGCCTCCGCGGATATAAACCGTCGATCTTTTATCGAATATATGGGCTGATAGTACATCTCGAACTTTTTTTCCTTTATAGCCCGGTTGAGTATCAGATCCATATTGTTCTTCAGGCGGAAGGACTGTGAATTGACTATATCGCCGGCGTGCGTATAAAGCTGATCGAACGGGACGATACGGTGGAACTGATGCCCGACATTAAGTATAGTGTCCACATCGGCTATATCGTCGGGATAATTTATCTCACAGAAACGCGGGATTATCCTTGCGCCCATTGTCTCGATATCAAGAATATCGTTAAGCAGGCTCTGGTATATCTCACTCATATGTCCCTCGAAATCAAAATTGTAGTTGTCTATGATGAGATAAATTCTGCCGGGCTGCTCAAAATACATATCGAAGAACAAGCCTTTTTTAAGGCAGAGCTCCTTTATATTACCGGCGATACTGCGGATAAACGCAAAATACTTATCCTCACCGAGATATCTGCGAAGCTGAGCGGCGTTGAGCAGACGCATGACCACGATCTTTTCCTTGGCTTTCGAGCCGCAGATCTTGCGCACTTCCGCGCTGTATGCCTTGAAGCTCGGCATACCGGTGGAATAATCGAGATAATCCTCCGGTCTGAGTACAAGCAGCACAACAAACAGCTCCGCTATCGCAGTCATTATCATCTCGACAAGATATATCGGGAACAACATCTGAAAAACTACTGCGGCGACGTTGCATACATACATCATCAGAAGCGAAAAGAGCTTTGTCTTTTTCAACACCTTGTGTTTTCTGAAAAGATATATTACGCCGCACATCATATATACCGCGGCAACCACATAGAAAATGTTCAGACCCGGACCGCGCCTGTAGCCCTCGTTGGCATCGACGGTGAAAACAAATCCCGTGAACAGATTTATAATAAGCAGCAGCGGCAGAATAAAATACGGTGCGCATATCAGTATATGCGGCTTTCTCTGCGATGCCCAGTACCAGTTCCTTGTCTCCGATAACAGGAACAGCAGGAACAGCACGGCAAGAAGCCCGTGGAAAAGGTGATATACCCCGGAAGCTATTTCGACAAGAAGGATATCCGTGCCGCTTAGCGGAGCGTCCGAAGCAAACATTCCTGCTATCAGATCACCGACAGAGCAGATAAGCGATGTTATTACAACGATCCTGAATATCCTGTTCGATGTGCCGTGTATCATCTTACGGACATGGAGGGCGTAAAGTATGACAATATAGATCGGAATGGCAACGAAATCAAGATATGCAATTCTATCCATATACAGCCCTCCTTTGTCTTTATTTTTACATCAAAACAAACTTATACATTATAATTATACCATAAAAAATGCCGGTTTTGTGGAAAAAATTAATTTTCTACAAAAAACCGGCATATTTGTACATTTCATACATTTCACGCAAATACAAAAGTCTGAAATATTGTAATATTATACATACGCTTTATGATTTTTAAACAAAAATCTTATGTTCTTTCGCACAAAGCAGATGTGCTCAGAGTCACTTCAAACGCTGTTCGATCCTGTCGCATATAGTTTTCAGCGCCTTTATGCGGGCATACTTCTTATCGTTGCCCTCGATAACCGTCCACGGCGCGAAATCCGTTGACGTCAGCTTTATCATGCGGTCAACAGCCTTTTCGTACTCGTCCCACTTCTCGCGGTTGCGCCAGTCTTCGTCTGTGATCTTCCACTGCTTGGACGGGGTGTTCTCGCGCTCCTTGAAGCGGCGGTACTGCTCGTCCTTATCTATGTTTATCCAGAACTTTATAACTATGGCGCCCCACTCGTTCAGCTGATGCTCGAACTCGTTTATCTCGCGGTACGCCATATCCGCTCTCGCCTGCGGTGTGATCTTCTCTATCGGCTCCACCATTACTCTGCCGTACCATGTGCGGTCAAATATCGTGAAATGGCCGTCGTTTTCAAGACGCTTCCAGAATCTCCACAGATAGTGGCGCGCAAGCTCGGAGGGCTCCGGTGCGGCTATCGGCTTTACCTCGTAGCCTCTCGGGTCAAGCGACGAAGCGACGCGCTTGATGTTGCCTCCCTTTCCGCCCGCGTCCCAGCCCTCATAAGCGACAATAACAGGGATCTTGCGCTGATAGCAGAGGTTCTGGAGCTCGAACAGCCGACTCTGATATTTTGCAAGCTCACTGCGGTACTCTTCCTCGGAAAGCTCCTTGTTCATATCTATTTTCGCGAGCTTCACCGTCTTTACGAGCCTGAACTCCGGCGGCTTGTATTCCGTGAGCGGGAGCTGTGCCGGCATCCTGTACGGCTTACCGTTTTGCTTCGCTTCACACGCTCCGGTAATGGACGATGTTACCGCGCGCATTATCTCAAGCTCCGCAGTAACCCTGTCATTGGCGGGAATGATATGCCACGGCGCGGAGGCTGTATTTGTGCGGCTTATCGTCTTGTCGAACCTGCGGAATATCTTGTCATAGCGCTTGTTGTTGATGAAATCCTGTTCATCGACGCGCCAGCGGGTGAACTTATCCGCCTGCAGAGCTTTCAGGCGCTTTTTCTGCTCCTCCTGCGTAATATGCAGAAACAGCTTGATTATAACATAGCCGTCGTCGCGGAGCTGCCGCTCGAACACGTTTATGTCCTCTAAACGCTGCTTGTATTCTTCCTTGCCGATAACACCGTTCAAGTACGACTTGACAATGTCGCTGTACCAGCTGCCGTCAAGTATAAGGAACTCGCCGCCCGCCGGGAGCTTTTCCCAGTAACGATGCATCCACGGCTTGCGTCTTTCAACCTCGTTGGGCTTGCGTATAGGCTCGACGTTATAAAAGCGGGGATCCATATACTTTATCAGCTTCGCTATCTGCGAGCCCTTCCCCGCCGCCGCCCAGCCGTCAAACGTTATTATCACGGGCAGCTTTGCAGACTTTGCAGCATTGGCGATATCAATCAGATTTGTGCGCATTCCGGAGAGCTCTTCCGAGACATCCTGCTTCTTTGTTTTTTTCTGTTCAATAAGTTCAAGCATATTTATCCCTCTTTTCGTTAAAATCATTACCCGGCAGTTGGTAAAAACTGCACAATAACTACATTTTCATTATAACAAAAAATATGTAAAATGTCAACAGCGATTTTATATACTCGAAAAATACATTTTAATGTCGTTAGCACCGGCAAATAAAACAGCTTTATGATTGACTTTAAGCGTTTTCGGTAATATAATGGAATAAGAAATGATGTCAAGGGAGGTGAGCGTACTGTGATAGGACTGCTCGCAAAGGCTTTCATCAAAGATTATAAAAACTACTGTAACCCCGATGTGCGCACCGGCTACGGCATACTTACCGGAGTAACGGGTATAGTGCTCAACTTCCTTCTGTTCGCCGGAAAGCTCGCCGCCGGGATCTTCGCTTCGTCGGTATCGCTGGTTGCCGACGCGTTCAACAACCTTTCCGACGCAGGAAGCTCCATAGTCTCGATCGCGGGCTACCGAATTGCCGCTATGCCCGCCGACAGCGAACACCCTTACGGACACGGACGAGCGGAATATATCGCGGGATTCGTGGTCTCGTCCCTGATAATCCTGACAGCATTTGAGATAGGCAAGGAATCCGTGGAAAAGATACTATCCCCGTCGGAGCTTTCCGTTTCCGCACTTTCATTCGTGGTACTCGGAGTATCTATCTTTGTCAAGCTGTATATGTTCATATACAACCGCAAATACGGCAAGCTCATAAACTCCGAGCCCATGAAGGCTACCTCGATCGACAGCCTTTCCGACTGTATCGCGACTTTGTCGGCTGCCGCGGCTTTTGCGGTGTACGCGCTGTGGAACATCAACATTGACGGTTATATCGGTCTTTTCATAGCTCTTGTTATTCTCAAAGCCGGAATAGATGCGGCAAAATCCAGTGTAACTCCGCTGCTCGGTCAGAAGGCGGACGACGAGCTTATCGCCGGTATCCGAAGCGACGTTCTCGCACACAGCGAAGTCATCGGCATACACGATCTTGCCGTTCACAATTACGGTGTAAACAGGTACGTCATTTCACTGCACGCGGAGCTGCCCTCGTCTCTGACCTTCACGGAAGCTCACGATCTCGCCGATATCATCGAGAACGAGCTTCACCGGAAATACTCCGCGTCCGTCATCATACATACCGATCCCGTTGATGCGGACAACAGCGAAGCGGATAAATGCAGAAATATAGTGCTTTCCGTACTGAAGGAAATAGACAGCGGTGCGGATATTCACGATCTGCGGCTCACGGAACGCTCCGGTCAAATGTACCTCGCCTTTGATGCGGAGGTGCCGTTCGGTCTGAAGATAAGCGACGAGGAAATAAAAAAGCGGCTGACCGACAAAATATCGGAATATGACAGCTCGCTTACAACATCGATCTTTATTGATAAAAAGGTATATTAAAAGCCGCATGGAATCCCGTGCGGCTTTTGCTATATCTGTCTTTGTCTGCGGTGTTCGGTAGGCGTTATGCCCTCATACTTTTTAAATGTTATGCCGAAATAGTTTCTGTCGGCGATACCCACCGCCTGCCCTATGTCCTGTATCTGCATATCCGTGCAGTCGAGCAGCTTCTTCGCCTCGGATATCCGCTTCTTTGCGAGGTACTCCATCGGGCGCATACCCGTCCTGTCACGGAATACGCGGCAAAAATGCTGAAGCGTAACACCGGTAAGCCCGGCAAGCGTTTCGAGCGTAATGTCGCGCATATAGTTTTCGTCAATATACCTCAGTGCTTCCTCCGCCGGGTCTCCGGGCATTCCGGGCTCGCGGCTCCGGACGGGGGCTGCCGAACGCACGGCAAGTATAAATTCGTAGATAAGCAGCGACGCGCGGGTGTCTCCGTGTATCGGGTCTTCCGCTGCGGAAAGCATACTGTCAAAGATACGCGAACATTCCGAAAGGTTGAGCTCGGTCTTTACGGCGGTATTACCGAAGCCGAGCCGTGCAAGAATCACCTGCGCGTCCTCACCGCCGAAAACGAACCTCTTAACACTCCCGCCGTCCGTGCTCTCATACCGGTATTCCGTCCCCGGTGCGATATACGCGATACTGCCCTTTTTAAAAGAATATCCGCATCCGCCGGCAATAAGTCTTCCCGAGCCGTGCTCCGTGAAAAGAAACGCAAAGCGATCACAGGCTGTCTCGCTTTGCGGGATATCACCGGGCTCGTAGATCCCGGCTTCGGTAAGATAAAACGGCAGTTCCGTCTGTCTGCATATAACGGGATAGATCGTTCTGTTCATATTCGTCATTCCCCGTCTTTATTAAGCAATATCTCGGTCAGCGTATTCGTCAGCACCGATATATTTATCGGCTTTGCGATATGCGCATTCATACCCGCTTCACGGGCTTTCTGAACATCCTCGGCAAACGCGTTCGCGGTCATTGCAATTATCGGTATGCCGGACAGCGCCGGGTCTTCAAGTCCGCGTATCTCACGGGAGGCAGTATATCCGTCCATTACCGGCATCTGTATATCCATGATAACTCCGTCGAAATATCCCGGCTCGGATGCCGCCACTTTATCCACGGCTTCCTGTCCGTTCACGGCGACTTCTACCGTGAAACCGATCTTCCGAAGTATCTTCGCGGCTATCTCTCTGTTTATCTCGACATCATCGACGAGCAGCACCCTCATACCGGTGAAATCAGCCTTATTGTCCTGTCTGCGGGCTGTATCGCGCTTGGCGCTCTTTTCCGTGCCGTAACGGAAGCCGAGCTCAACAACAAACTCCGTACCCTTGCCGGGGGCTGTCCGGACTTCTATCTTGCCGTCCATCAGATCCACAAGGCTCTTTGTGATAGCCATACCGAGTCCCGTACCCTGAATACCGCTGACGGTTGAGGTACGCTCGCGCTCGAACGCCTCAAATACCTTCGCCGCGAACTCCTCCGACATTCCGATACCGTCGTCTTTTACGCGTATCTCATACCTGCCCGAGCCGTTATCATCGGACAACTGCCTCATCGACACGTTTACGGAGCCACCCTTTTCGGTGAACTTATACGCGTTGCCGACAAGATTCAGCAGTATGCGGTTAAGCCTGCTGCGGTCACAGAAAACACAGCTCTTCTGCACATCGGAAACGTCAACGATGTAATTTATGCCCTTCTCCTTCATCTGCGCGAGGAACATATCATAAACACCGTTCATTATATCCCGCAGATCAGCTTCCGTCTCATCGAGCTCCATTTTACCGCTCTCTATGCGGCTCATTTCAAGTATATCGTTTAT
>JAFPUE010000056.1 GCA_017395555.1 Ruminiclostridium sp. | reverse complement strand
TAATATAATCACAGGTCTATGCACTCGATCGTGCCGATGGTTGCCTTTTCGCTTACGTTCATCTTCTTCTTGAGCGCGGTGATAACAGCAGGACCGGCAGCGCCGCCGCTCTTCTTACCGATAACTACCTTGTACTCGGGATAGATCGTGCCGACATTCTCCACTTCCTTCGGAACGATCATCTGTCTGAACGCGATATTGATCCTGTCAACAACTTCGTTCTCGGTAGGATCGCCTTCCTGAGTGGGTATAACGAGCAGGAACTCGTCGGAACCGGTACGGTAAAGCTCATTGTCCGGGAAGAATTCCGCAATGACTTCGGCTGTGCGGACGAGTATAACGTCGCCTGCCTCGGAGCCGTACTTGGAGTTGATGTCACTGAACTGCGTGACATTGAACAGCGCGAAGAAGCACGGGGAATCGTCGCTCACCTTGATCTTCTCTGCGTTCATTGTGAAGCTGACACGGTTGTTGGCATTCGTCAGAACATCCTTGAACATAGCTGTGCTCAGAGACTTTCTCGTCATGTTGTTCTTTGCGATAGTCGATACCAGCTTTTCGTTGATGACAGCCTGACGCTTGTTGATAACGTTGAATACGATGATAAGACCGAGAATTACCGCACCGAAGATGCCGAGGTAAATTATCATCGTAGCCTTCAGAGCGAATACCTCGCCCTTGGTATCGTCGATAGTAACGAGCCAGCCGCGTTCGGGCATATAGGTGTAAATGGAGATGTAGCTTTCGCCGTCTTTTCTGTACTCATAGTCGCCCGAGTATTTTGTCTCGGAGCCGTCCTTGTACTTGTTGCAGATATTGAGGAATTCCTCATTGTCGATAGGTGTATGTATCTTCGATGTGTCGTCGGCGTTGAAGATGTAAAGTCCGCTGTTTACGTCAGCCATGCTGTAGAAGGAGTGCTCTACGCCGCGGATCGGTATGCTGTTCAGGGTGTTGATAAGGCCGTCGGTGTAGATGCCGAGACCGACAAAGCCGATAGGATTGCCGCTGTCGTCATATACAGCCTGATACATCGAAAGGCACTGCTTCTAGCTTGCCGGAGAGATCATGATACCGAGGTCATAGAGCTTATCCTTGCTCTTTTCCATTCCGTTATGGAGCTCATCCTGCTTTGCCTGATCCGGACGGGTCTGCATACCAACTACTGCCGCATTGGTATGTGTAAGAACGTGAGTGTCCCACGAACCTATCCAGAGACCTTCAAGGTTGTCGATATCCTTGCCGAATTCCTCGGTGTATTTCTGAGCGGCTTCCTTTGCAGCCTTCGCGTCGGCGCTTACATAGTCGCCTGCCGCAAGCTCTCTCGAATACTTGAAGATATCCTTTACCTGCTGCGCCTTGCAGAAATTCTTCAGCGTCTTTTCGGAGTTTTCAACGTAGTTTTCAATGATGTGCGCACGCTCATCGGCGATAGCGCCCATGTGCTCGATAGCATTGTCTCTCGTCTTGTTACTTACGGCGATCGTAATGAAAATCGAAAGACCGAGCATTACAACCAGCTGGATAATCAGGATTCTGTTAAGGGCTGTAAAGCCCATTTTGCCTGTTTTCTTATTTTTGGTACTCACTTTCCTCTGACCTTTCCTTAATGAATTTCCTGCCCGTTATAAACGAGCGAAGATTAGAACAGACCTAAGAATTTCTTCTTAGGCTTCTTGAGCTCCTCCATGAGTTCTTCATCGAGGTCGTCCTCGTCATCGACGAGATCCATCATACTGCTGAGCTTGTTTTTCAGCAGATCCGCGGAAGCAGTGACTTTTTCGGCGGCCTGTATCTTCTCGCCTTCTTCCTTAGCTTTCGCCATACGACATATCACCCTTTCTTATCGATAAGTCCTGCCGATATTTACACCAACTGTAAATAATCTGTAACCATTATACACCCTGCTTACACGTTTTGTTAAGTATTGCTATTTATTTTTGTGCCATTGATATATTTTGGGGGATTTTGCATAATACAAACGTAAAAAATTTGTAAAATTGATATTAAAAATTTATCGGTATATATCTGCAATTTAATTCTTTCGTATCTCCGGGCATAGCAAAACCGCCTTCCGCAAAATGCAGAAAGCGGTTTATACAGCAGGTATTTCCAGCAAGTCGGTTTAAAATAAAACGTGAAGGATTACATTTTTTATTTCAGTCTCAGGTTCATCATGGTAATGTCGTCGAAGGGATCGCCGCTGCCGCAGAATCCGGATATCCGGTCTTTCAGACGGGAGACTATCTCGTCGGGGGCGGCTCCGGGGTCTTCATTCAGAACATCGAGCATACGCGCTTCGCCGAAATGCTTTCCGTCGGGCGACTTGGCATCGGTAACGCCGTCGGTATAGAGGAAAATGCTGTCTCCGGGATTCAAAGCTATTGTCTCGTCGGCATACTCGGTGTCGGGATCGGCTCCGATAGGCAGGTAGTTGTCACTGTGCGTGATGCCGTAACCGCCGTCGCCATGCCTTATAGCGGGATATTCGTGACCCGCGTTCGAGCAGATTATCGTGCCGCTGCGAAGATCGAGGATGCCGAACCATGCCGTAACAAAAAGCCCCATTTTGTTGTTACCGAATATACGCCTGTTCGCCTCCGACAGTATCTCCGCGGGCGTTCTGCCCTCCAAAGCGATATCGTGTATCACGATCTTGGATATGGTCATACACAGCGCGGCGGGAACGCCCTTTCCGGAAACGTCTGCCATTGTGAGCGCAAGATGATCGTCGTTAATGAAGAAGAAGTCGTAAAAATCTCCGCCGACATTCTTCGCCGGTGTCATTGAAGCCTTTATCTCGAATTTGTCGTGCTTTTCAAGATCCATAGGCAGCATACTGAACTGTATCTGCGAAGCGACGTTCAGCTCCGCGGAGATCTGTGCCGTCTTGTTCTCAAGTCCGCGTTTGAGCGTCTCATGCTCCGTTACGTCGTTCATTATGGCGATAATGCCGCTGACATTTCCCTCGCTGTCGTAAGTCGGGCTCTTTATGACCTGAATGAACTCGTGTATGCCGTCATCGTTCATTTCAAGGATATAATCCGTACCCTTGCGCTCCGCTATCATCTTCATATCCGCAGCATACGCTTTTTCGGCGACATCACGCGTTTTCTGTATGTCGAACTCGGTCTTGCCTCTGATGGTCCAGCCCTGCGGCTGCGCTTTGAGGTGATGCCAGTAGTGGGACGAGAATATGTAATTCGCGTTCGCGTCCTTCAGATAAATGTTGGACGGCAGCTCGCGGAACATTACCTCCATTTCGTGGAAGGTCACGGAGTCCTTCGCTCTCGCGGCGTTGATTATGCGCTTGGGGATAATGCGGCTGTTGAACGGCGGCTCTATGTAGTCTCCGACTCCCGCTTCCGTGCATCTCCGGCAGACATCGTCGTCGTGCTCGTCGGAAACGGCTATCAACGGTATCTCGACAAAGCGCTTGTCGCTCTCCATACGTTCCGGCAGATCAAAGCCCTCGCCGCATATCAGCCTTGCGTCGAAGATCACGGCTATTATCCCGTTGAAGCGCTCGTCAAGCAGCCCGAGCGTCTCATCGACGGAGCACATATCCCGCACGGTGAAGTTGTCCGAAAGTATCCCGCGCAGCTCTCCGAAGCGCTCGTTGTCAAGACCTATAACGGGAAGCAGCTTGTTTTTGTTTGTGATATATTTTTTCTGATCCGGTATCACGGTTCTTCCTCCACCCCAAATACAGTTTTCATTTACAAGTTACAGCCGCAGCGAACTCTATACATATTGTTTATCATCGCTGCCTTGCGCAACTGAAGTATTTACAGGTTTTATTATAATACATTTTCTGCGCCATTTCAATAGTTCCAGGGGAATATCTCACCGTATAATATATGGACAGCACTGTGTGACGTTGTCAATAAAAATCTCCCCGGAAGCGAAATGCCTCCGGGGAGAACTGCGGTAAAGTTATTATAACAACGAATCTATGTACTCAACGAGCTTTTCTCTGTCGTAGTAGCTGTCGATCTTGCTGAGAGCGAAATCGGGCTCCGCGCCGCGGTCAACGTCGTAGAACGCGCCGTTCTTCATGAAGCTCAGACGGTTCGGGCTGGAAATTCTTATAGAAGAGCCGGTCGCGGTGGATATCCACAGAACGGAGCAGGCACCGCCGCCGCTTGCCTGACCGATGAGCGATACCTCGTCACTCTGCTTGAACAGACAAGGAACGAGGTTTCCGCAGGAGAAGCTTACGCCGCTCTCAAGGCAGTAGAGGTTAAGACCCTTGCCTGCGAGGTAGTCCTTCGAGTTGAACTTGTGGTCAAGGTTCGTATCTACCGAATACGCACTTGTAACAAGAGCGCCGGTGAACGAATCCTCGATGCTGACGGCAGTCTTGCCGAGGAACGCGCCTACGGTGTAGATCGCTGTATCAACAGATCCGCCGCCGTTGCAGGAAAGATCGAGAACAACGTTCTTTACGGGGCTGTCCTTTCTGAGTATCTGCTGAACGGAATAAGAAATGATACCCATCGTATCGGTCGTCTTGGCTGTGGGAGCGGTCTTGTAGTGGTCAACGTCCGCAGGTACGGTCACGAATTCGTCAAAGGTTATGAACGCGGTGTCGCCTATCTCCTCATAAGCGGGAACGCCGTCGGGATAGTACTTTGCCCTCGCTGCTTCAAACTTTTTGCCGAGAGCAAAGGAAGCATCTCTGGACGGACCCTCGCCGCCTATCTTTAAAAATTCTTTCTTTAACTTATATCCGGACGCGGGGCTTGCCATACCGTACTTGGTATGGACATCGTCGAGATATCTGGTAGCAAGATAGTAAACAGCGGTGTCTATGGCTTGGGGATTGCCCGAAAGCATATATTCCTTAAGGCCGTTGTTTCTGAAAAGATTGTCGAAGCTCTTGATGTTGTGTATCTCTTTAAGACCGTAGTGGGTGTCGAGCGCGAAGCACAGCTCGTTGTAGTTGAACTCCGTAAGCTCCTTGCTCAGCTTATCCTTCTTTACGCTGTCCTTGTAATAGAGCTTGCCGAGAGCGGTCCTGTTATTGTCGGAGTCCAGCATCGCGTCGCCGCCTGCAAGGAAGAGAGCCTTGCCGTTATAGAATACCGACATATTGAGGCTGAAGAGGAAAACATCGTTGAAGGTCTGAAGAGGCATAAGATACTTGTCGCCCTTGCGGACAAGGTCGATGTTGTACGCCCCGAGATCAAGTGTAACATCGTCGCCGTAACGCTCGGTGGTGTCATCCTTTAATCTCTTGAGATATGTAAGCTTTCCGTTTTCGTCCTTAGTCTGCAGACCCGATACATCTATCAGGGACTGATCCTCACCGAACTTGTTGAAGCCGTTGAAGTCATAGTAATAAATGGTGTCTTCGGCGAAGTCAATAATGCAGGGGAAGCCGGTCTCCCTTGTAATGGTCATCTTGTTGCCTTCGGTCTTTATGTCCATATTGAAATCCTGGACACCGAATATTGACATTATACTCTTCATAGCAGGTAAGAGCTCGGCCAGATCAATGTACGGTATATCCGTACCGTTGACGAAATAAAGGGCGTTAGGTCCCTTTATAGAAGGATCAAAGATGTACATGGTCGTCATTTTGCCCTTGACTGTGTACGACTTTGCCGCTGTCGAGGTGGTAGTTTTGGTGGTGGTGTCGGCATAAGCGGTCACATTGAGAGCCGTTGCCGCGGTAGTCAGCATCATTGCGCAGATAAGTGCAGCACTGACTCCCTTCTTCAGCTTTTTGTTCATAAACGTATCCTTTCCGAGGTTGTCCTGCCTCACAAACATAATCCGGAGAAAAACCGATATTTCTCCGCCTATAATATTATCACATATTCAAAAAATTGTCAAGCAAATTTGAACATCATTTGTGAAATCAGCACATTTTATCGCTGATAACGGTTACATTATCTGCGATCGCTGATAGGGCGAGTTATTGAGCTGATTTTTTGGGATAAGCAGCCGTTCTCCCACCGTCAAAAACGGAGTTTTCGCCCCCCATTCATTTCAGTCAGAAACAGCAAAAACCGCTTGTATATACCGCTCGGACTGCCACGCGTGCACGGAGCTTTTGCCCACCGCTACCGCTGACTGCCCACGGGCACTGCCCGGAAAAATGTGATATACTTGATATAGCACGCAATGCGTGACTACATAACAAGGAGGTCTATCACATGGTGGACTACAAAAGAATTCTCAAGCTTAGCAGCGAAAACTACAGTTTGAGACAGATTGCAGCGTGAATATAGCGCTCAGGTTGAACACCCACGGCCGGCGAGGTTGAACACCTACGTCGCTGAAAATGAACACCTGCGTCGCCGAAACTGTACATTGACAATATCTAATATATGAGTTATGATATATATGCT
>JAFPUE010000055.1 GCA_017395555.1 Ruminiclostridium sp. | reverse complement strand
CCGGGGCGACGCTCCGGCAGGGCTTGGGACAGAGTCCCAAACAGCCGAAGGCATTTTCGGGCTTTGTCTGAAGTTGTGATTAAGAGTCTTGTGCTTCGGCTTCGCCGAGGGGGACTTTGGGTTCAAAGGCTGCTGCTTCGCTTTTTGGAGCGCCGCTCCAAGCCTCGCTGGCGACTTCGTCCCAGACCAGACCAAGGCTTCGCCTTGGATCCAAGGACGCGTTTTTCAGAGAGATTAAGAGAGTTTTTAGACGGGGGCTCTGCCCCTGCGACCCCGCCAGCCCCCTTTAAAAAAGGGTGCTGGACACCCTAAATAAATGCAGTATTTCAGAGTGTGTTCAGCGGGCTGCTTTTGATTGAAATGCAGTGGGGTTGGCGATAATTCCGTCTGCGTTAATTGTTAGTTTCTGCGAAGGTCTTCAAGTCTGACTTTTATCGAGTTTGCGTGTGCTGTGAGTCTTTCACGCTCGGCAATTCTCACGATATCATCTCCCGCGGCATTGAGCGCATCGGGGGTGTAATAGATATAGCTCGACTTCTTGATAAAGCTGTCAACCGAGAGGGGCGAGAAGAAGCGCGCGGTTCCGCTTGTGGGGAGAACGTGGTTGGGACCAGCATAGTAATCGCCGAGCGGCTCGGGCGCGTATTCTCCGAGGAACAGCGAGCCGACGTTCACGATCTTACCGATAAATTCAAGCGGATTGCGGGCAACGACTTCACAGTGCTCAGGCGCGAGCGCGTTTGCGATATCGCAAGCGTCGTAGATGCTGTCGGTAACGATGATCTTCCCGTAATTTGTCAGCGAGTAGTCGATGATCTCTTTTCTTTCAAGTGTCTGCATCTGGCGCTCAATCTCGGCGGTAGTTTCCTCTGCAACCTGCTTGCTTGTTGTTATCAGGATTGCGCTTGCGAGCTTATCGTGTTCTGCCTGCGACATAAGATCGGCGGCGAGGTATTTCGGATTTGCGGTATCGTCCGCGACAACGAGAATTTCACTCGGGCCCGCGATCATGTCGATATCGACGGTTCCGTAGAGCAGCTTTTTCGCGGTTGCGACGAAGATATTTCCGGGTCCCACGATCTTTGAAACCTTCGGAATTTCCTCTGTTCCGTAAGCGAGAGCCGCGACTGCCTGCGCACCGCCGCACATGAAAATGCTGTCAACGCCGCAGAGGGCAGCTGCAACGAGGATATCCTTGTTGGGCGTACCGTCTTTGAGCGGGGGAGTTACCATAACGATCTCACCGACACCGGCGATCTTTGCGGGGATAGCGTTCATGAGCACAGACGAGGGGTATGCGGCAGTACCGCCGGGGACGTAGAGACCCACCTTGTCAAGCCCGCGGACACGCTGTCCGAGGATAACGCCGCTTTCGTCGGTCATCATGTAGCCGTTCTGTTTCTGGCGCTCGTGGAACGCTGTAATTTTCTCGATACAGTTGAGCAGCGAGTCAACAAGGGCGCTGTCTGCTTCGGTAAGCGCGTCCTGAATGACTTCCTGCGGAACTCTGTAATATTTCACATCGGGGCAGTCGAACTTTGCGGTATATTCCTTGACTGCCTTATCTCCGTTTTCCTTTACATCGGCGATTATTGCGCGGACTGTTTTTTCGACATCTGCATTTATCTCGCCGCTTCTTTTTTCTACTTCCTTAAGAAACGCCTTTTCGCTTCCGTCGGCGTATATTGTTCCTATCATAGTTAATCTATCCTTTCAAATTCTGCATTGTTTTCCCTCCGCTTTTCTAAAAAGCGGAGTCCGGTGGGAGCTCGAGGGAGGGGTGAAGCCCCTTCCTCGTCCGCGTCCGCAGACGCGGCGATTATGCTGTCACAGCTGTGACAGCATAAGGTCTGTGAGCTGTTCGATACGTTCTTTTTTGAGCTTCATGCTGACGGTGTTGACGATCAGGCGGGCGGAAATGGGGACAACGTCCTCGATGACTGCGAGCCCGTTTTCTTTGAGGGTAGTGCCGGTCTCGACGATATCGACGATACCGTCTGCGATTTTGAGAAGCGGAGCAAGCTCAACCGAGCCTTCAATTTTGACTATATCAACGTCCATGCGCTTGCTTTCAAAGAAATGGCGGGTGACATTCGGGTATTTTGTCGCCACGGTTTTCACGCCAACGCCGCCGTAGAAGTCAAGCCCCTTCTTTGTCGCGAGCGCGAATCTGCACCTGCCGAAGCCGAGGTCTGCAACCTCGAAGTATTTGCCGCCGTGTTCGAGTATCGTGTCCTTGCCTACAACCCCGATATCGCACGCGCCGAGCTCCACATAAGTTATAACGTCCGCCGCTTTCGCGAGCACGACTTCCATATTCTCGCCGGGAATGTTGAGGATAAGACGGCGCCCCTTTTCTTTGAGCTCGGTAACGTCAAATCCCATTTTCTCGAAAAGCCCTACCGTATCCTTTTCAAGCCGCCCTTTCGTGAGCGCTATTCTTATTGCCTTGTTACCGTTCATTTCAGAGGCTCCTCCGTAATATCATTTTTCGTTACGATCGTCAGTGCTTTCATTCCGCGCGAGAGTGCGTATTCCTTCGCCGCGCCTATATCCGCCAGCCCCGCGTACTCCACTGTTTTTCCCTGCCCGGTGAGTTCCTTGCAGTGCTGTATTGCTTTGACTATACCGTCCTCGTCAGCCCAGATCATCACGTCCGGCGACGGTGTGAGCATACCGCCCGAGCGTTTGAGCAGAGCCTCCGCGACTGCGTTCTCGTTTACCGCAAATCCCGTCGCGGGAGTGTCAACGCCGAAATCCGCGATCAGCCGGTCATATCTTCCGCCGGTCAGCACGGGCATTCCGTACCCCTCAATATATCCCTTGAACACGATACCCGTGTAGTAGTCCTCGGTCTTGCCCGCAAATCCGAGATCCACCGTGACCTCGCTGCTCATTCCGAGCTCGCACAGGCTGTCGAACACCTTTTCGAGCCTTTGCAGAATGGGGAGAGCCTCGGGCGGCAGCACCGTCTCCGCTTCCGCGAAGACCTCCTTGCCGCCGAACAGGCGGGAAAGCTTCGCAAGTGCAGACGCTTCCGCGCTGCCGGCGAAGCGGGACAGCAGCTCATCGAGAGCCGGGTAGTTTTTCGAGATAAAGTATTCGCGCAGATCGTCGAGCTCCTGTTCTTTGAGCCCGAGCTTTGAGGACAGCAGCGGGAAGAAGCCGCTGTCGCCTATCTCGAAACGCTGCTCCGCCGCGTCGAAGGACTGCATTACCTCGGCTGCGATAGACAGAACTTCCATATCCGAGCGCATAACGTCGCCGCCGATAAGCTCAACGCCGCTCTGGAAGAACTCATCGTCTCTGCCGCTCTCCTTCGGGTTTGCGCGGTATATCGTCTGATCGTAGAACAGCTTGAGCGGCAGCACCGCCGTCCGCAGTCTCGTTCCCATAAGTCTCGCGATCGGCATTGTCGAATCCGGGCGCAGCACCATTATCCTGCCTTTCCCGTCAGTCAGCTTGTAAAGCACCTCCTGCGAGTAATGTCGGGACTTGTTGTTGAATACGTCGAAAAATTCGAGTCCCGGCGTTATCACTTCCGAGTAGCCGTGGCTCTCGTAGATTCCGCGCAGCTTCTCGCTCACGGTGCGCAGAGCCGCGCACTCGTCGAATATCAGATCTCTTGTGCCTTCGGGGGTGAGCAGATCGTATTTTTTCATTGTTGTTCTCCTTGATCGTTTATGATTACTGTGTTATTGTCAGCCGTGCTATTGCCGGCGGGGCAGCCGTTCGCCTTCCACATTCTGTATGCGAGGAAGCAGACAAGCACGCATATGACGGATATATAAAGCTCGGTAACAACGAGCGAGCCGGAGAGTGAATTGGCAATTGCCATTGATGCGTCAGCAAACGCGTGCAGGAACAGCGCGAGCGGGTACAGCCAAGTTTTGCCCTTTCGGGTGACGGCTATCCATACGAGCACGGAAAGTGCGATGTGCAGGGAGACCGCGAAAATGCGCTCAATGGGGCTGATAAGAAAGACAAGCGGGGAGGTTGCCTTCAGCTGATCGAAAATCATCTGTACCTGCTGCTTTAACGCTTCTGTCGGCGCGGAATCGAGCAGCGTGCTTTCCATTCCCATGTTCAGTATCACCGAGTAAATGATGTTGTTCAGAGCGCCCGCTCCGAGCAGAAGAACGGCTTCTGCTCCGCCGTGACCTGCGCCGTACATCAGCGCGTTGTGGTCATTGTTGTAATACTTTCTAAGCAGGAATTTCATTGCTATGAAACGTCCGGTCTCCTCGAACAGCCCCGCCGCAATACCGCCGTACACCGCATAAAGCCAGATGTTCTGAACTATCGGGCTGTTCGGGTCATTTAAGCCTGCGATAAGATGAACCACGGGTTCGAGTATCATCGCAAAGACGATGAATGTTGCGGCTCCGACGAAAAACGGCACCGCCTTGCACTTGTATTTTCTCTGAAATACGAGGAACAGCGCTGTCGGTATTGCAAGGCTTATCAGTATGTTAAGCGCAAAGATAGCTATTGATAATACGGGAACTACGGGTTCGGCAGGTGACATATCGGTAACTCCTTTACTTTACTATACTACTACGCTAATCAATTACCATAGTAGTATGATAACATATTTATTCTGTTCTGTCAAGCAAAAACGGGAATTTTGCCGTCTTACACAAATATTTTTCCGATTACAGTCCGGAGTTTGGAAATTTTATGGAGCAAGTCTCTGCTTCGGCTTCGCCGAGGTGAAGTCTTGTTCGGAGCCTTCTGCTTCGCTGTTTGGGACTCTGTCCCAAGCCCTGCTGGCCGCTCCGCGCCAGACCAGGCCAAGGTTTCACCTTGGATCCAAGGATGCGTTTTTTTAAGAGAGGTCGCTTCGCTCGAGACTTTTTTGCCCTACGCGGGCGGCGGCGCCGAAGCCGGCGCGGGCGATGCAGTATTTCAGAGACACATCAGCGGGTCACTCTGCAAGAAATGAATGGGGGTTGGCGATATTTCATTGCGAAAATTGCAGAGTTATGTTTGAGTTTCGGGCTTCGGTTCTCCGCGGTAGAGAAGCTTCAGCAAAATCGGCGTTGAGATCGACGACACGATTATCAGCAGAATTACCGACGTAAAATAGACCGGGTCCATCATTCCGACGGACAATCCCTTCTGCGACACAATAAGCGCGACCTCTCCGCGCGTCATCATACCGACACCGACCTTTAAGCTGTCCCGGTTCGTACAGCCGAGCGCTCTTGCGGTAAGTCCGCAGCCGATGACTTTTGTTATCAGCGCCGTGAATACAAACGCGAGCGAGAATATGATAAGCTCGGGGGTGAAGCCGTTGAACTGCGTTTTCAGACCGATACTTGCGAAGAACACCGGCCCGAACATCATGTACGAGCTGATATCCATTTTCTCCGCGATGTAATCAGAGTCGCGCAGGTTGCACAGGATAAGCCCTGCGACATAAGCGCCGGTGATATCGGCGATACCGAAGAACTTCTCCGCGCAGTACGCCATTATCATGCACAGCGCAAGTCCGAGTATCGGGATACGGCGCTTGTGGGGATAGCGCTTGTCGATGAACTTGAACGCGTAGTAGGCGACGAGCCCGACACCGAGGCTGAACAGAATGAACAGAACGGTGTGGATAACAACGTCAAGCGGTGCGGATTCCGGGTCTTTGAAGCCGATAACGAAGGTGAGCACGATGATACCGATGATATCGTCGATAATTGCGGAGCTGAGAATCAGCGTACCGACCTTGCCTTTGAGATGCCCGAGCTCTTTGAGTGTCTGAACGGTGATACCGACCGAGGTTGCAGTCATAATTGTACCGATGAAGACCGCGCGCAGAAAATCCTCGCTGCCGAATTCGGAGAAACCGAAGATGAGCATATAGGTGAGCGCACCGCCGACAAGCGGCACGAAAACGCCTACCAGCGCGATAAGCAGCGCCTTCGGACCCGTTTTGAGCAGGTCCTTCATATTTGTTTCGAGTCCCGCGCCGAACATTATCAGCACAACTCCGATCTCCGCCATACGGGACAGAAAATCGGTCTGTTCGACCCAGCCGAGCACACACGGTCCTATGACAAGTCCCGCGATTATCTCGCCGACTACCTGCGGTGCTTTCAGCTTGTTTGCGATAAGTCCGAAAACCTTTGCGGAGACGATTATGATCGCAAGGTTTTTGAGAAATTCAAAGCTCTCCATTTATATTGCCTTCTTCTTTGTTTTGTTTTGTTTTACACATACCTCACTATTATAATACATAACTTGGAAAAATGCAAGAATTTTTCGACAACAGAGTAAATAATTTTTGCGTCGGTCAACGGAGCTTTATTTGCCCGATATGCAACTTTTTTTGCAAATTGTAAAATTTTTTTAAAAAATGGGGTGACAAACCGAAGAAAATGTGCTATAATATATTCGATTGTGCAGCGGGTGTATTATGTTAATCTCTGCAAAGATAAATGAAAGGAATGGTAAAATAATGCCTGCAAGTATAGTAGTTGGAACACAATGGGGCGACGAAGGCAAGGGAAAGATCATCGACATTATTGCTTCGAGAGCGGACGTTGTCGTTCGTTCACAGGGCGGCAACAATGCCGGTCATACGGTAGTTAATGAGGGTGAGACGTATAAGCTCCACCTGATACCCTCCGGTATCCTTTACAAGGACACGCTGTGCCTTATCGGCGCGGGAGTTGTTCTCGACCCGAAGGACTTTATCGGCGAGCTCGATAATCTCGGCGCAAGGGGAGTTACCTTCGACAACCTCAAGATCGACCCGAGAGCGCACGTTATCATGCCTTGGCATATAACTCTTGACGGTCTTTCGGAGCAGTTCCGCGGCAACAGCGATATCGGCACCACCAAGCGCGGCATCGGACCCACATATATGGACAAGTACGAGCGCTGCGGCATCAGAGTGTACGATCTCATTCACCCCGAGGTGTTTGCGGAGAAGGCACGCGCTACCGGCAGACTCAAAAATGAGATAATCACCAAGGTTTACGGCGGCGAAGCGCACGACATCGAGGCGATAATCAAGGAATACACCGAGTACGGAAAGCGCATCGCGAAGTACGTTGACGACGTTTCCGTCATCGTTTATGAAGCCGACAAGGCGGGCAAGCAGATAATGTTCGAGGGCGCACAGGCGACTCTGCTCGACATCGACTTCGGTACATACCCCTACGTTACATCGTCGCACCCGGTTTCCGCCGGTGTCTGCGTCGGAACGGGCGTGGGACCCATGATAATCAACGATATAATCGGCGTTGCGAAAGCTTACACCACCCGTGTCGGCAAGGGACCGTTCCCGACGGAGCTTTTCGACGAGACGGGCGACACTATCCGCAACAAGGGCGGCGAATTCGGAACGACAACCGGCAGACCGAGAAGAACTGGCTGGTTCGACGCGGTGATCGTCCGCCATTCGGTACGCGTGAACGGACTCTCGAAGCTCGCGATAAACAAGCTCGACACCCTCAGCGGAATCGGCGAGCTGAAAATATGCACGGCTTACGAGAAGCCGGACGGTTCTATAATCAAGGACTTCCCGCCGACACTCGAAGAGCTCGCGGACTGCAAGCCGGTTTACGAGTCCTTCCCCGGATTTGACGACGATATTTCGAAATGCGGTTCCTTTGACGAGCTGCCCGAGCTTTGCAAGAAGTACATACTCAGGCTCGAAGAGCTCTGCGGCTGCAAGATCGCAATGGTGGGCATCGGTCCGGACAGAAGCCAGATACTTGAAAGATAACGGAGCGCTGTGTTGAATATACTCTTTGTCGGCGATGTCGTGGGGCAGAGGAGCGCGGAGCATCTGAAACGCTCGCTGCCGGCTCTCAAACGTGAATACTCCGTTGATATGACAATAGTCAACGGCGAAAATTCTGCGGACGGGAACGGCATTACCCCCTATTCGGCAGGGATCCTGCTCGAATGTGCGGACATCATAACCACGGGCAACCACTGCTTCAGACGGCGTGAAATGGACGAGCTGTATGAGGAAAGCCCGTTCATAGTGCGCCCCGCCAATTTCGGCGACACCGTCGGAAAGGGCTATGCGGTGTACGATATGGGACGAACGCGTGTAGCGGTCATAAACCTTATCGGCATGGCGTTCATGGAAAGCTGCGACAACCCGTTCCACTGCGCGGACAGGCTGCTTGAACAGACGGATACCCCGGTCATTATCGTTGACTTCCACGCGGAAGCAACGTCCGAGAAGAAGGCTATGGGGTACTACCTCGAAGGCAGGGTCTCCGCCGTTATCGGAACTCACACACACGTTCAGACCGCCGATGAGCAGATCCTCGGCGGGCATACGGGATATATCACCGATGTCGGGTTCACGGGAGTACGCGACTCGATACTCGGCGTGGACAAGAATGTTATAATCTCAAAGCTCACTTCATACTATCCGCAAAAACATACTTACCCGGAAGGAGAAATAATGATAAATGCCGTCGTGGTCTCCATAGACGAAAAAAGCGGGAGATGCACGGGCATAAAGCGTGTCAGCGCTTAATATTGGCGGCAGCGGAGCCGCTTTTAAGGAAATAAAGCAATACATAAAAGGGAGGAAATTTAATATGGACGTTATCAAGGTCTCGTCACGAAGCGTGCCGAAGGCGGTAGCGGGCGCTATCTGCGCAGTTATCCGCGAATCCGGGAGCTCACAGGTTGAAGCGGTAGGTGCCGGCGCGGTCAATCAGGCAGTCAAAGCTATCGCGGTAGCAAGAGTCTTCCTTTCGGAAGAGGGCATTGACGCTGTTTGTCTGCCGTCATTCGAGGAGCTTGAGGTTGCCGGCGACACCAAGACCGGTATCAAGTTCACCATTGAAAAAAGATAAACTATATTGACAAATTGCGCTTTGTGTGATATGATAATGTAAATTGAATTTACATCGCACGAAGCGTATTTTTATGACTGCAATTATAATACAGGATATTTACGACATCTGAAAAGGGGGAAACGAAATGTCGCTTGTCGTCGAACATCTTTCAAAAAAATTCGGGGATCACGTTGCTGTCGAGGATCTGTCGTTCAGCATAGAGAATCCCGGAGTATTTGCATTCCTCGGTACTAACGGAGCGGGCAAGAGCACGTCTATCCGTATGATACTCGGTATGCTGTCAAGAGACAGCGGTACTGTCACATGGAAGGGTCAGCCGCTCGACATAATGAAGGAGAAGGTGGGTTATCTCGCGGAGGAGCGCGGGCTTTACCCGAAGTACAACATCATTGAGCAGATGTACTATTTCGCTTCGATAAAGGGAATGAAGAAGAAGGAAGCCACATCTGCGATAGATTATCTGTTTTCGAGACTGAAAATTGACGAGTACAGGAAAAAGAGAGCCGAAGAGCTTTCAAAGGGTAATCAGCAGAAGGTGCAGCTCGCAGCAGCGCTTCTCTGCAACCCGGAGATAATAATACTCGACGAGCCGCTCAGCGGTCTCGATCCCGTCAACGCCGATCTGTTCAAAAGCATAATCCGTGAGGAGCGCGACAGCGGCAAGTACATCATAATGTCGTCGCATCAGATGGAGACGATCGAGGAATTCTGCGAAGACCTTGTGCTCCTTCACCACGGAAAGGTGGTAATGCGCGGCAACCTTAACGACATTAAGCGCGAGCGCGGCAGAGAAAACCTCACGGTGAAGGCGGACAAGCCTTTCGGCGAGATAGCGCAGCGCTGCGGCATGACGCTCGTTGAGGAGACTCCCAACGGCTCGGATTTCAAGGTGCGCTCCGAGGAAGAAGCCGGAAGAATGTTGAAGGAAATGCTCGAAAGCGGCATAAACGTCATAAAGTTTGACCTCAGGGAGCCTTCGCTTCACGAGCTTTTTGTAGAGAAATGCGGAGGTGATGTAAATGAAGATTAAGGGCTGGAAGGAAGTATTCAGATTTACATTCACACAGCAGGTCAAGACGAAGTCCTTCATCGTCAGCACGATAGTTATAGCGCTCATAATGGCGCTGATGGCATTCCTTGCGGACTTCCTGCCGGTAATATTCCTAGAGGATGAGCTCAGCAAGGCCGAAAGGACCGTTGCGGGCGAGGATGTCTTCACGATAGAGACGCTGTACATAAACAACGAGAGCGGACATGATTTCGACTTTACTGCAGCGCTTTCAGGCACGAATGTCACCGTGAACTTTATAAGTGCGTCCGAAGCCGATGCCAAGATAGCCGCAATCGCCGATACGACAGAAAAGGCAATGGTATCGAAGATAATCCTTGACGAAAGCGGCTTCAGCGTAGATTCGAGATACGCGGGCGGCGAGTCGGGTGTCCAGAAGCTCGACGGCGAAGTGCTCAACTCAAAGCTCGCCGACAGCATCAGGATCCAGTATCTTGCCTCACTCGGCGTGCCGGAGGATCAGATAGCGCTCGCTATGTCACCGGTATATTCGTCAATAAGCAGCGCAGGTGAAGAGCCGATGAGCATGATAAAGCAGATAGTCAATACGGTAGTGCCTATGATATCTGCGATAGTCCTGTTCATATTCATATTCTCGTACAGCCAGCTTGTGGCGCAGGCGGTAGCGATAGAAAAGTCCTCCCGCATAATCGAATACCTGCTCACGTCGATAAAGCCGCTTGCTATAATACTCGGCAAGGTGCTCGCGATGTGCTGCGTATCGCTTATGCAGTTCGTACTGATCGGTTTCGGCGGTGCACTCGGCTTCCTGGTATCTATCCCGTTCGGAATTGTCGGAAAGGTCGGCACTATGGTGCAGGCCGCCGCTCCGATGATGACCGAAGCTGCCGGTGCTGCCGCGGCTTCCGGTGCCGGTGCGGGAATGGACGCTGCTGTGGTCATCGGAGAGATCGGCGATGCGTTCTCGAACGTTGACGCAGGTCTGTTCATAATAATGATCGTTACGTTCATACTCGGATTTCTGTTTTATGCCGGCATTGCAGGACTCGCAGGCGCGAGCGTCAGCAAAATGGAGGACCTTTCCTCCGCTATACAGCCGCTTTCGCTGATAGGTGTGCTCGGCTTCTATCTCGCCTACTTCCCGCAGATTTCGGGTGAGCAGAACACCATGTCCGTTGTAGCGAGATATATGCCCATATCCTCGCCGTTCATTCTCTCGTCCGACTATATGCTCGGCAATATCGGCATAGCCGAGGCGCTTGTGTCGATAGCGGTACTTGCCGCAGCCGATATCGCGGTGATGATGCTCGTTGCGAAGGTATATGAGAGCGTTATCCTCCACACTGGAAACCGTCTGAAGCTCGGCGATATGCTGAAAATGTCCAAATAAGCCGCGGACGCGCGGCGGCGGATCCGTGGGCGACGCTCTTCCGGTGACGGCTGCAGCGACTCGGTTAGATATTTTCTTCTGTGACGAATATCAATAATTGTGCCTGTTTTCGCAAGTTGGGAACAGGCACATTTTTATGCGCCGATTCCCGTCAAAAGCGGAAAATTCGGCTTCCGGCGGCGAAAAGGATTTGAAAGCCATATAATTTTTTCATATTTTTTCGGGAAAATGAACAAAATTTTCAAATAGGCTTGAAAACACACTAAACCTATGGTATAATAGAAAAAATCCGATACTTTTCTGCCAACGGAAAGCTAAAACAATACGGAATGTGGGGGTGCCATTATGAAGATATCTACCAAAGGAAGATACGCGCTGAGAATGTTGCTTGAGATCTCAAGGAACGGGGACAGCGGATTTCTGTCTCTGAAAGAAATATCGGAGAAGCAGGAGATCTCGAAGAAATATCTGGAGCAGATAGTTCCGCTTCTTACGAGGGACGGGCTTTTGCGCACGAACCGCGGCAATAAGGGCGGCTATGCTCTCGCGAAAAAGACAAGCGAGATCACGGTGGGAGATGTGCTCCGCGCTACGGAGGGAAGTCTTGCGCCGGTAACCTGCCTCGAATGTGAGCCCAACACCTGTCCGCGTGCCGATTCGTGTTCCACGCTGTATATCTGGGAGGGGCTTTACAAGTCGATCTCCGATTACCTCGACGGCATAACCCTTGAGGATATCCTCGAACACGGCGGCGAAGTCAACGAATACTGCATCTGAGGATAATTGATAATTTTCAAACAAAAAAGAAAGGCTTATTTTATGTATCTGGAAGATATAAAGCTCGGTTCGGAGCTTACGGTTGATAATATCGTGATAGAAAAGGAGGAAATGCTCGATTTTGCGAGGAAGTACAATCCCGTGAAAATACATACGGACGAGGATTTCGCAAAGCTCACGCGCTTCGGCGAGCTCATAGCCCCCGGTATGCTGTCGTTCCTTTCGGTGTGGGCGCAGTACGTCGAGCTTGATTTCGCGGGTGACGATATCGTCGCGGGAAAATCCACGGCTGTCGAATGGCTCAAACCCGTGTTCGCGGGTGATGTGCTCCGCGGTGCCGCAAAGGTTACCGGGATCTCGTTCCGCAATGACCGCAACGGTATCATGACCGTTACTATCGACGTGTTCAACCAGAAGGACGAAAAGGTGCTCACAAGTACGGTGGAGTCGATAGTGAACCGCAGACCCAAGGTGCAGGACACGGCGGAAATGCAGTAATTTTACGCTCGCGCAACCGAAAAATATCCGTAATATATGAAAATGTCTGTGCCTGCCGTTCGGGCACAGCTTTTTTTATAGAAAATACCTTAAATTGCAAAAAAACACTTGAAATTTTCAAAAAATATGATACAATATTATATGTGACTTTTTCGGTGCAGTGAAGGTTTATTTCAGCCGGATATTCTGCACTTTTGTGATAACATAAATCGTATTGAATTTGTGAGATGATCTGATGGATACATTGTTATACTACCTTACCGATATATGGAACGCGCTTGTCAGTGTATTTCGCTCGATCGGACTTATCGACTGGCTCGATATTATTTTCCTTTCGATCATAATGTACTGGCTTATAAAGCTCGTTCGTGAGACCCGCGCCGAACAGCTCATCAAGGGCGTTGTCGTGCTCGCGGCAGTTCTTTTCGTACTCAATCAGTTCGGCTTCAAGGCTATGGGCGTTATCAGCCAGATGGTCATGAATGTCGGACTTATCGCGTTTATCGTCATGTTCCAGCCGGAGCTGCGCCGTGCGCTCGAAAAAGTCGGACGCTCGAAGGTCATGCAGCCGCTCGCGCTGTTCGATGTGACGCTTCCGGAAGCCCACGGCAAGGAAAGCCACGCTGTCGAGCAGATCGCTCTCGCCTGCGAGAAGCTGTCGAGAACGGCTACCGGCGCGCTTATAGTTATAGAGCGGCAGACAAAGCTCGGTGAGCAGATAGAGACCGGTACGATAATCAACGCGATACCGAGCGAGGAGCTTTTCAGAAATATATTCTTCCCGAATACGCCGCTGCACGACGGAGCGGTCATAATCAGGAACGGTATGATATACGCGGCGGGCTGCTTCTTGCCCAAGCCCTCGAAGGAGGAGCTCATCAACAAGGAGCTCGGCTCGCGTCACCGCGCGGCGATCGGTATGAGCGAGGTTTCGGATGCCATAATCATCGTCGTTTCGGAGGAAACGGGAATGATATCCATAGCCGAGAACGGCACGCTTGAGCGCGGATTTGACCGCGAGAAGCTGTACAATTACCTGATGAAGAAGCTGCTCCCCGACACGAACGAGCCGCGCAGAAGCAGGGAAAAGAAGAAAAACGGCAAGGAAAAGCATACTGCTGACGATGCCGCGAAAGGCGGTGATCGTAAATGAGCGGATTTTTCAGTCGTTTCGCAAAGGGATTTATCACCAACCTTAAAACGATAATACAGGCGGTCATCTTCTCAGTCGTGATCTGGTTCTTTATCTCGATACAGATATTCCCGGATATCTCCTTGCACATCACCGATATCCCGGTCAAGTGCGAGCAGACGAACTTCATGAAGGACGACAATCTCCAGATCGTCTCCGTTGACACCGTAAAGACCGCGATACAGATCGAGGGCAAGCGTTACTCAATAAGCCAGCTCACAGCGAACGATTTCACCGCGGAGGCTGACCTTTCGAGCGTTTACGAGGCGGGCTCATACACCGTGCCTGTGCATATCGCCCCGGTCAACGAAGATATCGACTGCACGATAACAACGGGCTCGATATCCGCAAAGATCGAGGTCGTGAAGATAGTTACACGCGAGATACCTGTCGTTCCGAACACCGATTCGCTTAAACTTGCGGAGGGTATGCAGATAGAGGGCGACGTGACCGTAAGCCCGTCGGAGATAGTGATAACGGGCGAGCAGAGCCTTGTTGACTCGATCGCACGCGT
>JAFPUE010000054.1 GCA_017395555.1 Ruminiclostridium sp. | reverse complement strand
CGCCTTGCGCTTGGCTTCTTCCTCTGCCTTGCGTTTCGCTTCTTCCTCGGCTTTGCGTTTTGCTTCTTCTTCGGCTTTTCGCTTGGCTTCTTCTTCCGCCTTGCGCTTGGCTTCTTCCTCTGCCTTGCGTTTCGCTTCTTCCTCGGCTTTGCGTTTTGCTTCTTCTTCCGCCTTACGCTTCGCTTCTTCCTCGGCTTTGCGCTTGGCTTCTTCTTTTGCTTTACGCTTTGCCTCTTCTTCTATCTTACGCTTCTTTTCAAGCTCGACTTTGCGCTTCGCTTCTTCCTCCGCTTTGCGTTTCTTTTCCGCTTCGGCTTTCTCCGCAGCAGCCCTGCGCTCGGCTTCCTCCTTGGCTTTCTGCTCGGCTTTGCGCTTTGCTTCTTCCTCCGCCTTGCGCTTCTTTTCCTCTTTCTCCGCTTTGTCGGATTCGTCCGTGGAGAAAATTATCTTCTGTATGCCCTTTTTTGCTTTAGGTTCCCCGTCGTCCTCGTCATAATCGTCAACGAGCTTGAGCGGAGGGAAATCTCCCCCGAATATCAGCCCGCCCTTGTCATCGTCATTTTTGTCCGCGCCGGTATTCGTCTCCTCCTCCTCGTCGAACCTGAATATCAGCCTGTCGTCTCTGCGCTTCTTATGCACGGGAGCTTTTCCGGGAGCCGCCGTCTTTCCGGGTGCCGGAGTCTTGCCGGCAACGGTTTTTCCGCTCTTTACAGGAGCCGCTTTCGGGGAGCTCTCTCCGGAGGTCTCCGCGAGTATCTCATCTATTATATTGTCGCTGCTCTTTGATGAAGCGGACTGCGATTTTGTATTGTCCAAATTGTTGCTGCTCATTTTGATCTCCGTTCAAACTCCCGTTACGAGTTGTATTTGTTCATTGCTTCGTCCGTCTTGCCGGCAACTATCAGCTTTGCCGCCTCCGATGCCCTGTCGAGCGCCGATTCGAGCGCTTCGCCCTGCTCCTTCGGGAACATTCCGAGCACCCATGCCGCGAGGTCATATTCCGGGCTCGGCTTCGCGCCGACACCTATCTTTATCCGCGGGAACGTGTCGCTCCCGGTAAGGTAGATTATGCTCTTTATGCCGTTATGGCCGCCGTCGCTGCCCTTTTTACGGATCCTTACCCTGCCCACATCGAGCGATATGTCGTCGTACATCACCAACAGGTTCTCCGGCGGCAGCTTGTAGAAATTCAACGCCTCGACTACCGCCTCACCGCTGTTGTTCATGAACGTTGTCGGCTTCATCAGCAGGCAGTGCGTGCCGTCAATGCTCACGTCGGCGGTCAGCGACTTGAATTTCAGCCGCTTCACGTCCGTTCCGAGCTTCTCCGCGAGCGTATCGAGCGCCATAAATCCCGTATTGTGGCGGGAATTCTCGTACTGCGTGCCGGGGTTGCCGAGCCCGCAGATTATGAATTTCACGGCGCCTGCCGGGGCGGGAGCGCGCTGCTCCTCCAGCTTCTTAAAAATATCGAAGACCGACATTCCCGCGCACCTTACTTCTTGTCGTCGCTCTTGACGGAATTGAACCCGTCAACAAAGCCCTTTACGCCGTTCTCGATCTTGTCAACGGCAACTGTCATCTTCTCATCGACTACCTTTACGCCCTTGTCAAACTTTTCTTTGAGCTCCTGCTTCTTCTCGGGAGTTACGTTCTCGTCGAACTTCTCCTTTGCCATCTGGTATGCTTCATCTGCCGCGCTTCCTATCTCTGCGGCAGCCTTGCCGAGTTTTTCCGAAATACTCATTGTTCTGTTGTCCTTTCATATTCAGTTCCGGTCAGTACCGGCATTTTTATCAAGTGTTTCGATTATCTTCTTCATAAGCTCAAGCGGCTTCTCGTTCTTGTCGGGCATGATACGGAAGCACGTCTTTCCCATAAGATTGAGGCTTATGCGCCCGTTCATCACCGCGTTGAGCCGTCCGATCGCCGACATATCCGGCTTTTCGGTGTAGAACCCTATGCCGTCCTTGCCCTGCATTATCTCGGTTATGCCAAGCCGTTGCGCCGCGTTGCGTATCTGCGCGACTTCGATAAGTCCCTCGACGGGCGGCGGTATCTCGCCGTACCTGTCTATCAGCTCGTCGGTAACGTCGTAGGCATCGTCCTCGGTGCGGATAAGCGCTATACGCTTGTAGCAGCTTATGCGCTGCGCCTGGTTGGAGATGTAGTCCTCCGGGATAAACGCATCGACTTTCACGTCAACAAGGCATTCCGGCTGCTTTACGGTCTCCTCGCCGCGCTGTTCCTTAACCGCCTCGTCGAGCAGCTTTAAGTACATATCGTAGCCGACAGCCGACATCTGCCCGGACTGGCTCGCGCCGAGTATCGAACCCGCGCCGCGTATCTCCAGATCGCGCATTGCTATGCGGAAGCCCGAGCCGAAGCGTGTGAACTCGCGGATAGCGTCAAGTCTTTTCGCGGCTGTCTCGGATAGCTCCTTCCCGCGCTTGAACGTGAAGTACGCGAACGCTCTTCTGTTGGTGCGTCCGACGCGTCCGCGGAGCTGGTGCAGCTGCGCAAGTCCCATATAGTCCGCGTTCTCGATTATCAGCGTGTTGCAGTTCGGCACATCAACTCCCGTCTCGATAAGCGTAGTGCAGACGAGCACGTCGATCTCGTGTTCGAGCAGCTTCCGCCAGACCTCCAGCAGCTCGTCCTCCTCCATTTTACCGTGCGCAATGCCTATACGCGCTTCCGGAACCAGCTTGTGCAGATCCGACGCGCACTGGAATATCGACTCTATGCGGTTGTGGATATAATAGACCTGTCCGTTCCTGCGCAGCTCCTTATTTATAGCCTGTGCAATAACTCCCTCGTTATGCTCGATAACGTAGGTTGTGACGGGCTGTCTGTCCTGCGGGGGCGTTTCGATGACGCTCATATCTCGTATGCCGGACATCGCCATATTCAGGGTACGCGGTATCGGCGTAGCGGAGAGCGTGAGAATATCCGCGCCAGCGAACATCTGCTTGAATTTGTCCTTGTGGGCAACGCCGAAGCGCTGCTCCTCATCTATGATAACGAGACCGAGATCCTTGAACGATATATCGTCCTGCACAAGTCTGTGCGTACCTATGACGATATCGACGCTTCCGCGCTTCATTCTCTCGATCGTCGTTTTTATCTCTTTCTGTGTGCGGAAACGCGACAGCAGCTCGATATCGAGCCCGAAGCCGTC
Organism: Ruminiclostridium sp.; assembly: GCA_017395555.1. GTDB lineage: Bacteria > Bacillota > Clostridia > Oscillospirales > Ruminococcaceae > Ruminiclostridium_E. The sequence goes on along the minus strand of JAFPUE010000054.1, from coordinate 8,139 downwards.
CATTCGTTTGAGCACGGTCTGGTAGTGCTGCCACGCGAGCACCGTTGTCGGGCAGAGCAGCGCGCACTGCTTTCCGCTCATAACGCACTTGAACGCGGCGCGCAGAGCCACCTCGGTCTTGCCGAAGCCGACATCTCCGCACAGCAGCCTCTCCATTGGCTTGTCGCGCTCCATATCGAGCTTTATCTCGTTTATGCAGCGCAGCTGATCGTCCGTCTCGACGTAGCTGAAATGGTTCTCAAACTCCGACTGCTCGGGTCCGTCCGGATCGAAGGCGTAGCCCTTTGTCTTCATGCGCTTCGAGTACAGCTCGATGAACTCCGCCGCCATTTCCTTCGCGGCGGTCTTTGCCCTTGTCTTGGTCTTCTGCCACTGATCGGAATTCATCTTCGACAGCTTGACGGTATTCGCGTCACCCGCGCCGATGTAGCGCGAGATCAGGTCAAGCTGCGTTACCGGAACGTAAAGCACATCCGTTCCCGCGTATTTTATCTTGATGTAATCCTTGCTTATCTTGTCCTGCGTCAGCTTCTGCACGCCGTCGAAAACGCCGATGCCGTAGGTATTGTGTACGACGAGATCGCCGACGGAGATATCGCTGAGCGAGTTTATGACCTCAGCCTTCTTGCGCTTGGGCGCTTCTCTCGTCTGTATCGTCACCGACGTATGCGAGATCGCCGCGAGCCGCGCTTCAGAATAGCTGTAGCCCGATGACAGCACACCGGGGGTGATATACACGCGCTTGGCGTACAGCTTCTTCGGCTCGGACGCGTAATCCGCCGCAACTCCGTCACCGCGCAGATCGTCCGCGAGCACCTTCGCCGCCTTCTCCGTACCCGCCATGACAATGACGCTGTAATTCTCGGAAAGGTAATTTTTCAGCTCGTCGAGCAGCACCCTGTATTCGCCGCTCCACGGAGCCACCTGCCCCGCCGAAACGCTCAGCAGCTTGGAGAGTTTTAAGTCTCCGCCGCGCATGAAGTTGTCGAAATACGCGCTTATCCGGCTTTCCGCCGCGGCACGGTATTCCGCCTGCGAGAGCATATATCTGTCAAGTCCCTTGCAGAGTATCCCGTCCTCGAACAGCAGCCTGATATCCTCGGTGTACTGCGCGTAGGCGGAGCGGAAGCTCTCGCTGCAGGACGAGTTTTCACATATTATAACATTATCAGCGTAGTCGAAAAGCGTTTCCTCGCTGTCATAGCACACCGGCAGGTATCTGTCGGTATTTGCGCAGCCCGCCCCGCCGCTGACATTCCCGATATCGCGGCGTATACGCTCCTTCACATCGGCGGCTTTTTTGCCGCGTATCTTCGGGAGCAGCGCTTCGAGCTTCTCGCAGATCTGCGCGTTGTCAAGAAACAGCGTTTCGAGCGCGGGAGCAATATCTATCTTCTTTATCGTATCTATGCGGCGCTGGGATTCGAGATCGAACACGGATATGCTGTCCACATCGTCGCCCCAGAGCTCGATTCTTACCGGCATACCGAAGTTTACGGGGTAAACGTCGAGTATCGAGCCGCGCAGCGAGAACTGCGAAACGCCCTCTATCTGGTCACAGCGCGAATAGCCCGCTTCGACCAGAGCGGACGTGATTTCGGGCAGCGATATTTGGTCTCCCGAACCTATTGTAACGGTGCGTTTTTTCAGTATCTTACGGGGGATCGTTATCTGCGAAGCAGCTTCCGGTGTGGCGCAGACTATCTTCGCCTTTCCGCTGAGCATACGCGAGAGTATCCCGATACGTCTGTGCTCGTACTCGCGGGATACCGCGTCAACGTCTCCGAGCACCATATCCTTCGCGGGAAACCCGAAAGCGGTCTCCTCACCCGTCATTGTGTTGATATCCGAGCAAAGCCTTGCGCCCTCGCCCTCGGTGTCGCAGATAACTATCAGCGGGAGCTTATAGCCCTGCTCAAGCGACAGCGCCGCGAGGAAGTGAGCCTTGTGGATATGCGAAAGACCCGTTACCATAACGGGCATACCGGACACGGCAGACGCGGCGGAACGGTATTCCGGGAGCTGCCGTGCGGTATTGAGAAAATATTCCATTAAGCCGCCTTATCTGTTGTTGTTTATCATTTTATTGGCATAGTTGAGTATGGTAACTATGACCGAGCTGAGCACAAGGTTAATGCCGAGCTCAACAAAGAAGTTGAGACCGATCAGTCCGACAAAAATGAACTGCACAGCACCCATTCCCGCGCCTTCTGCCCATTCGCTTATCGTTCCGAAGAAGAATGCGAACACGCCCAGCACGAACACACCCGTGTTTACGATCGGTGCGGCGATACCGGCGGAAACTACCGCGGCATACTTGTTCTTCTTCTGTATCAGGTGGTAGATAAATCCTGCCGCGAGACCGGAGAGTGCGCCTTTGAGCAGCACGGTGATTATGGTTCCCGCAACACTTATCTCCATAAACGGAGCGGCATCACCGCTCAGAAGCACGACAGCACCGAACACGAGTCCGAGCCACGCGCCTGCCAACGGTCCGAACAGCGCAGCACCTATGACGATAGGCGCAAGCGTGAGGGTTATGCTGAATTCGCCGAGCTTGATGGAAGCGGCGAACACCTGAAGAACGACAACTATCGCCGTCATCAGACCCATACCCACGATCGTGGTGATGTAGTTTCTTCTTGTTTCTCTGTTTGCCGTAGGAGCCTTTAAGGTCTCCGCAGCCTTTACCTGTGTGTTTTCCATATCTTTTTCCTTTCTGGCTCCCCTTTCGGGTGAACCGACGCAGATATAAATATTATATTGTCACCCGGCTTATCCGGGAAATGACCGTTATTTAATAAAGACGGACGGAACACAGCCCGTGTCAGGGTCACATATCTCGCGGCTGAACTGCCGTATGATCGTCCCGTTGTCCGTATCGGCAAGGACTACCTGATCGCGTCCGCCGCACATAAGCGTATATCTTACCACCGCGTCGGCGAAATCGTCGAAGACCTCGCTCTCGACTTTTATGTTCGTGTTCTCGTCATATTTCTCGGTATAGCAAAGAAGGTATTTCACAGTTGTGTTACTCCCCTTTCCTTATAATGAGCATACATCTCTACGATAGTATTATAGCACATTTTCAACTTCAAGTAAACAGCGTTTTCAACACAAAAAAGCGCAAAAATCACATATTTTAGGGCATTTTCAACATCTACACCCATATATCTTGTGTCCGGAGCAACACACCAACCGCAAAACAGCGTGTCTTATTGTCTTTTATTGATTTGGATTTACCGGCAAATGACACGGGCACAGGCTTGCGCTTAACGCGAAAAACCGTGCAGCCATAGAGACTGCACGGTTTTCCGTGTGAGAAGGATATATTTATTTAGAAGCGCTTTCGGTAAGGATTATGTCGATCTCCACGCTGTCCATTCCGCCGCTCGTGTTTTCACGCGCAACCGTAGCGGTGACGGTATCACCTACTCTGAACTTGCTGATTATCGACTGTACATCGGCTATCGACGAAACGTTCTTGCCGTTTATCTTTGTAACGATATCGCCTACACGCAGACCGCTCTTCTCAACGGGAGCGCCTTCGTTAAGACCGGAAATGAGAAGTCCCTGCGAGAGCTTCGAGCCGTAGAGCTGAGCACGGTATTCGTTGAGCTCAACGGTGGTCACGCCGAGTACGGGACGGCTCTTTACATAACCGTAGTTGAGCAGGTCTTCCATTATCGGCTTGGCTTCGTCGATCGAGAGCGCGAAGCCGAGACCCTCATAAGTTGTAGCAACTATCTTCGAGTTTACAACACCGACAACATTGCCGTACATATCGAACATACCGCCGCCGGAGTTACCGCTGTTGATCGCGGCATCTGTCTGTATGAGGCTGAGGCTGTAGCCGTTGTCGGCGAGGCACTCAACATCGAGTCCGGAAACTATGCCCGCGGTCATCGTATGCGCGAACATTATCGAAGCCGTAACGCCGGGGTTGCCTATTACGGCAATATCCTGACCCACCTTGAGGCTGTCGCTGGAGCCTATTTTCGCAGCAAGGAACGGCTCGTCACGCTCGATCTTTATTACCGCGATATCCGTGGAATCGTCGGAGCCTATGACCGTCGCCTCGTACTCGTGAGTTTCATTGGAGTCGTTATAGTCGTTGACCTCTACCACCAGCTTCGATGCGCCGGAAACAACGTGCGCATTAGTAAGGATATAGCCGTCCTCTGTGAAGACAACACCGCTGCCGTATCCGGTATATACCGGCTCGGAGCTCTTGCTGTCCCTGCTTCCGCGCTCGCCGTAGCCGAAATAGTAGTCGTAGTAGCTGTAAATGTCGTCGGAGGACTGATCCTTATAGACTTTTACGAGAACGATAGTGTCGTTTACAGCTTCATACAGCTCGCTGTATGTGTATTCGCCGTTCGCTCCGGAAGGCTGCACATCAGTGGGGTATGTCTTGCCGGCCGACGATGTGGTACCTACGATACCGCCTCCCTCCGAGCCGTTTATCGCGGCTATCGCGTTTGAGACATCACCGTTCGCTCCGCCTTCGGATTTGCCGCTGTCGGCGGAATATGTTGCCGTCGTTCTGCCGCTCTCGGAAGAACCGGATCTGATCGCCTGCGAAGTTCCGATCGTATTCGCGGCAAGATACGCACCGCCGAAGCCCGCGCCTCCCGCTATGACCGCGACTGCAGCCACGAGCGCCGCCGCCTTGGCGAACTTCCCGCTCTTGCGCTGTTTTTTCGGTTCCTGATATACAGGCTGCTGTTCGCCCTGATAATCCTGATAATTCTGATAATTGTAATTATTGTTGTAGCCGTTAAAATTCTGTTCCATAACAAACATCCTTTCTCCCGCACAGCGGTATATGTATTGCAGTATCTTTGTTTCCTGCTTCGATTTATATATTACACCGCTTATGTGACAATCTCGTGACCGTTTTTTTAACATTCGTTACTTTTTCGGGGAAAGAAATCCTTCACATTGTGAAAAAAGGTGAAACAACGTGAAAGGAAAGTGTCACGTTTCTTCCGCGGCGGCATTTGCCTCCTTGACCTTCACCGCGAGCGCTATCCCGCATTCCACGCGCTTTCTCATCATAGCGCACTGGAGCTTGAACGGCGTTCTCACATCTCCCTCGTATATAAAGCCGTTCGCGTTGCAGCCGCCCGAGCAGTAGAACCTTGCCCAGCAGTCAGAACAGCCCTTTTTGCTGTAAATATGCGTCTTTGCGAAGTAGTCCGCGATCTTCGGGTCAACGTCGCCCGTATATATATTGCCCATTTTCCACTCGTCAATACCGACAAATTGGTGGCAGGGGTAAATATCGCCGTCCGGTGTCACCGCGACATACTCATTTCCGCAGCCGCACCCGCGCAGTCTCTTTACCGCGCACGGACCCTGATCGAGATCTATCATATAGTGGAAGAAGTTGAACGGCTTTTTGCCCGTCTTTTCCACGCTCTCCGCCATTATTTCATACAGCTTGTCGTACTGCTCGTATATTTTCGGGAGATCGTCCTCGGTTATTGCGTGGGGCGCGTCCGCGGGAGCCGACACCGGCTCAACGGAGAGCTGGTCAAATCCCAGAGACGCGATATGCAGCACATCCTCCACAAAATCGAGGTTGTACTTTGTGAATGTCCCGCGCACATAATAATCCGTTCTGCCCTCGTTCACTCTGCCCGCAACAAGCTTCTTATACTTCGGCACGATGATATCGTAGCAGCCCTTACCGTTCGGTGTGGGGCGCGCGTTGTCGTTGACTTCCTTACGTCCGTCGAGTGACAGCACACAGTTTGACATTTCACGGTTGATGTACTCGATCTTTTCATCGTCGAGCAGCATACCGTTCGTTGTGACGGTAAATCGGAAGTTTTTGCCATGCTGCTTCTCGACGCTTCTCGCGTAATCCACAGTCGCCTTTACCGTCTCCCATGCCATAAGCGGCTCGCCGCCGAAGAAATCGAGCTCAAGGTTCTGCCGTCCCATTGACTACTCAATGAGGAAATCTATCGCTTTTCTTCCGGTCTCCGGGGTCATTATCTTGCGCCCCGTGCCGAAATCTCCGGTAGATGCGAAACAGTATTTGCAGCGCAGATTGCAGTCGTGCGAAACGTGCAGGCACATCGCCTTTATCGGCGCTTTGACAGCGATATCTGCGTACTTGCGGTACTCGTCCTCGCTGAACAGGACTTTATCCTTATACAGCTCGTATATCTCGCCGTAGCACTCGCGCACCTCGTCCTCGGGGAAGTCTTTCAGCTCCGCGATAAGGCGCTCCGGCATCTCCTCCGAAAGCGGCGGTTCGAGCAGCCCCGCCATATCATAAACGAGCTTGTCAACGACGTGTACTCCGCCGCTGTTTACGTCAACGACGATATATTCGCCGTTCTGTATAAATCTGTGTATTGTATTTGTCATAACTTATTCCTTTTCCTAAACCGACAAAAAGGGCAGCTTACGCCGCCCTAAAGCCTTGCTTACTTAAAAAATCCCTGCTTACTTGTTAGCCTCGCACTGCTGGTTAGCGATCGTGCAGGAGGTCTTGCAAGCGGACTGGCAGGAAGTCTGGCACTTGCCGCAGCCGCCCTTTGCAGCGGTTTCCTTTAAGTTAGCCTTGTTGATAGTCTTGATATGCTTCATGATAATCAACCTCCGTAAATATATTTACGCATATAGTATAGCATATTTTTTTGGAAATTGCAATAGGGTAATGACATTTTATTTCAGCTGCGCCCTTTCCCGGCACTGTTACAGCAATATTTATCTTTGTGCATTGTTACAAATAATCTTGTATAATTTCCGAAAACTTTCGGAATTTGATTGCGCAGCACACTTTACTATGATATAATTAGATTGTATATGAAGCATTACGGCTGAATATACGGCAAGTATGGCATCTCTATCATAAGGAGGCAGAATATGAAGAAATTTACAAGAATACTCGCAGTTTTTATGGCAGCGGTAGTAGCCATGACCGCTATGTGTATAAGCGCCGGCGCGGCGGATTACTCATGGACCGGCACATGGAGCACAAACTGGAATGATATGAAGCTCACTCAGAGCGGCTCAAAAGTAACGGGTACTTATGAATTCAGCGGCGGTAAAATAAGCGGCACGGTATCGGGGAACACTCTTACCGGCACATGGACACAAACAAACGGCAGACAAGGAAAGTTCAGATTCGTAATGTCATCGGACGGCAAGTCCTTTACAGGTTTATACGGATATAACAACGATTCACCCAACACCTCGAGCTGGGACGGAAAGAGAAAAACATCGGTCACATATACCGAAAGCTCCTCATCTTCCGAAACTATGCTTAAAATATACCTCGAAGAGGGCGAGAGCCTAAAGATCGGCGCACTTGTGAACGGAAAGAACGCTTCATCGGTCAAGTATTCATCATCCAACAGCAAAATAGCGAAGGTATCGTCAAAGGGCAAGGTAAAGGCAGTCTCTGTCGGCACAGCGGTTATCTCTGTCAAGAGCGGCAGCACAACAATAAAAGTCCAGATAGTTGTCGAAGAAGACGATTGATAAGAATATGTAACAGCCCCGGACTTGCAGTTCGGGGCTGTTTTTTATTCCTCGTTTGTAGAAGGGGGTGAGAAACTCTGCCGCTCCGCACAAAAGAGAATATTATACGCTTCGCCTGAGATTTGTGATGACCCGCGACTTCTCCAGATCAACCTTCCCCTTGACAGGTATCAGCCTTACGCTGTCCTTCGTCACATCAGTCTCGGCAAGCCCGAACTCGCCGAAAATATCAAGTATTATGCGGAATTTACAGCAGTTTATCCCCGCTCTGTCCGCGATCATCTCCGCCTTCGAGAGCGACTGCGTGCCGCGCAGTATGTCATAGACCTTCTTCTGCTCGTCCTTCTCCGGTATCATCCTCGCGAGCAGCCGGCTCTCCACCTTCCCGCAGCGATAGTCCTCATACGCCGTGCGTGCCGCGAAATACCGCTCCTGCCTGAATCCCGAATACCGCATATCTTTTATGAGAATGTTTATGTTGCGCCTGTCGTTGTACTCGTTCACGTCAAGGTTCGCGAGTATATCCACAATGTCGCCCTCGGAAAACGGGAACGCGTCATACGTCGAGCCGAAGCTCACAGCCCGGTGATCCGTCCCGCCGAATGAAATTGTCACCGAAACGTACTTGCCGTCCTT
>JAFPUE010000053.1 GCA_017395555.1 Ruminiclostridium sp. | reverse complement strand
TTTGTTCTTGTTGTTGGTTCGGGATTTTTCCCCTTTGCTCTGTCTGCATTATATCATACAGAACATTGCAACTTTATTGCAGATTTTTTGGTTTTTGAAAAATTTTTTAAATTTTTCCGAACCCTTTGTTTAAGCGGTTTTTCTTTGCTCTGCCTGTATTATATCATACCGATTATTGCAACTTTATTGCAGATTTTTGAAGTTTTTGAAAAAATTTTTTTAATTTTTTCTGAACCCTATGTTTGCCTATATCATCCAAAAAGTGCTTTGAGTACGACATAACTTGTCATCAGGATTACTGCTGCACCGGTTACTATCATTTTTTTATCCCCCTTTTCGGTGATCAATTGTTGTTTTCCTTTGCTATGTCTGCATTATATCATACAAACTATTGCAACTTTATTGCAGATTTTTTGGCTTTTGAAAAAAAATTCTTTGAATTATTTCCAAATCCTTTGTTTAAGCGGTTTTCCCTTTGCTATGTCTGCATTATATCATACAGAACATTGCAGCTTTATTGCAGATTTTGAGGATTTTCAAAATATTTTTGCAATGATCTTTAATATTGTGTAATACGTTCGTACAGGAGCACACCTTTGGCTGAATTTACCAAAAACCGTATGTTTTTCTTGATTTTAGTGTAAAAATATGATATAATATATTATATTAATATACCTTTCTATACTGAAAGAAAAAGAGAAAAGAGTGATACTGACAATGATTACTTTTGTGATAGGACTTGTAATACTGATAGGCGGAGGCTTACTTTACGGTAAGCTCTGTGAGAAGGTGTTCGCGCCCGACGACAGAAAAACTCCCGCTTATGCGAACGAGGACGGCGTTGACTACGTTCCGATGAAGAGGTGGAGAAACTGTCTCGTGAACCTGCTGAATATCGCGGGTACGGGACCCATACTCGGCCCGGTACAGGGCATACTCTTCGGACCGATAGCATTCATCACTATCCCGATAGGCTGCGTGATCGGCGGTGCCGTACACGACTATTTCAACGGTATGATCTGCACCCGCGAGGGCGGTATTCAGATGCCGGAAATGGTAAAACGCCACCACAACAAGGGCGTGTTCTGGTTCTTCACGGGGTTTGTGTGTCTGACGCTGTTCCTGTGCGGAGTTGTGTTCATCTACACGCCCGGAGATATTGCCGCGACGCAGGTCTTCGGCTTCGGCGGCACGGCGGGAGAAGCATCGACATGGATAATCTACGGCGTTATCTTTGCGTATTATCTGATAGCTACCGTTCTTCCGATAGACAAGATAATCGGTAAGATCTACCCCATACTCGGCGGCATACTCATACTTTCCGCGCTCGGAATATTCGTAATGCTGTTCGCGGGCGGTCATCAGCTCGCGGAGGTTTTCGGTGACCAGACGCTCGGCGGGTTTGACTTCGGCGCGTATTTCAGCAGTCATAACTTTATCCCGAGATTCTTTGTGACTGTCGCCTGCGGTATCATGTCGGGCTTTCACGGCTCGCAGACCGCGCTTGTTTCGCGCACCCTCGAAAGTGAGAAGCACGGCAGAATGGCGTTTTACAACATGATGATAGCCGAGGGATTCATAGCAATGGTATGGGCTGCCGGAACAATGGCGGTCATAGGTATCGGTGCCGAGAATGCGGGTATCACGATGCAGATGACCGAAGGCGACTGGGGATATTTCCAGAGCGTGGACGGCGTTTTACAGCAGATCTCACCGGCGAGCGTTGTCGGCGTTATCTGCCGGAGTATGCTCGGCAGTATCGGCGGTATCATCGCGATAATCGGCGTAATAATCTTTCCGATAACCTCGGGTGATACGGCGCTGCGCTCGCTTCGTCTCATGGTCTCGGAAACATTCCACATAAAGCAGAAATCAATAGGCAGCCGTATGCTCCTTGCCGTCCCGATATTCGCGCTCGCGCTCGGTGTGCTGATATGGGCGAAGAATGACGCGAACGGCTTCAATACGATATGGAGATATTTCGGCTGGGCGAACCAGACGCTTACGATATTTGCTACATCGTCGATAATGATATATCTAATGCGCCACGGGAAATCGAAGTATCTGTGGATCCCCGCGATACCGCTTGTTTTCTACTCGTTTATTACGTTGTCATACATACTCAGCGCGCCTATCGGCTTATCGCTCGATATGACGGTCTCGTTCATTATCGGCGGTGTCCTGACTGTTGTAATATTCGCGGCTTCGATATACAGAGGGAAGAAGCCGTATTCAGCCGAGCACTCTGTTTAACCCTGATACATAAGCGTATGTGAACCTGCATTCTTTCCGGCACGGATCGATAGCAAGGGGGCGATACCATGAAACTGAAATATGATATTTCGGACAGACCGAAGGGGATTATTCTGGTCAATCTTGCGATACAGCAGATGCTCGCCATACTTGCGGCAACAATAGCTGTTCCTATGGTAGTCGGTAACGGTCTGACCCCTTCGGCTGCAATGTTCGGCGCGGGCATAGGAACTGTTGTGTACATCATAATGACAAAGAGAAGAAGTCCCATGCTTCTCGGTTCAAATTTCTCTTTTGTCGGTTCGATGATCGCGTCATTTGCGGGCGGAGTTTCCGCGGGGCTCGGAATGCTCGGCCTTATCATCGGCGCGGCAGCGGCAGGCATTGTATATGTCATACTTGCTTTAGTTGTGAAGAAAGTCGGCGTAAAGTGGATAGATAAGCTCATGCCGCCCGTTGTCATCGGACCGACTGTTTCGGTAATCGGTCTGTCACTCGCGGGAAACGCCGTGTCGAATATGCAGACAGGCGATGTATTTACCGCGACAGAGACGGGCGGGACCGCAGCGCTCGCGTCCGGGAATTTCCCGCTGATCTGTGGGCTTATAACATTTGCGGTTACGGTGATATGCTCGGTGTACAGCAGAAATACACTGAAGCTGATACCGTTCCTTGCAGGCATAATTGCAGGATATACCGCGGCTCTGGCATTTACTCTTATCGGTCTGGGTACGGGAACAAATGAAATGGTCATAACCGAGCTCGGTGTATTTGAGGAGACGATGATGCCGGACGGACAGGTAACGATAAGCACATTTTTTGGCATACCGGATTTTGTGCTTATAAGAGCTGCCGACGGGTTAGGGGAGCTCACTCCGGCTTACATAATAACGATTGTGACTGCGTATGTTCCCGTTGCGTTTGTTGGTTTTGCGGAGCATATTGCGGATCACAAGAACCTGTCCTCGATAATAAACAAGGATCTTCTTACCAATCCGGGACTTGACCGCACGCTTCTCGGCGACGGTCTCGGCTCGATAGCGGGCGCTATCTTCGGCGGCTGCGCGAATACGACATACGGTGAGTCGATAGCGTGTGTGGCGCTGACCGGAAATGCCTCCACGATCACTGCGCTTGCGGCAGCCGTCGGCTGTATGCTGGTGTCGTTCATAACACCTTTCGTAGCTTTCATAAACTCCATTCCCTCATGTGTTATGGGCGGGCTGTGTATTGCGCTGTACGGATTTATTGCAGTATCAGGTTTGAAAATGATACAGAAAACAGATCTTGATGAAAAGAGAAATATATTTGTGATATCGGCGATACTTGTAGCCGGAATAGGAGGGCTCAGCATAAGCTTCGGTGCCGTGACGATAACCGAAGTCGCGGCGGCACTGATACTCGGTATCCTTACGAATTGGCTTGTCAACCGAAAAAAGACGGAATGAGGTGAGTAATATGTCATTTGAAAACAAGATATACCGCTCGGAAGCGGTGAACTGTGTGTTATGCGGCAATGCGCGCTGTGAACAGGCCTGTCCCGTGAAGCTCCCCGCAAAGGCGCTGCGGGGTATATGGTTCGACAACAGCAGGTACACGGCGGCGGCGCTGCCCGTGGAAAACCCGTGCGTAAACTGCTCCGCGCCATGCGAGAAAGCCTGCGTGAGAGCAGGCAGAGTTCCCATAAAGGCACTGATGACAAGGCTGTATGATGACGTTAAACCCGCGACAGAAACAGCACCTCCGCAAAACCTCGACAGACTGAAAACCGATCTCTGCGGCATACCGCTCGAAAACCCGTTCCTGCTGTCATCGTCGGTAGTCGCAAGCACATACGATATGTGCGCGAGAGCTTTTGAAGCCGGCTGGGCGGGCGCGGCGTTCAAGACGATATGCTCCCTCGATATTCACGAAGCGTCGCCGCGTTTCTCCGCGATAAAAGGCAGCAGCGGCGAGATCATCGGCTTCAAGAACATTGAGCAGCTCTCGGATCACAGCGTCGCGGAGAACATGGAGATATTCCGCAGGCTGAAACAGAACTACCCGACAAAGTTCATTCTCGCGTCGATCATGGGAAAGGACGAAGCGGAATGGGAGGAGCTTGCGGGCCTGTGCGAGCAGAACGGAGCGGACGCGATAGAGCTGAATTTCTCCTGCCCCAATATGGCTGAGGGGGGGTTGGGCTCGGATATCGGGCAGGTGCCGGAGCTTGTCGAGCGGTTCACGAAGGCGGCGAAGCGGGGCTGTAAGATACCCGTGCTCGTGAAGCTGACCCCGAATGTCGCGTCGATGATACCTGCGGGCGAAGCGGCAAAGCGCGGCGGTGCCGACGGTATAGCCGCAATAAACACGATCAAGAGCATAACCGGTGTAAACCCGCATACTCTGGTAGCAGCGCCCGCGGTACACGGAAGATCCGCGCTGGGTGGGTACAGCGGCAATGCCGTCAAGCCGATAGCGCTCCGGTTCATTTCCGAGCTTGCCGGCGACAAGGCTCTCGCGGGTATGCACATAAGCGGAATGGGCGGAATTGAGACATGGCAGGACGCTCTCGAATTCATACTTCTCGGAAGCGGCTCGGTACAGGTGACAACCGCCGTTATGCAGTACGGTTATCGGATAATCGACGAGCTGACAAGCGGGCTCAATTACTACCTTGCCGAAAAGGGATATAACAGCGTCAGAGATGCCGTCGGACAGGCGCTCGATACCGTGAGTGCGACAACCGATGTTCTGGAGCGCGACACGGTGCTGTTCCCGAAGTTCGATCATGATAAATGTATCGGCTGCGGAAGATGTGTGATCTCATGCAGCGACGGCGGTCACAGCGCCATAAAGCCCGATGAGAACGGCAAACCCAAGTTGATCGGCAGCAAATGTGTCGGCTGTCATCTGTGTCTGCTTGTTTGTCCGGAAAGAGCGATAGGTACCGCAAAAAAGCGTATTGACAGAAATAAATAATCAACATGGTGATAAAGTTTGGAAAACGACAGTTTATTCACGTCGGTAAAGCCCGCGTCCGCGCTTGCTAAAATGGCTTTGCCGACGGTGGCAAGTCAGGTTATAATCCTGATATACAATCTCGCGGACACATGGTTCATAGGCCGCACCGATGACCCGAATAAGATCGGCGCGTCCTCGCTCGCGCTTACGGTCTATCTCGCGGCGGTGGCACTCGCGAATGTGTTCGGTGTCGGCGGCGGAGCGCTTATGGCCCGGCTTATCGGCGAGAAAAAGGAAGATGATGCGCGTCGGGTGGCATCTTACACGCTTACGTCCTGCACGATAGCGGCAGTGGTATTCTCGCTTCTGGTGCTCATATTCACAGACCCGATACTGTATCTGCTCGGCGCGAACGAGCTCACGATCGACTACGGCAGGCAGTATCTTATCACCACTACCGTTATCGGCGGAGTGCCGACGATCCTTTCGATGTGTATGCCGCAGCTTCTTCGCAACTCGGGATTTTCTATGTCCTCGGGTGTAGGCGTAGCTCTCGGCAGCGTCGCGAATGTGCTGCTTGACCCGCTGTTCATGTTCGTTATCCTGCCGCCCGGAAATGAAGTCCTCGGTGCGGGGATCGCAACGGCTTTGTCGAATTTCATATCGCTGATATTCTTTATCGTGATGTTCATTCGCGTGAAGGACAAGAGCGTTCTGCGTATCCCGAAAAAGCTGGAGAAGATCGGCACGGAGAACCTGCGCTCGTTCTATACGGTCGGAATACCGGCGGCGATCGCGATATTCATGTTTGACCTTGTGACGATAGTGCTTAACAAGCTCGTCGTTGATTACGGAAATGTTCAGCTTGCTGCAATGGGAATTGTGCTGAAGCTCGAACGCCTGCCGATAAACATCGGGCTCGGTGTGTGTCTCGGAATGGTTCCGCTCGTGAGCTACAACTACGGCTCGGGAGACCGTGAGAGAATGAGCAGATTCGTCTCCCTCGCGAGAATTGTGATACTCGTTTTCTCCGCTCTGTGCTCTGTCCTGTTTTTCTTTTTCGCGGACAGCATTGTCGGGGTTTTCATCGGCGATGAGGAGACGGTACGTTACGGCGCGGAGTTTCTGCGCGGACGCTGCTTTTCACTTCCGTTTATGATGATAGGCTATCACGTTGTGAACTACATGAATGCTGTCGATAAGGGATTTGTCTCGTTCATACTCGCTATCATACGTCATCTGGTGCTTATCATACCGATAATGCTGATAATGAACGCGGTCTGGCAGCTCGACGGGCTTGTGTGGTCACAGGTCGTCGCCGACGCGCTGAACGCCGCTGCCGCGTTTGTCATATTCCGGAAGGTAAACGGCAGTATATGTGAAAGCAAGTGAAGATATCGGAGCGTATTTGACCTTAAAACCTGTTTTGTTCACATAAAAAAAGCAGAACAAAGAAATTCAGAGAAACGGAAAAAGCGTATCAATTATATAAGCGGGTGAGGAAATGCCAAAGGTCGATCGTTGCCATAAAAAGATAAATTCCGGTCCGGCAAATAAATCCGTATTAAAAATATTATCACAACTGATGTGTGCCGCCGTTGCGCTCACAATGTTTTCAGGTCCCGCTTCCGTTAAAATTTCTGCGAACGGTTATTCCGGCAGCGGCAGTTCATACAGTGAAGATGACGAAGTAAAAATTCCGAAAAATTACAGAGACGATGTTCTGGAATCGTTGGGCAGAAAAAGCGGAGCAATAACAAAAACCGATCTGGAGAGCATAAGCAGATTGGAGCTGTTGATCGAAAACGACACGGATTCGCTGAGCTTTGTTAATTATTGTACATCAATGAACGAGCTTTATTTAGCAAATCTGTCGGATGATATTGATCCTATCCGGCAGATCGGCAAATTGGATAAGCTCGATACTTTAACGTTTGACAATGGCGCAAACACTGTTGATTTAAATGTTAAGAATTGCGGTTTTCTGTACAATAATGAAAATATCAAAACGCTGAATATATACGGTAATGTAATGGCGGAGCCGGAGCTCGTTTGCAGTATGCCGAATCTGGAACACGCGGCGATCGAAGTCAGAGAAACAACGCCTTTTGATTTAAAAAAGATCCCTTCGCTGAAGGTGGCGTACATATACGGCGATCCGTATGATATATCAATAAATGTTACCGTTGATGATATTAATTATCTGTTGGAAAATGGTGTAGATGTATTTTTAAACACTGATTCTTTTGAAGAAATGAAAAAAATCGACGCCGAATTAAATGATATCATAAGCACTTTAGATGTTAATGAAAACAGTACCGATCGGGAGAAGATGGATGCTATTATTGTATATGAATTAAAGAATTTTGTTTATGATGATACTGTTGATTCAATGTCTGTCAGTGATCCAAGACGTATAGACAGGATCCATTCTTTTTACAAAGGCGGTTATTTGTACGGAGCGTTAGAAAAAAACACCAAGATATGCGGCAATTATGCGGCGTTTTTTACGGCGGTTGCAACGAGGATCGGCTTGGAAAGCTATATGATGATGAGCGATTTTCATTGTTGGAATTTAGTTAATGCGGACGGCAATTATTATTATACAGATATAACATGGATGGATTGCAATCTGCATTATGTCGGTTCGCGCTCGTTCAAAGCCGAGGAGTTGTTTGAAAAAGGCGATAGGGAGCATATTGACTGGTATATGGATCAGCCGAAATCTTATACCGACTACGATCATCAATCATACAATTATCCCGGATATCTGGAGGATGAATTGAGCGAGTCTGTCCAAAAAGGAGTTTATGGTGGTTATATTGCGGATAATTCCGCTCCCGGAGCGCCATATGTTATGATTACGGATGATACTTCGACAGCGTTTGAAACCAATGATTTTACCTATCGTTATATCCCGAAAATGTCTGATGAACAATATGAACTGATGGTATATGGCACGTTGATTATTGTTCCCGCCGGTTTTATTGCGGTAATTATTACTGCTGTATGTGTTGCCAAGGCAGTTAAGAAAAAGAAGCAGGAGAAAGAAGAAAACAGATATTATTCAGAGCATGAATGATCGGATTTCAGGCTTTTTACTGTTATGTCGCTGCCCGGAATCCAAAAAACTCTCTCAAAATCTCGAAAAAACACTTGACAAACGGAAAAGAATGTGTTAAAATAGGTAAGCCGCATGCAGAATGGGCTTTTTTAAGTCTGTCACAGAGGTGACGGCGCCCGAAGCAGCGAGATCGTGAAACGAGGTAATAAAATGTACGCAATTATTGAAACAGGCGGAAAGCAGTATCAGGTAAAAGAAGGCGATGAGATCTTCGTAGAGAAGCTCGGCATCGACGAGGGCGATGTTACATTCGACAAGGTCCTCCTTATCGGCAGTGACAGCGGTGTTACAGCGGGCGCTCCCTATGTGTCCGGTGCAACCGTAAAGGCTACGCTCATCAAGAACGGCAAGGGTAAGAAGATAAGAGTCTTCACCTACAAGCCCAAGAAGGGCGAAAAGGTGGCTAAGGGTCACAGACAGCCGTACAGCAAGGTAAAGATCGAAGCTATCAACGCATAACCGCCATGATAAACGCAGAGTTTTTGAGCTACGGCGGAGCCCTTGTGGGGTTTTCGGTGTCGGGACACGCGGACGCGGGCGTTTTCGGACGCGATATCGTGTGCGCAGCCGTTTCTTCGGCTGTAATGCTCACGGCGAACACCATTACCGACTACCTGTTCTGCAAGGCGGACGTTAAGGATCAGGGCAACAGGATAATGCTCGTCCTTAAAGATCCGGATTCCGCTATGGCTATCGCGGCGAAGCAGATGATCGCTTCGTTCCATAACCATCTGCATATATTGGCAAAGGACAGTAAAGGAAAGATAAATGTAAGCGTGCGGGAAATGCGTTCCCGCAGGTGACAGCTCGGAAAGGAAGATCAATTATGTTAATAATCAGCATGCAGTACTTCGCTCATAAAAAAGGTATGGGCTCCACAAAGAACGGCAGAGACTCCAACGCTCAGCGTCTCGGCGCAAAGAGAGCGGACGGACAGTTTGTTCTCGCCGGCAATATCCTCTACAGACAGAGAGGCACACATATCCACCCCGGCAAGAATGTCGGCAGAGGCTCCGATGATACGCTCTTTGCAAAGATCGACGGTCATGTAAAGTATGAGCGTCTCGGCAAGGATCGCAAGCAGGTAAGCGTTTACCCCGCTGAATAATCGCAAAACTGTAAGGATAGGACGGGAGAAATTCCGTCCTTCTTTTGTATAACGGGGAAAGGAGCGGTTATGTACACCACTTTCGGCAAGGCGAACGATCGGTTCGGGTTCAGCACAGGCGGTGCATTCAACTGCGCGTTCAAAAACGACAGACTCACGGTCATAACAGGGATCGTCATACTTGCCCTGTTGGTCGTTGCGGCGATATCCGACCTTGTATATCTTGGCGATAATATGGCAAGCGCCGGTTCACAGGCTTCCGCGGGAATGTCCGAAATGATATACGGCACCAATGCCGGCGATGCGAAAGACCCGAGACTCACGGTATGGGGCGGTGCTATCAACAGCGGACTTGCCATAATTATCCTCGATGTTCTTATAATTACCGGTATCTTCGCACTTATCGCGTTTGTGATCGTCATTATGTTCCTGCGCAGAGGACGGCTTTATAAATTTGCCGCCAACGACGAGACATTTACCGTCACTTACCCGAAAAAAGACCGCAAGACCGTCGAGTTCAGATACACCGATATCGTGGGAATGACGTGGGAAACGCGCAAATTCCCGCTCGCACCGGAATGTCTCGATATCACCGTGAGAACGCGCATAGGCGACTTCGACTACCGCGTGATACTCACAAATATGGCACGGGCGAACGGCATTACCGAAACACCCTTCAACATTATCCGCGAGAAGATAGGGCTCGCTTCAAAAGACGAGACAGATCTCATCACAAGGGGGATCAGATAACAGATGTTTGTAGATATAGTTAAAATTTCAATAAAAGCGGGAGACGGCGGAAACGGCGCTGTCTCGTTCCACCGCGAGAAGTACGTCGCGGCGGGAGGTCCCGACGGCGGAAACGGCGGCAAGGGCGGAGATATAGTATTTCAGGCTGACGACAGCCTCTCCACGCTGATAGATTTCAGATACAAGAAGAAATACACCGCAGAGAACGGCGCACCCGGCGGCAGCAGACGCAGCTCCGGTAAATCCGCGCCCGACACGGTCATAAAAGTACCGCGCGGCACGATCGTCAAGGACAGCGAAACGGGACGCATACTTGCGGATATCTCGGACGACGAGCCTGTGATAGTTGCCAGAGGCGGCAAGGGCGGCAAGGGAAATATGAATTTCGCCACGCCTACACGCCAGATACCGCGCTTTGCGAAACCCGGCTACCCGGGCGAGCATTTCGACGTTACGCTGGAGCTTAAGCTGCTCGCGGACGTGGGGCTCGTGGGATTCCCGAATGTGGGCAAATCCAGCCTGATAAGCGTTGTGAGCGCGGCAAAGCCGGAGATCGCGAATTACCACTTCACC
This sequence comes from Ruminiclostridium sp., assembly GCA_017395555.1. GTDB lineage: Bacteria > Bacillota > Clostridia > Oscillospirales > Ruminococcaceae > Ruminiclostridium_E. Next base: position 4,452 of record JAFPUE010000053.1, on the reverse strand, counting down.
ACGATCACACCGGTGCTCGGAGTTGTGAAGTATGACGAGAGATCGTTTGTTATGGCGGATATCCCCGGCCTTATCGAGGGTGCGAGCGAGGGCGTGGGTCTCGGTCACGCGTTTTTGCGTCATGTCGAGCGCTGCCGTCTTATCGTACACGTTGTCGATGTTTCGGGAAGCGAGGGACGCGATCCGAAGGACGATTTCGAGAAGATAAACCGCGAGCTCGCGAATTTCTCCGCGGAGCTTTCCGAGCGCCCGCAGATAGTCGCGGCAAACAAATCCGATATAGCAACAGAGGAACAGATCGAGGATTTCCGGAAATTCATAGCGGAAAAGGGACTGCCGTTCTTTGTTATTTCGGCAGCGTCCGCGCAGGGAACGAAGGAGCTTGTCGCGGCAATAGCCGGAGAGCTTGAAAAGCTCCCGCCGATAGTCAGGTACGAGGCAAAGCCGCTGACCCTTGAGGAGCTTGAAAAGCAGGCTGCCGAGAAGCGCTCGTTCACTATAAAGAAAGAGGACGCGCACTTCTACTCGGTAGATGCGGAGTGGCTCGCGCCGATACTCTCCACCGTCAATATGGACGACTACGAAAGTCTGCAATACTTCCAGCGTGTGCTGCGTTACAGCGGCATAATCGACGCGCTGCTCGAAGCGGGGATCGAGGAGGAGGACACCGTCTCGATCTTTGATTTTGAATTCAGCTTTGTAAATTAAACAGATCACCAGTCTTTCCGGAGACTTGTATTATTACATTATGGGTCCGGCGTCACGCTGGCGCGGGACGGGGGCGCGCAGCCCCAGCCCTGTCCGGGAGGACACGCGCGTCAGCGCAGACGGAAATACCGGAGATTTTTAGAAATGGAAACAATGACAAAAACAGAAGCAAAGCGTTTGAGTCCCGGGCTGCTGGCGTTTTACGGCGACAGCGTATATGAGCTGTGTGTAAGGCGCTCGGTAGTTGCGCAGGGCGACAGACCCTCCGCCGAGCTGCACAATATGTCGATAAAAATGGCGAGAGCGTCGTTTCAGGCGGCGGCTTTCGAGAAGCTGATACCGCTGCTCACCGAGGAGGAAGCCGACATACTGCGCAGAGGGCGCAATTCCACGGGACTGAGCGCTCCGAAGTCGAGCAATTCGGCGGAATATCACAAGGCTACCGCCGTGGAAGCGCTTTTCGGGTACCTCTCCCTTATCGGGGACAGCGCCCGCATAGAGGAGCTTTTCTCGGCAATATCCGGCGGTGAGCCGAAAGGAATGACAGAATGAAGATATTGCGCAGGATAACGGCTGCGGCACTTATTGTTATCATCGCGGTGCAGTTCGTTTTCACCGTTCCGGCGGGAGCTATGAACGTCACCGATTATATGTACAACCGCAAGTACAATCTCGTGACCGGGCTGCTGCGTGAGGACACGGAGACTATTGCCGCGGTCAAGGCGCTCGGGCGCACCGTCGCATTTGTTTCCGTATCCGACGGAAAGAAGAAGGCGAGGGTATTCACCGCGCAGTCAAAAAAACTGAACAACGCGCTGTATTCCGCGTTTACAGCGGCACGTTCCTCCGGGATAACGCCGAAATGGTTCAAGCTCGATATCGTGGTTTCCGAGGAGCAGGTCACATATAAGCAGTTCTGCACGGACAACGCCGGGAAGTACATAGGCTCCATGCGAAGCGGCATTTCATTCGACGCGGATTATAAATCCGCGCTTCTCGAAGCACAGATAAACAGCGCGGGAATGATAGATTACGAGAAAACCGGAAAGATAGATTTCACAAAGGTGAATGCCGAGCTCGCCGCAATGGGTAAGAGCGCGCTGAAGACGGTGCCGGGGAAGCTGCGGCTTTTTAAGACGCAGGGATATTTCGCGGAGAATACCGCATACGCAATGAAGCTCGAAAACGGTACGTTCGCTACTACCGGCAGACGTATTCTCGAAGCCGACAGGGATACCGTAGAAATGCTCGCGCAGAAAAGCTCCGGCTATCTCGGCTCTGTATGCGGCGAGGACGGGAAATTCGTTTACGGCTATTATCCTATTGACAACGAGCCGATAGAGGGGTATAATATGTTAAGGCACGCCGGCACGGTGTGGAACTTTATCATGCAGTATGAGATGTGCGGCGACGAAAGCCTTGTCCCCGTGATCGAACGCTCGCTCGGATATCTCGGCAAGCATATCGCCTACAAGGACAGCAAGACCGCGTTCATAAACGACGGCAGCTCACTCAATATCGGCGGAAACGGTCTCGCGCTCCTTGCGTATACGACGTATTCCGAGGTGTTCTGCACCAATAAATACAATTCGCTGATACGGGCGCTTGCCTGCGGGATAATGTATATGCAGAAAAGCGACGGCAGCTTCACCCACACGCTGAACAGATACACCTACAAGACCGCGGAGGATTATGTCGTCATATATTACGACGGCGAAGCGGCTTACGGGCTTGTGAAGGCTTACGGAGTGCTGGGAGATTCGCGGTTCCTGAAAAGCGCGAAAAAAGCGGCGGATTATTTCATAAAGAAAAACTACGTTTCCGAGCACAGCCACTGGATGTCATACGCTTTCAACGAGCTGACGAAATACGCTCCCGAGGAGAAGTATTTCGAGTTCGGACTGCGCAATGTGAACGAGGACGAATTCAGCAGCACGGTGCATAACACGAGGGCGGGTATCAATTCCCAGTCCGAGACGGTGAACGCCGCGCTTGAAATGTACGACAGGCTGATTACGAGCGGGAAAAAGTGCGCGTATCTTGACAGCTTTGATGCCAAACAGCTTCTGCGTGCGGTCATACGCCGCGCGGAATACGGGCTGAATTATTTCATGTTCCCGGAGTACGCGATGTATCTCAAAGCGCCGGAGACTGCGGTTTACGCGTTCGCGGTGCGCGAGGACGATTTCCGCATACGGATAGACGATATCCAGCATTTCATGGACGGGTACTATATGTACTGGAAAAATTACGATATCATAGAGCATTATAAAGAGATACTGCTCTGAATATAAAGGCAAAATCAAAACAAAAGCAAAAAGAAAAACGGAGGATAACATTTATGTCAGGACATTCCAAATGGAGCACGATCAAGAGAAAAAAAGGCGAGAAGGACGGCGCAAGAGCAAAGGTATTCACAAAGATAAGCCGTGAGATCATCGTGGCTGTACGCGAAGGCGGCGGTGATCCGTCGAGCAACTCGAAGCTCGCGCAGCTCGTACAGAAGGCAAAGTCGAACAATATCCCGAATGACAACATAGACCGCCTTATCAAGAAGGCAAGCGGCGACGGCGAAAAGACAAACTACGAGGAGTGCGTATATGAGGGCTACGGTCCCAACGGCGTAGCGGTGATCGTTGAGTGCCTTACGGACAACAGAAACCGCACAGCCGGTGAAGTGCGTCATTATTTTGACAAGTTCGGCGGCAACCTCGGTACCTCCGGCTGCGTATCCTTTATGTTCTCGACAAAGGGAGTAGTTGTTCTTGACAACGAGGATGAGGATATAGACGAGGATAAAGCAATGGAGGATATCCTTGAAGCGGGCGGCGACGATTTCACATTCGAGGACGGCTGCGTTGAGATAACCACAGACCCGAACACTGTTACCGAAGTCGGCAAGGCTCTTGAGGACAAGGGCTACAAGGTGCTTTCCGCCGAGCCCGCAAAGATCCCCGCAACATACACCACACTCACCGACGAGGATCATATCAAGAAAATGGGACTTCTGCTCGACGCTCTCGACGACAACGACGACGTTCAGAACGTATGGCATAACTGGGAGGAAGAATAAATCTCTGCCGCCGACGGCACATATTCCGAAAACCAACAAGCTCTGTATTGTTCAAAGCAATACAGAGCTTGTTTTTTGTTATGCCGCCGCGCCCTCGCGCACGGTTATCGTCAGCACATTCAGACCGAGCACATAGTTGTATTCCATGCCGGTGCAGATGCGGCTTATCATCCTTATCCCGATGTTATGCGTCACATCGTCGGGCGTGAACAGCTTCTCACAGAGCTTACCGTAAAGTAAGCCTCTGCCTATCAGTATTACAAGTCCTATCGCCAAAGTAACCATTGTCAGTATCGCTCTTTTCTCTTTTTCTTTCAGTATAGAAAGGTATATTAATATAATATATTATATCATATTTTTACACCAAAATCAAGAAAAACATACGGTTTTTGGTAAATTCAGCCAAAGGTGTGCTCCTGCACGAAATTATTACACAATATTAAAGATCATTGCAAAAATTTTTTGAAAATCCTCAAAATCTGCAATAAAGTTGCAATAATCGGTATGATATAATACAGACAGAGCAAAGGAAAACCGCTTAAACAAAGGGTTCGGAAAAATTTAAAAAATTTTTCAAAAACCAAAAAATCTGCAATAAAGTTGCAATGTTCTGTATGATATAATGCAGACAGAGCAAAGGGGAAAAATCCCGAACCAACAACAAGAACAAA
>JAFPUE010000008.1 GCA_017395555.1 Ruminiclostridium sp. | reverse complement strand
TTGTTTGTTGTACGGTTAATAACATTATAGCGTATTTCAGCGGATTTGTCAAGCCTGCAAAACCCGTTTGATATTTGAAACTGTAATCTCTTCAGGTTCGAGAGCATTTATGCGATAATAGCAGTGTAAGGAGCCGAAGGGTTCACGGAAAACAGACAGAAACAGGAGGCAACAATGAAAAGAATTTTAACGATCAAGCAGGCGGCACAGCTCATCGAAGGACTTACGGAGTACCGCATAAGGCAAATGTGTAAAAGCGGACAGCTCCGGAGCTTCAAAGCGGGCAACAAGTACCTCATTGCCGAAGAGGACTTGTACGAAACGGTATTCGGCAGGAGAACGGGAGAGGAGGACAAGATATGACAGACAACAGACAGTGGACAGCACCGCAGGCATTGAAAGAGGAGAAATCCTCTTTCAAGCCCTATCCGGCAGGGAGTATGCCGAATGTGCTTCAAGGAATGACAGCTTCGGTATCGGTCACGACCTCAACGGACATTTCAATGGTAGCGACAGCAGCATTATCGGCAATGTCGCATTGTTTTTCGGGAGTGTACCGTATGTACGGCAAGACCGACCACAGCGAGCCGGTAACGCTCTATTCGCTGATACTTGCAAGCCCCGCAGAACGCAAGTCGCCGGTAATGCGCTTCATTAAGAAACCGTTTATCGAGTTCGCACGGGACTTCAACGAGAGCCGGAAGCTGCAGATATACACTTCGCAGGAGCAGGCAGCAAAGCTCCGTAACGAGATAACGGAAATGCAGACAAAAGGCGGCTCGCCGGACGAGATCGCGTTCAAACGAGCGGAGCTTGACAGTATGGAGGTGGAACGGTTCCGGCGGGTATGCGTAGATGATGTGACCCCCGAAGCGCTTGTGAAGCTGATGAACGACAATGAAACCATACTGATGATGTCAGATGAAGCAGGAGTATTCAAGAACTTCGGTGGGCGGTATCAGAACGGTGTTGCAAACCTCGACCTTATGCTCAAATGCTGGGGCGGCGAGAGTTATCAGAAAGACCGCTGCAACGGTGAGCCGATATACCTCGAAAGACCGTACTTGTCGGTATGCCTTTGCGGTCAGCCGTACATTCTCACCGAGCTTATGGAAAACCGCGCGTTCGTGTCAAGCGGTATGCTCGCAAGGTTTATTTACTGCTTTCCGCGCTCGTTCGTAGGTATGCGCGACTACAACGCCCGCGCTGTACAGCCGGAGTATATCACAGCCTACGACAAACTGGTAAAGGACGCATTGGCAGTCAAATACAGCAGGAAGAAAGGAATGCCGGAAACTCCGCTGTACTTTGATGAAGAAGCGAAAACAGAGTTTGCCAAATACTACAACAAGACTATTGAACCCTCTCTGCTCACGGACTTTGCGGATTGTCCCGATTGGGGCGGCAAGTTTCACGGACTTATTCTTCGCTTGTGCGGCTTGCTGCACTGTATCAAGTGCATTGAGGGCGGTGCAAAGCCGGAGGACGAGCGCGTAACGCTGGTGACGCTTATGGAAGCTATCGACATTGCCGAATACTACAAGACGCAGGCTATCTACGCCTACACTCTGAACACCACCGGAGCCGTGTCAGATACCGCCGAATATGTGCTCGGAAAGCTGAAAGCCAA
>JAFPUE010000052.1 GCA_017395555.1 Ruminiclostridium sp. | reverse complement strand
TGTATGTTACGGTAACGGTTTACGGAACATATCCCGGTGAGGTATCCATACCGTTCTATCTGAGAAAGGATCCGTCCAAGTCTGTAGTGCTTTACGCAACAGTCTATAACGGACGCTTCAATTAAATCACATAAGTGAATAACACTTTCCCCGCGGGCGCAGAAATGTGTCCGCGGGGTTTCTTTTTGCAGAATGCACAAAACGGCAGCAAAAAATTTGTGTAAATTACCGCCCTTGTGTAAAGGTGCGTTTACTGCTATAATGTTATTATACGGTGACCGAAGGCAGCGGATAAAATGCGATGAAAACGTTTGCGGTACACCGCCTACATTGTAAAGGGAGGTCAAAAGCTTATGAACTACGGCTTTTTCGACGAAAAAAACAAGGAATATGTCATCACAAGACCCGATACCCCGTCCGCTTGGGCAAACTATTTAGGCTCGCCCGAATACGGCGCTATAATCTCCAATAACGCAGGCGGATACAGCTTCGTTAAATCCGGCGCCAACGGACGTATAATCCGCTACCGCTTCAATTCCGTGGCTACCGATCAGCCCGGACGCTATATCTATATCCGTGACGCGGAAACGGGAGATTACTGGTCGGCTTCGTGGTCGCCCGTATGCAAGCCTCTCGACAGCTACAAGAGCGAGTGCAGACACGGCACGGCTTACACGGTCATCACTTCCGAGTATTCGGATATCAAGTCCGAGACACTGTACTATGTGCCGAAGGACGCTACCTACGAGGTATGGCGCTCGAAGATCACAAATACGGGCGACAAGCCCCGCAAGCTCGCGGTAACCGGATACTGCGAATTCGTAAACGACAACAATTATGAGCAGGATCAGGTAAACCTCCAGTACACCCTGTTCATCACACATACCTACTTCAAGGGCAACTACGTTCTCCAGAAGCAGAACGAGGTTTTCCAGAATCCCAACAACAACCGCTTCCTCGGTCTTGCTATGCAGAAGATCGACAAGTACTGCGGCGATAGAGACAAGTTTGTCGGAAGCTACCACAGCTACGCAAACCCCGTAGGCGCGGCAGCCGATCTCAACAATGACCTCAACTTCAACTCCAACTCCTGCGGCGCTCTCCAGTCCGACATCACACTCGCTCCCGGCGAGACCAAGGAATTCGTATATCTGCTCGGTCAGAAGCCCGAGGCGGAAGCGGAGAAGATAATCGCAAGATATGAGAAGCCCGGCGTATGCGACGAGGAGCTTGAAATACTGAAAAAATACTGGCACAGCAAGCTCGACAATCTCCAGGTACACACCCCCGACGAGAACTTCAACAATATCGTCAATGTATGGAACGCTTACAACTGCTTCATCACCTTCACATGGTCAAGAGCGGCATCGTTCCAGTACTGCGGTCTGCGCAACGGCTTCGGCTACCGCGATACCGTACAGGATATTCAGGGTATAATCCACCTCGCACCCGAAATGGCAAAGAAGCAGATAGTATTCATGCTTTCCGCACAGGTTACGAACGGCGCGGGACTTCCGCTCGTCAAGTACACTCACAAGGCGGGCGAGGAGAACACTCCCGATGATCCCGATTATGTAAAGGAAACAGGTCACCCGAGCTACCGCGCGGACGATGCTCTCTGGCTGTTCCCGACGATATACAAGTATATCTCCGAGAGCGGCGACAGCGCATTCCTCGACGAAGTTATCCTCTACGCAAACAACGGCGAGAAGGACACCGTATATGACCACCTCAAGAGAGCTATCAAGTTCTCCATGGACAATCTCGGCGCACACGGAATGCCCGCAGGTCTGCACGCAGACTGGAACGACTGCCTGCGACTCGGCAAGCTCGGCGAATCGACATTCGTTGCATTCCAGCTCGTTTATGCTATCAAGATACTCCGCGGCTATGCCGAGGAGAAGGGCGACGCAGAATACATTAAGTACCTCGACGAAACAATGGCAAAGCTCGACAAGATCCTTGCGGGCTGCTGGAACGAGGACAGATGGATCCGCGGCTACAAGGAAGACGGCACCGTTATCGGTCAGCGCACCGATCCCGAGGCGAGCATGTGGCTCAACCCGCAGTCGTGGTCCGTTATCTCCGGCTACGCTTCGCCCGAACAGGCAGAGAAGGCTATGGACAGCGTAGAGCGTGAGCTCAACACACCTTACGGTGCAATGGTAATGTATCCGCCGTACAACAAGCACGGCTTCGACGGCGCTCTTATGCAGTGCTTCAACGCATGCACAAAGGAGAACGCGGGTATATTCTCGCAGCCGCAGGGCTGGCTGATTCTCGCGGAGTCCAAGCTCGGACACGGCGACAGAGCATATAAATACTGGAAGGAAGCGTCTCCCGCAACCTACAACGACAAGGCAGAGCTCCGCGTACTCGAACCGTATGTATTCGGTCAGTTCGTTGAGGGCAAGGACAGCCCGTTCGCAGGACGCGCACACGTTCACTGGCTCACAGGTACCGCTTCTACCGTTATGGTTGGTACGACAGAGGGTATCCTCGGTCTCAACCCCGAGACAAAGGGACTTGTTATTGACCCGTCTATCCCGTCCGAGTGGAAGGAATACACAATGGATAAGACCTTCCGCGGCAAGAAGCTGCACGTTACGGTAAAGAACCCGAACGGCAGTCAGCACGGAGTAAAGAGCGTCACCGTAAACGGTCAGAAGCTCGACGGCAAGCTGATCGAGGATTCTATCCTCAAGGACGAGAACGAAGTTATCATAGAGATGTGATCGGTCTGCGCTTACGCGCTTTGTCTTACGCAGACGGCGCCAGCCTACGCGGCTGGATCGCGCCAGCGTGACGCTGGACCCAAATCCGTAACACGGAACCTTGGAAGTCTCATCTGAAATACGATAGTAAAGCACTATTCCCCCGTCTGAACAAAGACGGGGGATTGTGCCGATTTTTGGAGATAAGATCTTATGAATTTGGCAAATAAGCTGACCCTTTTCAGAGTGATACTTGTGCCGTTCTTTATCGCGGCACTGATGATGCCGTTTATCCCGTTCGGGTACACGATCGCGCTTGTGATCTTCGCGCTCGCGAGCATTACCGATATGCTCGACGGCAAGGTAGCAAGAAAATACAACATGATAACCGATCTCGGCAAGTTCCTTGACCCGCTCGCGGATAAGGTGCTTGTGGCAGCGGCGCTGATATGCTTTACGGAGCTCGGGTATGCGCCGTCATGGGCTGTATGGCTCATAATGGCGCGTGAGTTCATGGTATCGGGCATTCGCCTCGTTGCCGCCGGCAGCAAGCAGAAGCTCGTTATCGCCGCGAATATCTGGGGCAAGCTCAAAACCGCATCAACTATGGTTGCGATCTGCCTCATACTTGTAATGCACATCCTGACCGATGACTTCGGCGTGATGACGGGAATGCCGGTGCAGCTCATAACCGATGTTCTCATCTATATCTGCACATTCCTCACTGTGCTTTCGGGCATCATCTACCTTTACGATTACAGAGCCGTGTTCAAGGAGAGCGAGCATTGAAAAACGTTCTTATCGCCGCAAGAACAGCCGAGGCGTGCAGAACGCTCGCCGGCTTCATTGTGGGGGACGAGTACGAGGTCACGACGGCTACCGACGGCATGACCATTCGCAGTATAGATATAGCGCATTTCGGCTATATCTTCATATCGGTGCCGCTCGAAAATGAGAACGGCTTCGAGCTTATGGCGGAGCTGCGCAAGCGCACCGACGCGTACCTGATCGCAATAGTGCGTGAGGAAGCAGCCGACGCGGCAGCAAAGCGCCTTGAAAACATAGGCGCTTTCATCGTGACAAAACCGGTGTTCAAAAGCTCGCTCATGCAGGCGATACGCTTCTGCGAGACCCACGCCGGAAACGAGACCGTTTTCCGCAAACGCATTGCCGAGCTCGAACAGCAGGCGGAGCAGGACAAAAAACTCAACCGCGCAAAACTGATAGTAATGACAAAGGAGCAGCTCTCCGAGGACGAGGCGCACCGCCGCATACAGAAGCTCGCTATGGATCTGCGTGTCTCGCAGTACGAGATTGCCGAGGATATCATAAACGGGCTGCTGATATGACGATAGCGAGTCGCAAAATGCACTAAAACGCAAGGTAAAATATGAGTATATTTACTAAATCGTTTACATGGGCGCGGTTTGGAGCCGCGGTTCTATTGACACAACGGCGTATTTGTGATATACTTGATTATGTGGCACTATGCTTATTTTTCAACGAAACGAGGTTTTTATATGGCAGAACTTACCAAAGAAGAGCTTGACCGCGGCAGAGATATGGATTATACCGAGGACGAGTTCGGTATCGGTCTCAAAGGTTACCTCATCTTAAGGGCAGGCTTTTATCTCATAGGAACTTTCATGATACTCGGCGCACTGCTTGCACTGGTCTGCGGAGCTACCACATTCAATGACCTCGTGAGCAACGCGACGGCACTGAGCGCAAACTCACCCGTGCTCAACGACAACTTCTCCGGGCTTCAGATCTGCATGATCGTACAGGCTATCGTAACGATAGGCTCGCTCGTAAGTGTCGTAATGCTCTACATCAAGCGCACAAGACTTTTCGCATTCATAGACCTCGGACTTTTCATCGTGCTTGTTGCCGTATTTTTCATCATGGGCTCCATGGATCTCCTCACAAACGGCTCGGCATGGCTCCTCTACTTTATTCTCAATCCGATCTGGTCTTTCATCGCGCTGTTTGCCGGAAAGCATTTCCAGTATATGCCGATGCTTTAATAATGAAGGGAGCGTGTTGATAAATGATCCTGGGTTTATTTCTTGACAGACTTGATATCCCGGCAGTACCGGCGATAATAATGATACTCTCCGGACTGATACTTGTGGGCGGCTTCGCGTTTATGATATTCAGACATATCTACGAAAAAGGCGAGTCGGATATCAGCCCCGCTTTATATCAGCAGATATCCACAATAGCGGGATATGTATTCGTGATCTATGTTTTCATCGAGCTTATAGCGGGCTGTGCCTGCGTGGCTGTAAATGAGGCTTGCCGCAACGGTTACCATTACGATCTCTCCAAGACCGGCGCAAGCGGTATTATCTGCAGATTCTGCAGCGGCTTCAAGGCTAACGATCTTCACTCCGCGGCTTCCGACTGTCTGATGCTCGGTATCTACTTCGATGCTTTCATCGTGAACGCCTTCGTTACAAACGCAATAAAGGTAGTACGCGAAAAGATAGCTTCTTTCGGAAAGAAATCATGAAAAACAAACACTTGAACAGATAATTCAATACCGTTTTGTACGACCGGGAAATCCGGCCGCACAAAACGGTATTGTTATTCAGGAGCAGCTATGACCATTACACAGAAAATTCTCGCCAAAGCAGCCGGTCTCGACAGCGTAAGACCGGGGCAGCTCATAAGCGCAAAGCTCGATCTCGTGCTCGGGAACGACATAACGACTCCCGTCGCTATAAATGAATTTGAAAAGAACGGCTTCGATCATATCTTCGACAGGAGCGGTATCGCGCTTGTCATGGATCACTTCACGCCGAACAAGGATATAAAAGCCGCTACACTAACAAAGCAGTGCCGCACATTCGCCCGTAAATACGATATTCTCAATTACTTCGACGTGGGCGATATGGGAATCGAGCACGCGCTCATACCCGAAAAGGGGCTCGCGGCTCCCGGTGAGTGCATAATCGGCGCGGACAGCCATACCTGCACTTACGGGGCGCTCGGTGCGTTCTCAACGGGCGTCGGCTCTACGGATATGGCGGCGGGTATGGCTACCGGAACTGCATGGTTCAAAGTGCCGTCCGCGATAAAATTCGAGCTTACCGGAGCGCTCCCGCCGCACACGAGCGGCAAGGACGTGATACTCCACATCATAGGGAAGATCGGAGTTGACGGGGCGCTCTACCGTTCAATGGAGTTCGCGGGCAGCGGGCTTTCCTCGCTGACGATAGATGACCGTCTCACGATAGCGAATATGGCTATCGAAGCAGGCGCAAAGAACGGCATATTTGAAGTCGATGATATCACCCGCGAGTACCTGAAAGACAGAGTTGACCGCCCGTACACCGAGTACAAAGCCGACAGCGATGACGACTACGACGAGATAATAAATATAAACCTGTCGGAGATACAGCCGACTGTTGCATTCCCGCACCTGCCGGAAAACACGAAAACGATAGCGGAGATCACGGAAAATGTGCCGATAGATCAGGCAGTGATAGGCTCATGCACGAACGGACGGATCTCCGATATGCGCAAGGCAGCGGCGATACTTAACGGCAGGCACGTCGCAAAAGACGTTCGCTGCATAGTGATACCCGCGACGCAGAGCATATACCTGCAATGCGTGAAAGAGGGGCTCGCCGAGATCTTCATAAACGCGGGCTGCGTATTCAGCACGCCTACCTGCGGTCCATGCCTCGGCGGTCACATGGGTATTCTTGCCGAGGGCGAGCGCGCCGTATCCACCACGAACCGTAACTTTGTCGGAAGAATGGGTCACCCGGGCTCGGAGGTTTATCTCGCAAGCCCGGAGACTGCCGCTGCCGCCGCGGTCAAAGGCTATATCGGAAGCGACATCTTCGCGCTGTGAAAGGAGAAGCTATGAAAGCACACGGGACTGCTCACAAATACGGGGACAATGTCGATACCGACGTTATAATCCCGGCAAGATACCTGAATACCGCGGATCATGCCGAGCTTGCAAAGCACTGCATGGAGGATATAGACGGGACGTTCACGGAGAAGATAAAGGCGGGCGACATTGTTGTCGGCGGCGCGAATTTCGGCTGCGGCAGCTCCAGAGAGCACGCGCCTATCGCGATAAAGGCAAGCGGTATATCCTGCGTTATCGCCGCGACTTTTGCGAGAATATTCTACCGGAACGCGATAAATATCGGACTGCCGATACTCGAATGTCCGGAAGCCGCAGCCGATATCTCCGACAAGGACGAGATAGATATCGACTTCGACAGCGGCGTTATCACGAATGTTACAACAGGAAAAACTTACAAAGCAGAGCCTTTCCCGGACTTCATAAAGGACATCATATCGGCGGGCGGGCTTCTGAACTCAATAAAAAAATGAAATGAAAGGGTGATCTTATGGAAAAGAAAATTGCGCTTATACACGGAGACGGAATAGGTCCGGAGATCGTTGACGAAGCGGTAAAGGTGCTGAACAAAACCGCAGACATATTCGGACACAAGTTTACCTACACGCCTGTACTTATGGGCGGTATAGCGATAGACGAAACGGGAGTGCCGCTCCCGGAGGAGACGGTAAAGGTCTGCAAAGCGAGTGACAGCGTACTGCTCGGTGCCGTGGGCGGTCCGAAATGGGACAAGGGCGAGGGGAAGATGCGCCCGGAAGCGGGACTTCTCGGCATACGCGGCGCGCTCGGACTGTACGCGAACCTGCGTCCGGCGAAGCTGCTGAAACCCCTTGCGGGAGCCTGCCCGCTGAAAAAGGAGACGACGGAGCAGGGACTTGATCTGCTTATCGTGCGCGAGCTTATCGGCGGCGCGTACTTCGGCGACAAGCGCACATTCACAGATGACAAGGGACACCTTACCGCGATAGACGAAATGAAATACAGCGACTTCGAGGTCGAGCGTATCTGCCGCAAGGCGTTTGAGCTTGCAAGAAAACGCCGCGGCTTTGTGACGAGCGTTGACAAGGCGAATGTGCTTGACACTTCGCGTCTGTGGCGCGAGATCGCGCACAAAGTAAAGGAGGATTACCCGGATATCGGCTACGAGGATATGCTCGTTGACAACACGGCAATGCAGCTTATCCGTAATCCCGCGCATTTCGACGTTATCGTGACCGAAAATCTGTTCGGCGATATCCTTTCGGACGAGGCTTCAATGCTGACCGGCTCGCTCGGTATGCTCCCGTCCGCCTCTCTTGCAGACGGTGAGTTCGGGCTTTACGAGCCCGTTCACGGCTCCGCCCCCGATATTGCCGGAACCGGCAAGGCTAACCCGATAGCAACTATCCTCTCCGCGGCAATGATGCTCCGTTTCAGCTTCGGTATGCTCTCCGAAGCCGACGCGATAGAGAAAGCCGTTGACAAAGCACTCAATGCCGGCTACCGCACCGCCGATATCATGAGCGAAGGCTGCAAGCTCGTGAACTGCACCGAAATGGGCGGCATTATCACAGACGGACTTTCCGCAGAGAATTGAGAGATCGTTGAGACTTTTGAAAGATTCCAAACTTCACAACGAGAAATCCAGCGTAAATACAAACATACCGCACAGAACTTACGTCCTGTGCGGTATCTTTATTATATTTATTGAAATCTTCGCCAACCCCACTGCGTTTCAGTACAGCCGAAGGCATTTTCGGGTTTTGTCAAATCCCTCTCATAGCTTCGATATTCTTTCTCATGACGGAGACATACGTCTCACCGGCGGATATATCGGAATCGGAAAGTGTGTGACAGGAGTGCATAAGTCTCGTCTGCGCGCCGACAGCCTCCGCGACTGCGTCGGCTACCTTGCCGGTAGAGAACTCAATGTGAAATATCACCTTCGCACCGGTCTGTCCGGCTTTTTCGATAAGCTCGGTCATTTTTGCGGCGCTCGGCTCCGTGTCTGTCGAGCAGCCCGAGAACGCGGCAAGATATTCGATCCCGTAATCGTGAGCCATATACTTGAACGGGAAGCGGTCTCCGAATATCAGCGGCTTGTCAAGCGCGTCCGCGGCAGCCTGCAGCTCGTCCGACAGCGTTTCGAGCTCCGCGGTATAAGCGGCAAGCCCGTCCCGGTATTTCTGCGCATTCTCCGGCGCGATCTCGCAAAGCGCGTCGGTAATCCCCTTTGATATCGCTATCGCGTTCTTCGGGGAAGTCCAGATATGCTCGTCATACCCGGTTTCTTGACTGTGGTAATGGTCTTCGTGCTCGTCGGAGTCTTCCTCGATAAGCCCGTCGCCTATGCAATCCATCATCTTTATTATTCTGACATTGCTGTCAATGCTTTCCGCAATGGTATCTACCCATTCATCGCTCTCTCCGCCGGTGTAGATAAAAATATCCGCCTCGTTTATCTTTATAATGTCCTTTGCGGTGGGCTCGAATGTATGCGCGTCCTGACCGCCTTTGAGCAGCATCTCCGGTATGATCTCGCCGTCGGTGATCTGCTTCACGAAATCGTATGGCGGGAAGTTTACCGTGACCACCTTTATACCGCCTGTATCCTGCGGCTTTTCCGCCTGTCCGCAGCCGGTCACGAGCAGCATTGCACCCGAAAGCAGCAATGCCGACAGCATTTTTGTGATTTTTTTCATAATATCTCCTGTTATATAATAATCAATTTAAAAATAACAGAAATATAATAGCATAAACCATTAAAAAAATCAAGTGTGGTTGTCTTTCTGGTTTGCACCGAAACGGTTGATTTTTTTGCAGCAATATGATATAAGCGCAAAGTCTGCGCCCGCAAAGCTGTCTTTGTTACTGTCATTAAATTCTTTTTTATCTTCTTCTATTGAAATTTTCATTTCTATATGCTATAATGTAATGTTGTAACGATCATAAGTGAAAGGACGATAGTTTTGTCGGTTATTATTTCGATAGTAAACCAGAAGGGCGGAGTGGCCAAGACCACAACAGCTGTAAACGTAGCTGCCGCACTGGGTGCAATGGGCAAAAAGGTGCTGCTCGTCGATCTTGACCCGCAGGGAAACGCCACAGCGGGTCTCGGTATATCCGGCGGCGCGAAGCGGGAGCTCGAATATACTACATACGATGTCATAATGGGTGAGGTACGTCCGGCACAGGCAGTGATACAGACAAAGTTCAAAAATCTGTGGCTGATGCCGTCAACGCAGACCCTTGCCGAAGCGGAGATAAAGCTGCTCAAATTCGAGAACAAGAATTTACAGCTGAAAAAAGCGATACTCCAGATACGTGACGAATACGATGTTATCATCATAGACTGTCTGCCGTCGCTCGGAGTGCTCGCTCTGAACGGACTCAATGCCTGCGACAGGATAATAATACCGATGCAGTGCGAGCCGTACAGCCTTGAGGGTGTTGCCGAGCTTATCGCGATAGTGAAGCGCGTCAAGAAATCGAGCAACCGCAATCTCCAGATAATGGGCATAGTGTTCACAATGGTGGACAGCAAGCTGAAAGTGAACCGCGAGGTAATGCGCGCGATAAAGTCGAAGTTCCCGGAGGATATATTCTTCAACGCGGAGATACCGAGAAACGTCCGCCTTACCGAAGCCCCGAGCCACGGCGAGCCTATAATGTACTATGACCCGGACTCAAAGGGCGCGGACGCATACGCACGGCTTTCAAAGGAGATCGCGCGTAAATGCAAAGCAATGGAAGAAATGCTTTGATTTGAAAGGAGATATAAATGGGTAAGAAATCGGCTCTCAACAACGATTTTCTTGACGGGCTTTTCGACGACGAGCTGTACGGCGGCGACGACGGCGGAGTGCCTCTCAAACTGAAGATCGCGGATATCGAGCCTAACCGGAAACAGCCGAGAAAGAGCTTCAATGAGGAGGCTCTGAATGCTCTCGCGGAGAATATCGCGGAGCTCGGCGTTATACAGCCGCTCACGGTGCGTCCATACGGCGACGGGTACCAGATAGTCGCGGGTGAGCGCCGCTGGAGAGCCGCGAAAATGGCGGGACTTAAAGAGGTTCCCGTGCGGATTATGGAGCTTGACGACGAGCAGACAATGCTGATAGCGCTGATCGAAAACCTCCAGCGTGAAGATCTCAACCCGATAGAAACGGCGCTCGGTTACAGGCAGCTCATGGACAAGTGTGACATGACGCAGGAGGAAGTCGCCAAGCGTGTCGGTAAGCCCCGTCCGTCCGTCGCGAACGCGCTGCGACTGCTGACGCTCCCGGACGATCTGCAGGACAAGGTCCGTGACGGCGAGCTGTCCGTAGGACACTGCAAGGTAATACTCGGCATACAGGACAGCGAGATACAGCACATCCTCGCGGACAAGGCAATGAAAGACGGAATAAGCGTCCGCGCTCTCGAACGTCTCGCAAAGCAGATGACGGTAGAGAAACCGATAAAGCCGCGTCCGCCGCGTGACACCTACCTTGTCGAAGCGGAAATAAGCATGACCGAGCACATCGGCAAGCCTGTGCGCATAGACAAGTCAAAGGACAAATATACGTTCAGTATTGACTGTGCAAGCGAGGACGAGCTGAAAGAGCTGATAAAGTTCCTGTCAAAAATAGAGAAGTAGCGCGGAGTCCGCGCTGACGATCCGCCGCACGAGTGAGGTTTTATCTCACATCTTGCACAGGCGGCGACACTTTGACTGCTGTACATCTCCCTCAAAGCACCGGTTCTGCTACACCGTTCACAGTGATGAGGAGACAGATTCGGCAGTGCAGTGCAGAATAATTTTGGAATTAATTTAAAAAATTGAAAGGACATAAAGAAAATGATCGACATTAAATTTTTAAGGGAAAATCCCGACGCGGTAAAGGAAAACATCAAGAAGAAGTTTCAGGATCAGAAGCTCCCGCTCGTAGACGAGGTCATCGAGCTTGATGCCGAAAGCCGCAGAACACAGCAGGAAGCCGACGGACTTCGTGCCGACAGAAACCGTATCTCCAAGGAGATCGGTGCTCTTATGGGCAAGGGTCAGAAGGAAGAAGCCGAGGAAGCAAAGAAGAAAGTAGGAGAGTTCTCCGCGAGACTTGCCGAGCTCGAAGCAAAGGAAGCCGAGCTGTCCGAGAAGATCACAAAGATCATGATGACCATTCCGAACATCATTGACCCGAGCGTTCCGATAGGCAAGGACGACAGCGAGAATGTAGAAGTCGAGCGCTTCGGTGAGCCCGCTGTGCCGGATTTCGAGATCCCCTACCATACCGATATAATGGAAAATCTCAACGGTATAGACCTTGACGCGGCAAGACGTGTTGCCGGCAACGGATTCTACTACCTCATGGGCGATATCGCGAGACTTCATTCCGCAGTTATCGCTTATGCGAGAGACTTTATGATAAACCGCGGCTTCACTTACTGCGTACCGCCTTTCATGATAAGAAGCAACGTCGTTACCGGCGTTATGAGCTTCGCGGAAATGGACGCTATGATGTACAAGATCGAGGGTGAGGATCTTTACCTTATCGGTACGAGCGAGCACTCCATGATCGGTAAGTATATCGACACTATCGTTCCCGAGGAGACGCTTCCTCACACCCTCACCAGCTATTCTCCGTGCTTCCGTAAGGAGAAGGGCGCTCACGGACTTGAGGAGCGCGGCGTTTACCGTATCCACCAGTTCGAGAAGCAGGAAATGATCGTAATATGCAAGCCCGAGGACAGCCCCGTATGGTACGACAAGCTCTGGAAGAACACCGTCGATCTGTTCCGCTCGATGGATATCCCGGTAAGAACGCTCGAATGCTGCTCCGGAGACCTCGCCGATCTTAAAGTCAAGAGCGTCGATGTTGAGGCATGGTCACCCAGACAGAAGAAGTATTTTGAAGTCGGAAGCTGCTCGAACCTCGGTGACGCGCAGGCTCGCCGCTTAAAGATAAGAATTGCCGGCAAGGACGGCAAGAAGTACCTTGCGCATACCCTCAACAATACCGTTGTTGCACCTCCGAGAATGCTGATCGCGTTCCTCGAAAACAACCTGAACGAGGACGGCTCGGTAAATATCCCCGAGGTACTCAGACCGTACATGGGCGGTATGTCGAAGATAGAAGTTCCGAAGAAATAAATGATGTAATATAAAACAGAAGCTATATGAGTATTCCCCGCATTCTACGGGGAATATCGTTTATTCAGCAGTAATACAGGAGGATCTGTATGGCATATTCGAGCAAAAACTTTTGGAACTACTATGTAATAAGGCTGATAATCGGCTTTTCGATAACTGCAGTAATGATAACCGGGTTCGGTCTTGTCGATGTCGCGAAGGACGCTTTCGGCTCTCACCGCGATATAAGGTATATGGAAAAGTCCGATTTCAAGAGCGGTGACATCGTTCACGGCATCGCGGAAGAATCGCTCGGTTACGCAGCGTCCATAGAAACCACGGAATATACTATGCACGTCATCAAGGGCAACACATATACATCAGGCTATTACTATGTGATACCGTATTTCAAGACGATAGACGATGCGGTCCCCGAGAAGATAATAATGTACAAGACGGGCAACAAAGCGGAGATCGCGGTATTCGAGGATCTTATAGAAGAGACCTACGACTACTATTACGGCGACATAAATGAGACCTGCTCACACGTCAATATGGAGAGAGCCGAGGTCTGCGAAATGAATGCCGAGGAGAAGTCCGCGTTTGAGGACTTCGTTTACGAATTTGTGGATGTATATTTCGAGAATTCCTCATCTACCGAAAAGATATATCTGCAAAACGCGTACAAAGACGCAATGGTTCCGTATCTGCTTGAACATAAAGCGGAAACCGGAAACATTTTCCTGCCTATCGGTCTCGCTATGCTCGGAATACTTGTTATTCTGATAGTGGTATATATTATCAGAAGAAACAAGAATTCAAGCAGCTACAGCTATGTTCAGACGAGCGCGCCCTTTATTTCCCCGAACAGCGATCCTAATCTCAATTCGCCGACAGGGCTGAAAAACGCGAGCGACATATTTTATTCGCAGGGCGGAATGGCGCAGGGACCTGCCAATGCTCCGCGTCCTCCCGCAGGAATGAACAATAATATCCCCGGTCAGAACGGCAATACCGGCTACACCGCACCGCGTCAGTCCCCGACATACGGGCTCCAGCCCGGAAACAAGTACGGAATGAAGCGCGACGATTACAGCAAGGATTACAGCCGCAGCGAGCGTCCGCTCCCGCCCGTAGGCAACGGTGCGAATGTCGGCGGCACTATGATGTATGACCCGCAGACGGGAATGCCGATTTACACGCAGAGCTTCGGCACCGTTTCCCCGACGGGAGCTGCACCGGTGAAGCCCGTCAGCAACGAGCCTTCCGGCGGAGACAGTATGCCGTCTGTCGATCCTGCGAGCGAGGAAAACGTGGATATGACGAACGGTGGAATGACACCGGACGAGAAGGTACAGCGCAACGCGGTAATGCCGCATAACGGCAATATCCCGGTGATAAATCCGAACGGTCACAACTTTGCGAATATGTTCGGCGTTGTCATACCGCAGGAGCCGACAGAGAGCGTTCGTGACGCGGGAACAAAGGTAGATGAGATACACCCGGCAACATCCGACGAGAATATCAGCGCGGATTTCCAGGTAGAAGAAACGGATAAGGAAATGCGCAATATGCTGTTCGGCGGTTCGGGCGGCGATATGAACGCGGTTGACCCGTACACCGAGAAGAATGTTGACGTAAGCAACGGCGGCATCGAGATAGAGGAAGAGGAGCCGAGGATAATAGAGATGAAGCAGGCTGCTCCGATAAAGTCAGAGCCTGCACCGACAGTCGAAGAGCTGTTCGCCCCGATCCCCGATCCGGCGGCAGCCAAAGCAGCTCCGGAACCAGAGCCGCCCGCTCCCGCAGAACCGACACCGGCACAGCCGGAAACTCCGCAGCCCGCCGAAAGCAGCTCATACAACATTTTCGGCAGCGGTAACAAATACAGCTCCTACACCAGCAGCTATACCGGCGGCAGCTCCTACAACATCTTCAAAAAGGACGCTCCGCCCGCCGCACCCGGCACCGGTGACATGGGCTTCCCGGTAACCGAAAAGGACTTCCCCAAGCCCGATAACAGTTTCCCCGAAGCCGGTCAGAACGATGTCGGCGGCAAAGACGACTTCGTGTTCTGAGAGGCTGGAGAGACTTTTGAGACTTTTTAAGAAGGGGCTCTGAGTCTGTCGGAGTCAGCTATGACCGCTTTGCAGCGTGCATCAATGCACCCCTTTGTAAAAGTGGGCCGGACACCCTAAACCGATCCCTTACCACGGAGATCAGCAACTTACTTCATAAAATAACAAAAACTGCTTGTTGTGACTTTAGCAACAAGCAGTTTTAATTTTATTATTGAAATCTTCGCCAACCCAACTGCGTTTCAGTCTGCGGCTGCCCATAGAAGGGGATTTGAAATACAGCAGTCGCCGGTGCCGGCTTCGGCACTCAGCTCTCGATGAACTTCACCGGGTCGGTCCATGCGCCGCCGACGGTCACGCCGAAATGGAGGTGGGGTTCGAGCTTACACTCGATATCCGCGGTGCTGCCGATCTGACCGATTATCTCACCCATGGAGACCTCCTGCCCGGCTTTGACGCTGACATTCGCGTCGAGATCGGAGTAATAGCCGACAACGCCGTCGCCGTGATCTATTACCACCGTTACTCCCCAGAGCGGGTCATTCCTGATCTCGGTGACTGTTCCCTTCATCATCGACGAGACCGCGGTGCCGACGGGTGCCGCGATATCAACGCCGTCATGGGTCTTCCATACGCCAAGTGTCTCGCTCTTGACAAGCTCACCGCCGCTGTACGGGTTTATCACCTTTCCGTCCGCAACCGGCATCGTCTTCGCGCTCTTGAATATCAGCCCGGCTTCGTCCGCAAGCGCGATCTCGGCAGGCTCCTCCTCTATCGGCACGACGATCTCTTCCCCGGTTGTTTTCTCCGTCTCCTTCGGCACTCCGAGCTTTTCCGCGTTGACCGTTTCGGCAGGCTCGGTAAAGATAAATACGTTATCGTCGTATTTCTCCTCCTTCACGCCGGTTGCAACGTTTCTCACAGCGCCGTTGTACGCGGCGTATGTCGAAAGCCCTACCGCGCAGATGCTCAGTGCAAGTGCCGCCGCAAAGCCCTTGCCCTGTATGCCGTTTGTAAATCTTACCTTTTTCATTTTTTCCGTTCCTTTCTTTTTCCTTTAATGTAGCTGCATTTCAAGACATCGTGTCTTTATGGAAATATTCTTACCATAATTTCCGCGATTATTCAGAAAATGTTATGGGCGCACTTGTAAATAACGGCTTAACGTGTTATAATGAATAAGACTCGTTTGCGGCGGGTCGCCGCTGCGAATCCGTGGGTGACAATCTTCTACTGACCGGTGCAGCACCTCGATTAGTTATATTATGCTAAACTAAATCGGAATTTGCGCCGAAGCCGGCGCGGGCATTCCGCGGTTATAATCTTCAACTGACAGGTGCAGTGGTCGTATTATGTTATTTACTGCTGCGGTAAATCGGAATTTGCGCCGAAGCCGGCGCGGGCATTCCGCGGTTATAATCTTCAGCTGACAGGTGCAGTGGTCGTATTATGTTATTTACTGCTGCGGTAAATCGGAATTTGCGCCGAAGCCGGCGCGGCACTCCCGCAATATTATGTTAGTGAAAGGAAAAACTATGGACGAAATACTTGAAATACTCTGCGCGGCGAACGGCGTTTCCGGCGCAGAGGACAGCGCCTGTGAAGCGGCGCGGGAGCTGCTCGCAAAGTACGCTCCGGACGCTGCGGCGGATAAATTCGGCTGCGTGACCGGCTTTATCGGCGACAGAAACAACGGCAAGCCGACAGTGATGCTCGAAGCGCATATTGACGAGATAGGCTTTATTGTAACATACATCGACGACGACGGATTTCTCAAAGTCGGGAACTGCGGCGGTACGGACAGAAGGCTGTACGAGGCGCAGACCGTCACCGTTCACTGCGAAAGCGGGGACATAAGAGGCGTTATCTGCACGCTCCCTCCGCACGTCAAAAAGGACAGCGACAAAGCGCCGAAAGCGGAGGATATTGCAATAGATATCGGATACCGGAGCCGCGAAGACGCGGAAAAAGTCGTTTCTCAGGGAGACAGGGTCACGATAGACAACCGGCTCGCGAAGCTCTGCGGGACAAGACGCACCGCGAAAGCCCTCGATGACCGCGCGGGAGTCGCCGCGGTACTGCACGCGCTGGAGCTTGTCAGCGGCAGGGAGCTGCCTTACAATATTGAAGTCCTGTTCGCATCGCAGGAGGAGGTCGGCAGCAGGGGCGCGATAATTGCTGCGTACAACAGCGCCGCGGATATCGCGCTTGCGACGGACGTGAGCTTTGCATACACCTCCGACGCGAAAAAGCACGAGTGCGGAATCATGGGCAAGGGCGCTATGATCGGCGTTTCGCCCGTGCTTGACAGAGAGATAACCGCCGAGCTCAAAAAGCTCGCCGCAGACAGGAATATACCGTATCAGACCGAGGTAATGGGACGCTCGACAGGCACAGACGCGGACGACATATCCGTTTCGCACGGCGGCATACGCACGGGACTTATCTCGATACCGCTGAAATATATGCACACGCCCGTCGAGATCGTGGATACCGAAGATATCCGGGCTGTCGGCAGGCTCATGGCGGCATTTTTAACGGGAGGTGAGTGTGATGTCTGATAACATGGAGTTTTTTGACCTTACGGGAAAGCTCTCCCGTCTTTGCGGAACAAGCGGTGACGAGCAGGCTGTCCGCGAATTTATCACGTCACGCCTGCCGTCCGACTGCACCGTAACAACGGACAGCATAGGCGATCTTATCGTGTTCAGAAAGGGCGCGAAAACGCCCGCCAAGAAGATAATGTACTGCGCGCACATGGACGAGGTGGGCTTTATAATAACCTACGTCTGCGACGACGGACGGCTGAAATTCGCGCCGGTTGGCGGCATTTCCCCCTCCGTGGTGTTCGGCAGGCGCGTTGTGTTTGCAAACGGCACGGTAGGTGTAATAGCTGCGAAAGCGCTGCACCAGCTCTCGTCCGACGAGAAGGACAAGCAGCCGAAGATCGACGAGCTTACGATAGACATAGGCGCGGAAAACGCGGAGGAAGCACGGAAATACGCCGATCAGGGCGATTTCTGCTATTTTATGAGCGAGTATGAGGAATTCGGCGACGGCTTCATAAAGGGCAAGGCGCTCGACGACAGGGCAGGCTGCGCGGTAATGCTCACCATGCTGAACGGGGAGCTGCCCTATGACGCGTATTTCGTATTCACCGTGCAGGAGGAGATAGGCACCCGCGGCGCACAGTGCGCGGCGTTCAACGTGAAGCCGGATATCGCGGTGATACTTGAAACGACTACCGCCTGCGACATTGCCGGAAGCGAGGACGAGAAGGAGGTCTGCCGTCTCGGAGAGGGCGTTGTCGTCTCGTACATGGAC
The DNA here is from genome assembly GCA_017395555.1 of Ruminiclostridium sp. Lineage (GTDB taxonomy): Bacteria > Bacillota > Clostridia > Oscillospirales > Ruminococcaceae > Ruminiclostridium_E. The sequence goes on along the minus strand of JAFPUE010000052.1, from coordinate 4,503 downwards.
AGATCGACGATCTATGACCGTGAGCTTTACCGGCTCGCGCGCAAGACCGCGGAGAATATCGGCGTAAAGCATCAGACCAAGTCCCTTATAGCCGGCGGCAACGACAGCGGAGCCGTTCACAAGGCGGTAGGCGGTGTCCGCACGGCGGCGCTATCCGTACCGACGCGCTACCTGCATTCGCCGTCCTGCGTTATGAAGAAGGAGGATGTTACGGCAGTCCTCGAAACTGCGCGTGAGCTGCTGAAAAGGCTCGGAGAGCTGTGAGCCACGCATGATAAGGACAGTAACCGATAAAGAGAGCCTTTATGCCGCGCTCGGCGAACACAGGAACATATATACCGAAAAGATACGCTCACTCGCCGACGCTTATGGCTTCGGCTACGATTTCTGCCGCTTCTGGGCGCAGGACGGCGGTGCCGTTGTCGGCAGCTACTACGGAGATGCGACGGCAGCCGACTGCGGAGATATTTCCGCAGTCCGCGCGGAGGAGCTTTCCGCGTTTATCGGCTGCGGGCAGTTCGGCATAGCGCTTATGCCGTATGAGCTGTACGAGCGGCTTGGCGGCGGTGCGCACGCGCAAAAGCGCCTGCTTATGAAAGCCGGTGGCAGCATCGTAAAAACCGACGATATAGACAAAGTCCGGACATATCCCGCTGTTTCTATCAGTGAAATATACGAAATTGCAAAAAGCGGATTTGACATTGACTTCAATAAGTGGTACACTGATACAAGTCATATGCTCCGGCACGGGACTGCACAGCTTTATACGCTCGGCGGCAGCTCATGCGCGGTGAAGATGTTCTCGTCCGGCGGCATAACATACCTTTCTTATATATGCACTCTGCCGGGTGAACGCGGAAAGGGTCTTGCGAAAAGGCTCATTTCGCATATATGCACGAAAGAAGCGGAGGCAGGAAACGAGGTGTTCCTGTTCTGCGAGGAAGAGCTGCGCGCATTTTACGAAAAGGCGGACTTTGTTCCCGCCGGCTGCGCAGCGGACATACATGGACATACATATTATATAATACAGGAGAAAGACAAGATTATATGAGTTGTTATTTCAGCCCCGACAAAGAACTTGAAAATATTGCGCTCAAGGCGGAGGAGACCGCTTCGGAAGCCTTTGACCGCATAGACCATACAGCACGATGCAACAGTGAGAAGGTACTTAAAGCCTTTATCGACAACCGCGTCGGCGATATGCACCTGAAAGGCACTACCGGCTACGGCTACGGCGACGACGGCCGCGATAAGCTGGACGCGGTGTTTGCGCAGGTGCTCGGCGCGGAGGACGCGCTCGTGCGCCACAACTTCGTAAACGGCACGCACGCGATATCCACGGCGCTGTTCGGCGTTCTCCGCCCCGGAGACCTTATGCTGTCGCTCACCGGCAAGCCCTACGACACGCTGAATGAGGTGATCTTCGGCAAAAGAGGCGGCTCGCTCACGGAGTTCGGCGTAAAATATGACCAGATAGACCTGCTCCCGGACGGGAGAGTGAATTACGGCAAGATAAACGATCTTGCCCGCGACTGCAAAGTCGCGTATATCCAGCGTTCGCGCGGGTACAGTCTGCGCCCGTCGATATCCGTTTCGGAGATCAGCGAGATGATCGACGCGGTAAAGGGCGTGAATCCCGGCGCGATAGTGATCGTTGATAACTGCTACGGCGAGCTCGTAGAGCGCGTGGAGCCGTGCGATGTCGGTGCAGATCTCATCGTAGGCTCGCTTATAAAGAACCTCGGCGGCGGTATCGCGCCTACCGGCGGTTACATCGCGGGAAGAAAGGACCTCGTGGAGCTCTGCTCCTACCGTCTAACGACTGTCGGCACCGGAAAAGAAGTAGGCTGCACGCTCGACATGAACCGCAGCCTTTTCATGGGGCTTTTCTACGCGCCCGAGGTGGTAAAGAACGCTGTAAAGACGGCGACGTTCGCTTCCGCATTTCTGGAGCTCCTCGGATTTGAGGCGTTCCCGCGCTACAACGAGTACCGCACGGATATCATAACAGCGGTGAAGCTCGGTTCGCCTGAGGCACTTATTGCCTTCTGCGAGGGCATACAGTCCGGCAGCCCCGTTGACAGCTTCGTTACGCCGGAGCCGTGGGATATGCCCGGATATGACAGTCAGGTCATAATGGCGGCGGGCGCTTTCACTATGGGAGCCTCGATAGAGCTGTCCGCGGACGCTCCGCTTCGTGACCCGTTCGCAGTATGGCTGCAGGGCGGGCTTACATACGACACAGGCAGAATGGGGATAATCCTTGCGGCGCAGAGAATGCTCGAAAAGGGGATAATCACGCTTGAATAACGGAGGAAAACGCGTATGTCACACCCGCGAAAGGATTTTGAGATATACGGAAAAGAAATAACCGTCACAGTCGGCGAAAAGTGCGGAACCGACGCATTTCTCGGAGAATATGACGGCAAAACGGTATATATAACGGCTCTCGCAGAGAAAACCGGCACGCTTACGGCAAAGACCTGCGCCGTGATCGAGCGCGGCAAAACGGAGATATATGTCGTTGTTCCCGCAGAGCTTTACGGCGGCGAGCCCTGCTTTGAGTGCAACCTTCTGCACGCGCTCGGCAGTCTCGTTAAGGACACCGATACGCTGTACCCGAAGTTCGAGAAAACGGGCGGCGCGGTGATGTTCACCGAGAAGGACGGCGAACGGCGCTACCTACTGATAAAGAACAACAGCGGTCATATCGGCTTCCCCAAGGGCCACATCGATTACGGCGAGACCGTGCTTGAAACGGCAAAGCGCGAGATTTACGAGGAGACCGGGCTCGACTTTGTGCAGTACGGCGATTTCCGGGACGAATACACCTATATGACGCACCAGAAGACCGTCAAGACGGGAGTGTTCTTCATAGGACACTACGATTACCGCAAGCCCGAAATACAGGCGGACGAAATACTCGACGACTGGCTGCTGCCTTACGGCAAGGCAATGGAGCTCTTAAACTTCCCGGAGGACAGAAACCTGCTCGAAAAAGCGGAAAAATACATATCGGAGAATGAGAAAAATGGCAAATGAAGCAATAAAAGTCGGAGTTGTATCTCTCGGCTGCCCGAAAAACCAGTGCGACGCGGAGCTCATGCTCGCGAAGATCGCGGAGGCGGGATATAAGATAGTACCCGAGGCGGGTCTCGCGGACGTGGTGGTCATCAACACCTGCGGCTTTATTACAAGCGCGAAGGAAGAGGCTATCGAGGAGATAATGGAAGCGATAAACCGCAAGAATGACGGTATCAACAAGAAGATCATCGTTACCGGCTGTCTCGCGCAGCGCTATCAGGAGCAGATGGACGTTGAATTTCCGGAGATCGACGGCGTTCTCGGCATCGGCAGGAACGACGCGATAGTCGAGACGATAGAAAAAGTTCTCGCGGGCGAGCGTATCATAGATTTCGGCTCCGTTGACGAGCATAATATGGAAGGCACGCGTATGCAGTCCACGCTGTCACACTACGCGTACCTGCGTATAGCGGACGGCTGCGATAACTGCTGCACCTACTGCGCTATCCCGCAGATACGCGGACGCTTCCGCAGCAGGAGGATCGAGAACATCGTTAAGGAAGCCGGAATACTTGTAAAGAAAGGCGTTAAGGAGCTTATCGTCATCGCGCAGGACACCACGCGCTACGGCGAGGACATATACGGAAAGCTCGCGCTGCCCGATCTGCTCCGTGAGCTGGCAAAGCTCGATGTCAAGTGGATACGGCTGCTTTACTGCTATCCCGAGCGTATGACGGACGAGCTTATCGATCTTATAGCAAGCGAACCGAAGATATGCAAATATATTGACCTGCCGCTCCAGCACTGTGACGCGGAAATACTCAAAGACATGAACCGCATGGGAGACCGCGCTTCGCTGACTGCGCTCATCGGAAAGCTGCGCGAGCGCATACCGGGGCTTACGCTGCGCACGACATTCATAACGGGCTTCCCGGGTGAGACCGAGGCACAGTTCACCGAGCTCGCGGAGTTCGCGAACGAGATAAAATTCGACAGGCTCGGCTGCTTCGCGTACTCGCAGGAGGACGGCACGCCCGCCGCGGATTTCCCGAATCAGGTGGACGAGCGTGAGCGCGAGCACCGCGCGGAGATAATCATGGAGCAGCAGGAGATACGCGTTTCCGAGGCGCAGCAGGCGCTTGTCGGAACCGAGACCGAGGTGGTATGCGAGGGTTATGACCGCCTGTTCGAGATGTACTTCGGACGTGACGCGGCGTATGCTCCCGAGATAGACGGAATGATCTACTTCTCCGCGAAACGGCGTCTGCGCACCGGAGAGTTTGTGAAGATACGCTTTACCGACAGCCTTGACAATAACCTTATCGGCAAAATGATATAAAGGCAATACCGCACAAATAGGCGCACACATCTTGCTTGCATATTATTCCGTCATCTTGCACAGAAATTTCTTGACTTACGTCAGTAAGCCTGCGAAATTTCTATACAATCTGACGAAAAATCTGACTGCGCAATCTGCGC
>JAFPUE010000051.1 GCA_017395555.1 Ruminiclostridium sp. | reverse complement strand
GGTAAAAAGAAACCGCACAGATTGTAAGTCTGTGCGGTTATTGTTGTTTTAGTAATGTAATCTTCGCCAACCCCACTGCGTTTCTATGAGAGCTGCTCATAGCAGAAAACTCTGAAATACTGCATTGGATTTATCGGAAGTTTCTTTAATGCGCGCACAATCGTTTTGTTGTCACTTCTTATACGCGCTTCCTGCGCGTTCTTTGGTGACAACTTTCGCAGCATCGTGCTGCTGCGCGCTTTTGGAAACTTCCTTACGGCATCGTGCCGTAGGGTGTCAAGCCCACTTTTTTAAAGGGGGTTGGCGGGGGGTGGCGCCCCCTCTCCGAAATCTCTCGAAGCTCTCTCAAAAAGTCTCTCAGGACTTCTTCTTGCTCTTTTTCGACAGAGCAGAGATCGTGAGCAGGGCGACGAGGAGAATGATAGCGGAAGCGCCGAGGACGGCGAACTCATTCGGGATAAAGCCGGAAATGAGGTAGCCTATGACGCAGACGCCGGCGACGAGCATTGCGTAGGGTATCTGTGTGGAGACGTGGTTGACGTGGTCACACTGCGCACCGGTGGAAGACATGATCGTCGTATCGGAGATAGGCGAGCAGTGGTCACCGCAGACAGCACCGGCAAGGCAGGCGGATATGCAGATTATTACCATTTCGGGGATAGGGTTGCCCGCTTCGACTGCCGTGGAAATGCTTTCGGAGAATACACCGGTAACTATCGGGATAAGGATACCGAATGTACCCCACGAGGTTCCCGTAGCGAACGAGAGACCGACTGCAACGGCGAACAGGATAACCGGCAGGAGCACCTGTATCGCGGTAGCGCTTTCAACGAGACCTGAAACAAACTCCGGAGCGCTGAGCATAGATGTCATTGTCTTTAACGTCCACGCGAAAACAAGTATCAGTATCGCGGGTACCATGTGCATGAAGCCCTTTACTATGCCGTTCATACATTCGTTGAATTTGAGAACGCCGCGGCACATGAAGAAGATGATATCAATAATCAGCGCACCGATAGAGCCGAGCGCAAGTCCGTAGGACGCGTCACAGTCGGCGAAAGCGGATATGAAATCAGCGCCGGAGAAGAAACCGCCGGTATAGATCATACCGAGAACGCACATAACGATAAGAATGATAACAGGGAGAATAAGGTCTATTACCTTGCCTTTTTCGTTTACGGGCATTTTTTCATCGCTGTAATCCTTCTTTTTTGACGTGAAAATGTCACCGTTTCTCGCGTTCGTCTCGTGCAGCTTCATGGGTCCGAAATCCGTGTCGCTGAGTGCTATGTAAACCACCATTATAATCGTAAGCAGCGCGTAGAGGTTGTAGGGTATCGTCTGCACGAAAAGGCTTATGCCGTTCACACCTTCAACAGTTCCGGCAACGGCGGCAGCCCACGAGGATATCGGGGCTATGATGCAGATCGGCGCAGCCGTCGCGTCTATGAGATACGCGAGCTTTGCGCGGGAAACATTGTGCCTGTCGGTAACGGGACGCATTACCGAGCCGACGGTAAGGCAGTTGAAATAGTCGTCAACAAATATCATTACACCGAGCAGGAATGTGGAAATGCACGCGCCCTTGCGGGTCTTGATGTGCTTGGAAGCCCATTCGCCGTAGGCACGGCTGCCGCCCGCACTGTTCATCAGTACAACGATGATTCCGAGCGCAACGAGGAAAACGAGTATGCCGACATTGTACGAATCGGCAAGATTGGCGATAAGACCGTCGTTCACAACGGTGCCGAACACACCCTCAAAGCCGGTATCCGAGGATATCGCGTAGAGTATGCCGCCGGTGATTATTCCGGCGAAAAGCGAGGAATAAACCTCTTTTGTGATGAGCGCAAGTCCGATAGCCACTATCGGAGGAAGCAGAGACCACATCGAGCCTATAGCCTGTGTTATCGGTGTCGCTATGAAGCAGGCAACGATGTAAGCAAGAACTATAAGTGCGAATACTATCTTACTCAGATGTTTTTTCATTTACGGTTCTCCTTTGCTTTGGTTTTGTGGTGGGAAAATGCTTTTATGTCGATCTGCGCGAAGATCACTGCAACAAAAACAAGTGCGCAGCCCGCGAGCTCTTTCAGGCTCAGCGTCTCGTGCAGTAAAAGCCAGCCAAACAGTGCGGCGAATACGGATTCAAGGCTCATTATCAGCGTTGCGACGGTAGGCTCGGTGTGACGCTGACCGAGTATCTGGAGCGTGTAAGCCACTCCGCAGGACATAACGCCGCCGTACAGTATCGGCAGCCACGCCGCCATTATAGCGTCAATATCCGGCTTTTCAAATATAAACATACACACCAGCATCATAATGCCCGCCGTGAAAAACTGTATGCAGGACATAAGAGTGCCGTCGGTGTTCTTGGCGTTGAATCGGTCTATCACGGTGATGTGCACCGCGAAGAATACCGCGCAAAGCAGCACGAGCAGATCTCCGGACGATACCGAGAAGCCCTCGTTTATACACAGCAGGTAAAATCCTGCCACCGCCACAGCCGCGCAAAGCCATATTTTCAGCGAGGTCTTACGGTACAGGATAACGCCGATCAGCGGCACTATCACGATGTACAGCGCGGTGATAAATCCGGCTTTTCCCACCGTGGTCATGGTTATCCCTATCTGCTGGAGCGAGCCCGCGATAAAGAACACGATCCCGCAGCAAATCCCGCCGATGATCGTGGTTCTGAGCGGTGCCTTCTTTTGCGGTGCTTCGTCGGACTTGCCGTGCTTGTCCAATGCTTTGAGCAGCGCTATCACGGGAATGAGCACGAAGCCGCCGAGCAGCGTCCTTGTGGCGTTGTATGTAAACGGCCCGACATAGTTCATGCCGTCGCTCTGCGCGACGAACGCGAGACCCCATATAAGCGCGGTAGCAAGCAGCATAATATTGCCGCGTAGTTTTTTTGTCATACAGCCGTTCCCTTTATCAGAGCACCTTTGAGAGGAACGCCCTTAGTCTCGGGCTGTCGGGAGCGGCAAAGAACTTCTCGGGAGTATTCTCCTCCGCGATAACGCCGTTGTCTATGAACATAACGCGGGAGCCTACCTCGCGGGCAAATCCCATTTCGTGCGTTACGACAACCATTGTCATACCCTCGTTCGCGAGCTGCTTCATAAGCTCCAGCACCTCGCCCACCATTTCCGGATCAAGTGCCGATGTAGGCTCGTCAAAGAGCATCACGTCCGGGTTCATGACCAGCGAACGCGCGATAGCGATACGCTGCTTCTGCCCGCCGGAGAGCATATTCGGGTAGCTCTCCGCCTTGTTATAAAGTCCTACCTTTTTCAGCATTATCTCCGCGCTCTCGTTTGCCTGCTCCTTTGTCATGAGCCCAAGCTTTACGGGCGCGAGAGTGAGGTTCTTCCGTATCGTCAGGTGCGGGAACAGGTGGAAGTGCTGGAAAACCATTCCCATTTTCTCGCGAACCTTGTAGAGCTGCTTCTCGCTCATTTTTGTAAGATCGCTGCCCTCGAATATTACCGAGCCCGCGGTGGGCTTTTCGAGCATATTCAGGCAGCGCAGGAATGTACTTTTTCCGGAGCCCGAAGGTCCTATCACAACGACTTTCTCGCCCTTTTCGATAGTGGTGTCGATGCCTTTGAGTATCTCCAGTGAGCCGAACGATTTTTTGAGTCCCTTAACCTCGATCACTCTTCTTCAGCCTCCTTTCGAGTCTGCCGACAAGTGAGCTGAGCCCGACTACTATCACCAGATAGATGAGCGCGACGGCAATAAGCGGCAGGAAAGCCTCGTAGGTGACGCTTCGTATGATATCTCCGCCCTTTGTGAGGTCTTCGAGCGCAATATAGCCCGCAACGGAGGTCTCCTTCAGAAGTACGATGCACTCGTTTGCGAGCGCGGGTAATACATTCTTGAACGCCTGCGGGAGGATAATGAACGTCATGGTCTTGTTGTAGTTCATACCGAGGCTCGCGCCTGCTTCAAACTGTCCGCCGTCTATGGACATTATACCCGAGCGTACTATTTCCGCGACATAAGCGCCGGAGTTGATACCGAATGCGAGTATGCCGACGAGCGTCTTGTCTATCCTTACCGAAGCGAAAATAACGTAGTAGATTATAAGGAGCTGCACCATTACCGGCGTTCCTCTTATTACCGTAAGATATATCTTCGATATGAAGTTAAGGACTTTGAGCCTGCCGGTCTTGTCGTGCGTAGCGCGAATGACCGCGACAATAAAGCCGAGCGCCATACCCAGCATTACCGCGAACAGGGTTATGATAAGGGTGGTCTTTAGACCGTTTGTGAGGTATTTCCACCTATCGTCAACGATAAACGTGTCGTTGAGCTTCTGTAAAAATTCGTCCAATTACCGAACCGCCTTCCGAATATAGCGTATAATTACCGCAAAAGCCGGTCATAGCCGGCTCCTGCTATCTGTCACTTCTTTACTTTCTTACGACGATGACCTGTGTAGATGTCGCGTAGCCCTGTGTGAAGCTGACGTTCTTCTGTCTCTCGGGAGTTACCGACATTCCCGCAACGCCCACATCTGCCTTGCCGGAGTTTACCGCCGCGATAATGGAGTCAAACTGCATATTCTCGATCTCCAGCTCCATGCCGATCCTGTCGCAGACCGCGCGCATCATATCAACGTCTATACCGACGATCTCGCCGCTCTCCATGCTCTCATAGGGCGGGAACTCCGCGTTTGTCGCCATTATGAGCTTGCCGCTTCTTGCAACGGAGCTGTCGGGTGTGTAGGAAACGTGATCAGGATCGTCGCCTATCCAATGGGAAACGATAGTGTCGAGCGTTCCGTCGGCTTTTATAGCCATGAGCGCATCGTCGATCTTCTTGCCGAGCTCGTCGTTGCCGATCTTGTAGGCTATGGAGTATTCTTCCTCCACGAACGGGTCACTGAGGATAGTGAGATCGGTGTTCTTGTCAACGAACACCTTCGCGGGCTCGCTGTCGATGATAACGGCATCTACCTTGCCCTGCTTGAGCGCCTGTATAGCGTCCGCCGCCTTGTTATATGCTTCTACTTCCGCGTTCTCGACGTCTCCGGCGAATATCCAGCCGGTGGTGCCGATCTGTGTGCCGATTACCTTGCCGGCAAGATCGTCTGCGCTGAACACGGTGTTCGGGATAGCGGAGCCGCCCTCTGACTGTGCGGAGGCTGTTGAAGCGGGAGCGGGTGAGCTGCTCTGACCGCAGCCCGCGATAATAAGTACGGCAGCTGCAATGCAAGCCGATATTATACCTTTGGTTGTATTTTTCATTTTCTTCGGTTCCTTTCACGCACAAAAGTACTGTTTTTATTTAACTATACTATTATACAGCAAAGAACGGCAAAATGCAAGAGAAAATCAAAGTTTTTTGTCGTATAAAGACTATTTTGTATGATATTTTATTGATCGATAATCGGTTTAGTGGTATAAGCGCGGAGCCCGCGCCTCCGAAGCTATCTCCGTTGCTTTCATCTGCTTCTTTTTATCCTTCTTCTATTGCAATTTTCATATGTATATGGTATAATCAAAAATGGCATATTATAACTCATACAGAAAGGATATAATTATGACCAATAAATTGAGATTTTTTTCTGTAGCGGCAGCCGCGGCTGTCATGCTGTCCGGCTGCGCACAGAACAGCACACCCGCGACGGATACACAGACCGTTTCCGCCTCCGAAAGCTCGTCGGAAGCAACGGAGAACACCTCGTCCGCTTCCTCGCAGGACACCTTCGGTACAACATCGGCGGAGCAGTCCTCGGATACATCGACGGGAGCTTCATCCGGCGGTACCGAGTCGGAGAGTACGACTTCCGGCACAACTGCGGGTACCTCACAGACAGACGGCACCTCCGGCACAACGACTGCCGGGACGACAGCCGGCACTACGGCGGATACCGCGGCAGCTGCTACACCCGGAACAACTGCGGCGACGGAGCCGGCAGCTACGACAAAGCCGTCCGCTCCCACCGTAAAAGCGGGGCTTTCCGCAAATTCCGGCGAGTATGAGGGCAGGGAAGGCACCTCGGATTTCAACTACGGTGAGGCGCTCCAGAAATCCATAATGTTCTATGACCTCCAGCGCTCCGGAAAGCTCCCTGACAATTCCCGCTGCAACTGGCGCGGCGACTCCTGCCTCAATGACGGCAAGGATGCCGGGCTCGATCTTACCGGCGGCTTCCTCGACGCGGGAGACAACGTGAAGTTCAATCTTCCGATGTCTTACACGACTTCGCTGCTTGCGTGGTCAGTTTACGAAAACTGCGCCGCTTACGAGGAAAGCGGGCAGCTGCAATACATACTCGACAATATACGCTGGGGCAACGACTACTTCATAAAGTGCCACCCCGAGCCGAACGTTTACTATTATCAGGTTGGCGACGGCAATGCCGATCACGGCTGGTGGGGACCGGTTGAGTGCGTCGAGGCGCAGATGAACCGTCCGTCGTACAAAGTCGATCTCAACAACGGCGGCTCCGCAGTCGCGGCAGGCACGGCGGCATCTCTCGCTTCCTGCGCTGTCGTGTTCAAGGACACCGATCCCGCTTACGCCGAGCTCTGCACCCGTCACGCGAAGGAGCTTTACATCTACGCCGAGACTGTACAGTCCGACAAGGGCTACACTGCGGCCAACGGCTTCTATACCTCGTTCGGCGGCTTCAACGACGAGCTTTCGTTCGCGTCGTTCTGGCTCTATAAGGCGACAGGCGACTCGTCCTATCTCGTCAAGGCGAAGACCTATCTCGGCGACGGCGGTGACCCGACATGGGCGCTCTGCTGGGACGACAAGAGCTTCGGTACGGCGTGCCTGCTCGCAAAGGAGACCGGCAGCGAAAAGGTGAGAAAGATACTTGAAAAGCACCTCGATTACTGGGTAAACGAGATATATAAAACTCCCGGCGGTCTGGCGTACCTCGATCAGTGGGGCGCGTTAAGATACGCGACAACAACGGCTTTCGTGGCGCTTTCGTACTCCGAGAGCAAGAACTGCCCCGCGGAGAAGGCGGAGAAATACAAGGCATTCGCGAAGCAGCAGATAGACTACGCTCTCGGCAGCAGCGGCAGGAGCTTCGTAGTGGGCTACGGCGAGAACTCCCCGAAGAACCCTCACCACCGAACCGCGCACGGCTCCTACACCAACAACATCGGCGATCCTGCGGACAACCGCCATATCCTCTACGGCGCGCTTGTCGGCGGTCCCAATCGTGACGACAGCTACTCCGATGACCGTAACAACTATGTCAACAACGAAGTCGCCTGCGACTACAACGCCGGCTTTACCGGCGCTCTTGCCAAGCTGTACGCGCAGTACGGCGGCAAGACGCTGAAGAACTTCGGCGCGGTTGAGACTCCCGACGACGAGCTTTACGCGGACGCTACCATAAATGTGAACGGCGAGGATTTTGTCGAGATCAAGGCGCTCGTTTACAACAAGACCGCGTTCCCTGCGCGTGTCACCGATGATCTTAAGCTCTGTTACTTCTTCGATATTTCGGAGATAAAGGCGGCGGGCGGAAGCGCGAAGGATCTCGTGGTGTCCACGAATTATATGCAGGGCGGCTCTGCAAGCGACGTGCTTTGCTGGAACGATGCAAAGAACCTGTACTATGTAGCAATCGACTTCTCCGGCACCAAGATATATCCCGGCAGTCAGGACGCGTACAAGAAGGAAGTGCAGTTCCGCATACGCAACACCAAGGGCATATGGGACAGCTCAAATGACCCGTCGTATATAGATGTTTGTCAGGTGCCGTCGGGAACGCTCACCAAGGCACTGAATATGGCGCTTTATGAGGGCGACAAGCTCGTATTCGGCACCGAGCCGAACGAAAGCAACACCGGTGACGCTATCAAGGATATAAAGCCCGCATCGAACAACGGCGGTTCCGGTAACGGCGGCAGCACAGGCGGAAACAGCGGCGGCGGTTATACCGGCTCCGGCACCGTGAACAACGATCCTGCCGTGCAGGTCTCCGACAAGGGAACGGTAAGCGTCAGCCTCGAACAGCAGCAGGCAACCGGCAAGGGCAACACAATTGCTTTCTCGCTGAAGATCACGAATACCGGCAGCACCGGCATTGACCTCTCGAAGCTCACAGCGGACTACTTCTTCACGAACGACGGCGGCGGTGACATCGTGTTCGAGTGCGACTACGCCGACATTCAGGGCAGCAGCTATCAGGCCTGCACCGACACGATCTCCGGCTCGTTCGCCAAAGCGTCCGGTGACAAGACAGACACGAAATGCACGATAAAGTCGTCCGGAACACTTGCCGGCGGCGATACGCTTACGGTCAACGTGCGCATACACAAGTCGGACTGGACGGAAATGGATCTCGGCAACGATCTTTCCGGAGCGAATGCCGACAAGGTCACGATAACATATAACGGAAAGAAACTATGAATATAGAAGATTTTAAGAACGACTGGCGCATCACGGGGCAGGAGGACTTCCTCATGAGCGCCGAGCTCGAACGCAGGAAGTATGACGGCGACGATCACGAGCACTGCGTGTTCTGCTGGCACAAGTTCATGAAGGACGCGGACGGCACTCCGGGCTGTTCCTCGGAGGGGTATGTCACGCCGGACGGGCAGTACTGGGTATGTGAGAAGTGCTTCAACGACTTCTATAAGCAGTTCGGGTGGATACTTAGAAATACAAGGATAAACGGAAAGGGAACAACATGAAAATTTCGGAATTATTCAAAAGCGGCAAGCCCGTACTCTCGTTCGAGGTCTTCCCGCCGAAGAAGGACAGCGGTGTCGAGTCGATAACCGCCGCCGTTGACGAGCTTGCGGGAATGAAGCCCGCGTACATCAGCGTTACCTACGGAGCGGGCGGCAACACCGCCAACACCTTCACGCGTGACATTGCCGCGCACATCAAGAACGACTGCGGGATAGAGACAATGGCGCACATCACCTGCGTGAACAACTCGAAGGAGGAAGTTCTTACGGTAATGGACAGCTTCGCGGAGGCGGGCATAGAGAACATTCTCGCCCTGCGCGGCGACATCAACCCGAATGTGCCGCCCAAGACCGACTTTAAGCACGCAAGCGATATGATAACATTTATCCGCGAGCACAGCAAGTATGACAATATCGGCATTTCCGGCGCGTGCTATCCCGAAGGTCACACCGAGGCGGAGAGCCTTACCGCGGATATCCTGAACCTGCGCAGAAAGGTTGACGCGGGCGCGGAGGAGCTCATTTCGCAGCTCTTCTTCGACAACGCGTTTTTCTACGATTTCCGCGAAAAGGCAGTCATAGCGGGGATAAATGTACCGATCTCGGCGGGAATAATGCCCGTTACGAGCAAGTCGCAGATAGAGCGCATGGTGACAATGTGCGGTGCAAGCCTCCCGCAGAAGTTCGTGCGTATGGTCACAAAGTACGAAAGCCGTCCCGAAGCACTCATAGACGCGGGTATCGCCTACGCTGCGGATCAGATAACCGATCTGCTCGCAAACGGCGTTGACGGCATACACCTCTACACGATGAACAATCCCTACGTCGCACGAAAGATCGTCGGCATAATCGAGAAGCTGCTGTGATAGATGTAAAGAAGGAGGCTCTGCGGTATCTCGGCTACCGCGGCAAAGAGCCTGACGAAGCGACAGCCGGGCTTGTGGACAAGGGATACGACGAGCTTTCCGCCGTATCGCACCCGCGTGACTGCTATCGGATAGTGGAAAAGACCGCTGCTGAGTCTTTGCTTAAAGGTGACGGTATTGCCGCACATCTTGCGGAAAGCAGCCGAGTTATATTCTTTGCCGCCACCCTCGGCAGCGAAGCGGACAAGCTGATACGCACCGCCGAGATTCGCAACATGGCGTATGCGCTCGTTCTTGATGCGCTCGCGAGTGCCATGACCGAGGCGTTCTGCGATGCGCTCGAAACACGCCTGCACGACGAAGTCGGCGGTTTTTTCACTTGGCGTTTCAGCCCCGGCTACGGCGATTACCCGATCGATATTCAGCCCGAAATCATAAGGTTCCTGAACGCCGACAAGCTGATCGGTCTCACCGTCACCGAAAGCAATATCCTTATCCCGCGCAAATCCGTCACCGCTCTCATCGGTGTCTCCGACAAAGAGCAGAGCAAGGGCGTGCGCGGCTGTGCCGCGTGCAGTATGCGCGGCAGATGCGCTTTCAGATCGGGCGGTGGCGTGTGCAGAGGGTAGAGACTCCGTTTGTTAAATATCAGAGTATAGCTAACCGAGGTGTCGTTGTCGCTTTTTATGTGCGCTTCCGTACGCACTTTTGGCGACAACTACCACTGCATCGTGCAGGGCTGCACCTGTCGATAGAAGAATGTAGCTTCGCAAAACGCTGCGGCGCGTCCGCCGCAATTCTTAATTAATAGAAAGGGTTGTTTTCTGTGTCAGAAAATAAAGTCAGAGAGCTGCTGAAAAAGCAGTATGTGATACTCGACGGCGGCTTCGGTACCGAGCTCCAGAAGCGCGGAATGAAGCCCGGCGAGACTTCCGAGATAATGAATTTCGTCAGACCCGACGACGTTGAGGCGATCCATCGCTCGTACATCGAAGCCGGTGCGGATATCGTCAACGCCAATACCTTCGGCGCGAACCGCTTAAAGCTCGCCAAAACGCAGTACACCACCGCCGAAGTCGTGCAAAAGGCGCTGTCGATTGCCCGCAGTGCCGCCGAAGGCACAAATGCCCTTGTTGCGCTCGATGTCGGCCCCACCGGGCAGCTCCTTGAACCTGCGGGAACTCTCTCGTTCGAGGATGCCTACGATATATTTAAGGAGATCATCGTTGCGGGGCGTGACCTCGCCGATGTTATAATGATCGAGACTATGACCGATCTGTACGAGATCAAAGCGGCACTGCTCGCGGCAAAGGAGAACTCCGATCTGCCGGTGTTCACGTTCATGTCCTTCGAGAAGAACGGGCGCACATTCACAGGCTGTCTGCCGTCCTCGGCAGCCCTCACTCTCACCGGTCACGGTGCCGACGCGATCGGCGTGAACTGCTCCCTCGCGCCCGACGAGCTTTACGGCATAGTCGAGGAAATGACGCACTACACCGATCTGCCGATAATGGTCAAGGCAAACGCGGGACTTCCCGATCCGGCTACCGGCGAGTACAGCGTATCCTCCGCAAAGTACGTTTACGACTGCATAAAGTACACGAAAATGGGCGTGAAGGGCTACGGCGGCTGCTGCGGAACCACCCCCGAATATATACGCGATCTGAAAAAAATGCTCGCGCTCCATACACCCGTCCCGAGAGCCGCCCGCCCGGAGGTATCTTCCGTGTGCAGCTACAGCCGCACCGTAGATATAACCTGCCCTAAAATAATCGGCGAGCGCATAAACCCGACGGGTAAGAAGCTGTTCAAGGAAGCGCTGCGCAATAACGATATAAACTATATACTTAATCAGGCGCTTGAGCAGATATCCGCGGGCGCCGATATCCTCGATGTGAACGTCGGTCTGCCGGAGATAGACGAGAAGGAAATGATGGTGCGCGTTGTAAAGGCGCTGCAGGGCATCACAGACCTCCCGCTCCAGATAGACAGCACCAAGCCCGATGTTATAGAAGCGGCTCTGCGCGTTTACAACGGAAAGGCGATAGTGAACTCCGTCAACGGCGAGCTTGCCGTAATGGAGCGCATACTGCCGATAGTGAAGAAGTACGGCGCGTCGGTAGTCGGACTTACTCTCGACGAGAACGGAATACCGCCGAAAGCGGCGCAGCGCGTAGCGATAGCGGAGCGCATAGCCGCCAAAGCCGCAGAATACGGCATACCGAAAAGCGATATTTTCATAGACTGTCTTACCCTCACCGTCAGCACGGAGCAGAAGGCGGTCTATGAGACGCTTCACGCTGTTCGTGCAGTCAAGGAAAAGCTCGGGATGCACACCGTTCTCGGCGTGTCGAACATTTCCTTCGGACTCCCGACGCGCGAGCTTATAAACAGCACATTCCTGTCAATGGCACTCGAATGCGGACTTGACTTGCCGATCATCAACCCGAATATTACCGCTATGTCGGGCGCTGTTTTCGCGTACCGCGTGCTTGCCGCGCACGACGAGAACGCGGTGGGCTTTATCGAGCGCTTCGGCGGCGAGACGGCAAAGAAGCCCGTTGTCCCGAAAGCCGAGGTCACGCTTTCCTACGCGATAGAAAAGGGTCTCGATCAGGATGCGCAGATGCTCACGAAGCAGCGTCTCGAAGCGGGCGAGGACGCAATGGATATAATCAACAATGAGCTTATCCCTGCGCTTGACCGTGCAGGCGACGATTTCGGCAAGAACCGTATATTCCTCCCGCAGCTGATATTGTCCGCAAATGCGGCGCAGGCGTGCTTCACGGCGATAAAGGAGAAGATGAGTGGGACTGCCCGCATAAGCAAGGGCAAGATCGTGCTCGCGACGGTCAAGGGTGATATTCACGATATCGGAAAGAATATCGTAAAGACGTTACTTGAAAACTACGGCTACACTGTCATTGATCTCGGCAAGGACGTTCCCGAGCAGAAGGTAGTCGAAGCGGCAATAGAGCATGATGTTAAGCTCGTCGGGCTCAGCGCCCTCATGACCACGACACTGGGCGCAATGGAGCAGACGATCCGCCTTCTCCGCGAAAGCGGTCACGACTGCAAAGTCGTAGTCGGCGGTGCCGTCCTCACACAGGACTACGCCGACGCTATCGGAGCCGACTGCTACGCCAAAGATGCCAAAGACACAGTTGACTTCGCCAAGAAGATATTAGGCTGAGAGAGACTTTGAGAGGCAGAGAGATGCTTTGAGATTTTTAAGAGGGGGCTCTGCTTCGGCTGCTTTTTATGCGCGCATCGTGCGCGCCTTTGGCAGCCTACTCGCGGCTTCCTGCCGCGACCCTCATCCCCCGCCGGCCCCCCTTGGAAAAGTGGGCTGGACACCCTACGGCACGATGCCGTAAGGAAGTTTCCAAAAGCGCGCATTAGAGAAACTTCCGATAAACCTGATGCTGTATTTCAGAGATCGTTCAGCGGGCAGCGGCAGACAGAAATGCAGTGGGGTTGGCGATAATTACGAAAAAGTTTACTGATAAGTGCAACTTTTGGAAGAAAAAAGCGTCTTATATATTGAAGGTTTCTTTTATGCGCGCGTCCGTGCGCGCTTTTGGAAACCTTCTTTACGGTGTCCTGCCGTAAAGATCTTTTGGGGAGGAATTGACCAAAATGAAAAAACAAGCAAAATATATCAGCTTTGCGCTGTGTGCGGCACTTCTTTTGTCCGGCTGCAATACCGGCACAGCACAGCCCGCAGATACAGAGCCTACCGGCACAACCGCAAGCGTCAGTGAGGTAACACCCGCTCCGGAGACAACCACGACGGCAAAAGTCGCCGCAATCGCCGGGGAAGACGACGACAAGCTCCCCGCCAAGACCGAGGACAAGGCTCCGTCCGATATCATGCAGTACACGCTCAATCAGCTCAACGGCAAGAGCATAAACTGTGAAAACAGAAGCTCGCTTCACATGAATAGCACGGATGACTGGAAGCTTCAACCGGGTGACGCGCCGCAGCTCGATTACGACGGGAATAATCCGTACTTCGAGTTCAAGCACGACAGCTATCGCTTCACACCGCAGGCG
>JAFPUE010000050.1 GCA_017395555.1 Ruminiclostridium sp. | reverse complement strand
TTTTTCTGCTCGTAATAATCCGATAAATATTCTTTTGCATTATCAGGGTTCCAATCAATCCCCCAATATTCTATAGGAAACGCCTTAGCATATATCACTCCACACTGTTGCAGATCTTCCTCTTTCATTTTTCTTATCATAAAAATCACCTCGTGTGCTCCACAAAACTCCGATTTACCGCAGCAGAGAATAACATAATACGACCACTGCAACTGTCGGTTGAAGAAAATAACCGCGGAATGCCCGCGCCGGCTTCGGCGCAAATTCCGATTTACCGCAGCAGAGAATAACATAATACGACCACTGCACCGGTCGGTTGAAGAATATAACCGCGGACTGTCAGCGGCGACCCGCCGCTCGCTTACACTGACGAAATAAACACGAACGCGAAGTTCGTGTTTATTTTATCACATTATATGTGTTTTGTCAATAGTAAAATATATAGGTGCAGTTCCGACGGCGTTCTCAATCCTCGAAAACCGCGCCTACGCTTGCGTTGCGCACCTGCTTTGCGTAGCGCTTCAGATAGCCGGTGAGCGTCTTCGGAGGAAGTATGCCCTTTTCCTTACGCTTTGCGATCTCGTCCTCGGGAACGAGCAGCTCAATGCTGCGGCTCGGGATATCTATATGTATCTTATCACCGTTCTCGATGAAGGCGATAAGCCCGCCCTCGGCTGCTTCGGGGGAGATATGACCTACCGACGCGCCGCGGCTCGCACCGCTGAAACGTCCGTCCGTGATAAGCGCAACACTGCCGTCAAGCCCCTTGCCCGCAATAGCTGCGGTAGGTGACAGCATTTCCGGCATTCCCGGTCCGCCCTTCGGTCCCTCGTAGCGTATAACAACCACATCGCCCGCCTGTATGCCGCCGTTCAGGATAGCGTCATACGCTTCCTGCTCGCCGTCGAATACCTTCGCTGTACCGGTGAAGTCCATCATTTCCTGCTTTACTGCACCCTGCTTTACGACTGCGCCCTCGGGAGCGAGATTGCCCTTTAAGATCGCGATACCGCCGTCTGCGCGGATAGGCTTTTCGATCGGGTGGATGACCGTTCCGTCCGCCGACTTCGCATTCGCGAGACGTTCGCGCTGTGTTCCGGTCGCCGTAAGCGCGTCAAGGTCTATGAGATCTTTCTTCGCGAGCTCATTCAGAACAGTCTGAATACCGCCAACCTCGTTCATATCCTCGATAAAAATACTGCTTGCGGGGTTGAGCTTGGATATCTGCGGTATTCTGCGGCTCATTGCATCGATATCGTCTATCGAGATATCAGCCTTTGCTTCATGTGCTATCGCGAGCAGGTGCAGGACGGTGTTCGACGACGCGCCGATCGCCATGTCGGTTGCGAGCGCGTTCAGAATATTGCGTCTTTTCAGTATGTCAAGGGGACGGATATTCTCCTTTACAAGCCCGACTGCGCGTTCGCCCGTTTCCTTTGCGAGACGGCGGCGCGCCGATGATACGGCAGGCTCGGTGCCGTTGAACGGAAGCGCGAGTCCGACAGCCTCGGTAAGACAGTTCATCGAGTTCGCGGTGTACATACCGGAGCATGAGCCGCAGGTAGGGCAGGACTTGTTCTCCCATTCGAGAAGCTCCTCGTCGGTGACCTTGCCGTCGGCGTACTGTCCGACAACCTCAAATGTCTCGGACAAGCCGACGCGCTTGCCGCAGACCTTTCCCGGGCTCATGGGGCCGCCGCTGACGAAGATCGAGGGTATGTTCAGCCTCGCAGCCGCGAGTATCATAGCGGGGACGATCTTGTCGCAGTTCGGGATAAATACCGCGCCGTCAAGCGGGTGCGCGGTAAGCATTACCTCGATGCTGTCGGTTATAAGCTCACGGGACGAAAGCGAATATCTCATGCCGTTGTGGTTCATTGCAAGACCGTCACACACGCCGATCGTGCAGAACTCGAACGGGATCCCTCCGGCATTGCGTATTCCGTCCTTGACCGCCTGCGCAAGCCCCTGCAGGTGCATATGCCCCGGCACATAGTCGCTTGCGGCGCTTACTACCGCGATAAACGGCTTCTTCATCTCGCTGTCGGTAAGTCCAAGCGCTTTCAGCAGCGAGCGGTGCGGCAGTCTGGTCACGCCGTCCTTTAAGAGATCGCTTCTCATTGCTTGTCCTCCTTGTCCCCGCTTTCGCGGACGAGAGAGGGACGCTGTCCCTCTCTCGAGCTCTTACTCTGCGCCGCTTTTTAAAAAAGCGGCGGGAAAATGATACAGTATATAAAGGCTGCATACATATTGATATTTATTGATTTATCTTGCCGAGTACGGATTTTATGATCCCGCTCTCTGCACTCTTTCCGAGCATTGCGGCACCGATGATACCGGCGTTGTTGCCGAGGCTGCAAATGCAGATCTCGGTATTTTTGGCGCTGTTCTTTGAATATACCTGCTCAGCGACGAGCTTTTTAAGCGGCTTCAGAAGATTATCGCCCTCGTTGCAGACACCGCCGCCGATGCACAGGATATCCGGCTGGAATATATTGATCGTGTTCGTAATACCGCACGCGAGCGCCTTGATATAGCGGTCAACTACCGCCTGTCCCACGTCGTCCATCATTTTCGCCGCGTTGAACGCAGTTCTCGCACTCACACGTCCGTCCGCTTCAACAAGCTGGTGCATCGTGCCGCCGGGGTTCTGCTCGATAGCCTCCTGCGTCATTCTCGCAAGCCCCGTTGCCGACGCGTAGGCTTCAAAGCATCCCCTGCGCCCGCAGGTACACGGATAGCCGTCAAGCACGATAACGGTATGCCCGATCTCGCCGCCCGCGTAGTTCGTGCCGGAGAAGATCTTCCCGTTTATGATGATACCCGCGCCGACACCCGTGCCGAGCGTGATGATAACCGCATTCTTCGCACCCTTCGCGGCACCCGCGAGATACTCGCCGTAAGCCGCCGCGTTCGCGTCATTGTCGATGTATGTCTTTTTCCTGAAAGCGTTCTCAATGTCGGAGAGTAGCGGAGCGTTGTTCCAGCCGAGATTGTTCGCATATTCTACCAGACCGGTCTCTGCATTGCAGGTTCCCGGGCAGCCCGCACCTATCCAGCGCACGTCGTCCATTTCGACTTTCGCGTCTGCGACGGCGAGCTTCACGCTTTCAATTATATCCTTAATAACTTCCTCGTAGGGTCTTTTCTTGTCAGTCTTTACCTTGCTTTTACCTATAATATTGTACGCTTCGTCAACTACACCGGTGGAAATGTTCGTACCGCCGATATCTATACCAATATAATACTTCATCTGACTCCCCCTCGCTATGTTTCATTCACAATCGTGTTCAGACAATATCCGTCAGTATGATCTCTCCCGTTCCGCTTATCATGTACTTTCCGTAACCAGCCGGGATAAAGCAGCTGTCGCCCTTGCCGAGCGTCAGGTCACCGAGCTTGAAGCTGCCGGAAAGCACGAGCAGCGAATTGAACGATGCTTCCGTTGCTTCAAGAGCAGCCTCGGACTGCACATCGAGCTTGTTCACGTTGAAATATTCGCTCGTCGCGAGCAGAGTTTCGCTGTACCCGCCCTTGTCCTGCTTTTCGCCCTGCGGCTTCGTGGGACGCGTCGGCGGTATCAGCTTCGTCACCTCGCACGCCTTCTCAATGTGAAGCTCACGGGGCTTGCCGTCCTTGCCCACTCTGCCGTAGTCGTAGATACGGTAGGTGGTATTCGAGTTCTGCTGTATTTCGGCGATAAGTATTCCCTTGCCGATAGCGTGCAGAGTGCCGCTTTCGATAAAGAACACATCGCCCTTATGCACGGGAACATTGTTCGTGACTTCGAGCAGTGTGTTGTTCTTTATGCGCTCGGCAAATTCCTCACGGGTGATCTCGTGCTTGAAGCCGTAGAGAAGCTCCGCGCCCTCCTCGCAGTCAACGATGTACCACATCTCGGTCTTGCCGTACTCACCCTCGACACGCAGAGCGTACTCGTTGTCAGGGTGGACCTGAACCGAGAGGTTATCCTTTGCGTCTATCAGTTTTATGAGTATCGGGAAATACTCGAAGCGCTCACAGTTCGTTCCGAGCACCTGCTTTCCCTCTTTTTCGATGTATTCGTCAAGCGTCTTTCCGGCGTACTCACCGTTTTCGATAACGCTCTTGCCGTCCTTGTGGCAGGAAAGCTCCCAGCTCTCGGCAACTTTATCCGCGTCCGACTTCTTGCCGTACTCGTCGCGCAGCCTTGTGCCGCCCCAGATATAGTCCTTGCACGGCGCGGTCAGCTTCATTGCGTACATTCAAACAACCCCTTTGCGATAATATACTGTAATTATACCACAAAGAATTATAAATGTAAAGCGGTTTTTATGAAATGCGAACCGGACGCCCGAAAGAAGCGTCCGGCACATTTATGTAGCTACATCGCCTGCTTTTTGACTCCGAAGAACAGCCTGAATATCCACGCGAGCGGCTTCGGGCTTTTCATTACAAATACTTTCATATCGCGCCTCCGTTCACTTGCAGTTTCTTTTGAGCAGCAGTCCAGCCGCTATCAGCAGCACGGCAAGGAATATCAGCAGGAAGCGGTACGACAAGAAGCACAGCCACACCGCCCCGCCCGTTATCAGCAACGCCGACACCGCGCAAAGTACGCAGTTCGGTCTGTGTCTCCTGTGTCTCATTCCGCTCACTCCTTCCCGTCTGATTACAGTTTATTCCGTTCGCGGGAAAGTGTTACAGAGATTTTTGCGGAACAAAAACAGCCCCGCGGGAGTTCGGCACTCCTGCGGGACTGACTATTATTTTTTAGGTGTAGTAACACTGTAAGTGGTTACATAGCTATACAACTCATTTTTACCGTTCATAGCATAGCTTTTAAGTCTGAATTTGTACTTTGTATTGGATTTTAAACCTGTAACTGTATATTTAGTGGTTTTATTATTAGTGATCTTCTTAATTTCTTTCCATTTTGAACCAACATACTGTTCAATAATATAGCCTTTGGCATCTTCATCTCTTGACCATGAAAATGTAACCGATGTTGAGGTCTTGGAGATTTTTATGTTCTTCATAGTGCTGGGTACAATAACAAGAGGAAATTCATTTTCACGGGCATACTTTTTGCCAACCGAATTATCGCAGCTGTATATCTTAAACCCGTTTACTTTAGTTGTTCTCCAGTCTTTTTCAACATAACCTAATGCATAGCTATCTATATTTGTTACCGATTCAGGAATTCTCACAGATTTGAGAGAGGTACAGTTTGCAAACGCTCTCCAACCTATTTTCTTAAGACCGTAATTGATATTAACAGTTCTTAATGAGGTGCAACCCTCAAATGCATAATCACCGATCGATTCAACTTTTGAAGGTATCGTAATTGTTTTTAATGAAGTACAATTGCTAAAAGCATAACTATGAATCTCACATAGGTTTGCCGGCAGGTTTATATTATATAAAGATGTGCAACCACTAAAAGCAAGGTCGTGTATGCTTTCCAACGTACTTGGAAGAGATACCGTCGTTAAATTCTTACATTTATAAAAAGCACCCGAACTAATATTTGTAACATTTTTGGGAATAGTAACCGACTTTATTTTATCATTATTTGCGAAACTATTAGTATCTATTCCCGTAACCTTTTTACCTTTGATCGTTGCCGGAATAACAACCTTGCTATCGTTGCCATAATATTTTCTTATGGTAATGTTCCCGTCATAATTCACTTGACAAGTGTAATCTTTGTACTCATATTCTTCATAAGCCACCGCTTGCACCGTGAAACAGCACACAAACATTACTACTGACAGCAGAACCGCTGTCATTTTCTTGAATTTTGACATATTTTTGTCCTCCTTGTTGTTTCCGCGAAAACAAAAAAGCGCGCAGCACAGGGCTGCACGCCGAAAAATGCAGCTCTATGCCGCGACGCAATTAAATTTTCGCATTTGCTGTATAATCAACATCTCCAAGGAAGTACGAAAAAGTGAGCCAGCATTTTTACCATAGTAAAAATACCCGCTTGAAGATGAACTTATACAGCTATTATTTAATTACGTCGCAATTAAATGATACCACATTTCCCATAAAAAATCAATATTTAATTCAAAAAAGTCAATTCAAGAGATATTTTTCAATAACTCGTAATAAAAATTATATAAAACTATTGACAAATTATTAAGCAAGTGCTATAATGACATTGTAAACAGTAATACCGCACATAAACGAAAGAAGGTGAGCCGATGAATAAAAGCGTTTACAGCCTTGTGCTGTCGGACGAGGTAGTGGCGGCAGTGGACAGAGCCGCTTACAGAGCTGGAATGAGCAGATCGGCGTTTATTAACGGCGTGCTTGCGGAGGCGGTGTCGTACACCACACCCGAAAAGCGAATGAGTGACATTTTCTCCGAGATAGAGCAGCTCATGAACGGCGATATCTTCCGGATAATGCCGAGACCGTCGGATTCCGCGCTTGCGATACGCTCGGCTCTGCAATACAAGTACAAGCCCGTCATTCGCTACGGGATAGAGCTTTACCGGAGCTTCGACAGCAGCATAGGAAAGCTGAAGGTCTCGCTGCGCACGCAGTCGGAAAGCCTTATCGGCGAGTTCGAGCGCTTCACCGATATATGGATGCGGCTCGAACGGGAGCACATAATCGGGCATTTTCCCGACGGCATAACCTACGAGACCGGCGGCGGGAAGCTCACACGAACATTCTGTCTCCCGCCGGACAAACACAGGCTTACCGACGATGGCATTGCCGCCGCGCTTTCGGAGTATATCAAGATGTTCGACGAAATAATCAAGCTGTATTTCGCGAACTGCTCCGATCACGCAAAGGCACAGGCGCTTGTCCGCAAGCGGTATGGGGAATACTACGCCGGCAATATGCCGATGATTTAGTGCAGCCGCGAAACTGCAAAAATGCTATTTTATACCTATAAGATAAAAAGAAAAGAGGGATATATATGAATACGAACAAGCTTACACAGAAATCAATGGAAGTTATACAGGAGGCACAGAGCATTGCGATCTCCAACTCAAATCAGCAGATCGACCAGCTTCATCTGCTGCTCGCCCTGCTCTCAAATGAGGACGGGCTGATACCCGAGCTGATAGTAAAAATGGGAATAGACGCGTCTGCGGTGCGCGATCAGGCGGAGAAATGCGTTGCAAGGCTGCCCAAGGTGACAGGCTCCGGAAGACGCGCAGATGAAGTCTATATCACGCAGGACACCGACAGGGCGCTCAACGAAGCCGAGGAGACAGCAAAGCACATGGGCGACGAGTACATCTCCGTCGAGCACCTGTTCATCGGTCTTATCGAGAAGGCAAAGGAGAAAACACGCGAGATATTCGATCTGTTCGGGATCACAAAGAACAAATTCCTTGAAGTGTTGCGCACGGTAAGGGGCAACACCCGTGTCACCACCGATAACCCGGAGGGAACCTACGACGCGCTGAAAAAGTACGGTCAGGATCTCGTCGAGCTCGCGCGTCAGAACAAGCTCGATCCTGTTATCGGACGTGACAGCGAGATACGGAACGTGATTCGCATACTGTCGAGAAAAAGCAAGAACAACCCTGTGCTGATAGGCGAGCCGGGTGTCGGCAAGACCGCGATCGCTGAGGGTCTTGCGATAAGGATAGTGCGCGGCGATGTGCCTACCGGACTAAAAGACAGGAGCATATTCTCGCTCGATATGGGCGCTCTTGTCGCGGGCGCGAAGTACCGCGGCGAGTTCGAGGAAAGGCTGAAATCCGTTTTGCAGGAGATCAAAAAGAGCGAAGGAAAGATCATACTTTTCATAGATGAGCTGCACCTTATCGTCGGCGCTGGCAAGACGGACGGCGCTATGGACGCGGGAAACATCTTAAAGCCCATGCTGGCGCGCGGTGAGCTTCACTGTATAGGTGCAACTACGCTCAACGAGTACAGGCAGTACATTGAGAAGGATGCTGCGCTCGAAAGACGTTTCCAGCCCGTACTTGTCGGCGAACCGACGGTTGAGGACACGATCTCGATACTGCGCGGACTCAAAGAGCGCTACGAGGTATTCCACGGCGTAAAGATACACGACAACGCGCTGATCGCGGCGGCGACACTCTCGAACCGCTACATTTCCGATCGTTTCCTGCCGGATAAGGCGATAGACCTTGTGGACGAGGCGTGCGCACTGATAAAGACGGAAATGGAGTCCATGCCGTCCGAGCTCGACGAGCTTTCGCGTAAGATCATGCAGCACGAGATAGAGGAAGCGGCGCTGAAAAAGGAGAGCGACAAGCTCTCCGCCGAGCACCTTGCCGAGATCGAAAAGGAGCTCTCCGATATGAGGGAACGCTTCAAAGAAATGAAGGCAAAGTGGGAGAACGAGAAGAACTCGATAACAAATGTGCAGGATATCCGAAAGGAGATCGAGCAGGTTACCGCGGATATTGAAAAGGCACAGCGCGAATATAATCTGAACAAGGCGGCGGAGCTGCAGTACGGCAGGCTGCCGGAGCTGCGCAAGCGGCTTGAAGAAGCCGAAAAGTCCGCGGAGGGCGGCAAATCGAACACGCTGCTGCGCGACGCGGTGACGGAAGAGGAAATAGCCCGCATTATCTGCCGCTGGACGGGAATACCGGTATCGAAGCTCATGGAGGGCGAGCGCGAGAAGCTGCTCAACATGGAGAATATACTTCACAAGCGCGTTATCGGTCAGGACGAAGCCGTGCAGAAGGTAAGCGACGCGATAATCCGCTCCCGTGCGGGAATACAGGACCCGAACAGACCGCTCGGCTCGTTCCTGTTTCTGGGACCCACGGGCGTCGGCAAGACCGAGCTCGCGAAGGCGCTTTCCGAAGCGCTGTTTGACGACGAAAACGGCATTGTGCGCATAGATATGAGCGAGTATATGGAGAAATTCAGCGTTTCCCGCCTTATAGGAGCGCCTCCCGGATACGTCGGCTACGACGAGGGCGGACAGCTCACCGAAGCGGTGCGCCGCAAGCCGTATGCCGTGGTGCTTTTCGACGAGATAGAAAAAGCGCACCCCGACGTGTTCAACATACTCCTGCAGGTGCTTGATGACGGACGTATCACCGACAGTCAGGGCAGGACTGTGGATTTCAAGAACACGATCATAATACTCACCTCCAACCTCGGCTCACCCTATATTCTCGAAGGAATAGGCGAAAACGGCGAGATATCGGAGGAAGCGCGGAAGCAGGTGGATTTGCTGCTCAAACAGTCATTCCGCCCCGAGTTCCTCAACCGTCTTGATGAGATAGTTTACTACAAGCCGCTCACAAAGACGGAGATCGGAAGCATAGTTGATCTGATGACTGCGGCTCTCGGAAAGCGTCTTGAGGAGAAACAGCTCACGCTTTCGCTC
>JAFPUE010000049.1 GCA_017395555.1 Ruminiclostridium sp. | reverse complement strand
TAATACCATTCTATCGTGAGAATAATCTTAATTCAAGTTTTCAATCTGCTGTTCACTTCGCGCGACGAGCGTGTTCAACTTTGCCGACGCGACTGTTCAACTTGTCCGGCCGTGGTGTTCAGTTTTGGGCGATGTATTCACGCAGGCGCCGTCGCGCCTGGTGCGGAGAATGAGACTTGAACTCACACGAGCTAACGCCCACTACCCCCTCAAACTCGGAAATGTAATTATATTACGTCTGTGTTGTTACTTTTCAATAGATTCGTTTTACTTTGAAGTAACTCAATTGTCGAATGCAGCCAAATGAAATGAATTAAAAAACAATTTGCGGAAATTTTCCGGAAATTAGTTTAGAACGATGCCTCAGCTTTTAATTATATAAAAAAACCATAATCTCTGCTTTTCTCACAGCTATCTTTTCAGCATGAATGTCAGATAATACGGGAATGTGTAGAGATTCTAGCCCCCAAGCTTTATTCAGTACTCTATGTCGTCGAGTTCCGGCTAATCAATCAGATTTTTGAGTGACGTGGTGCTGTATTCAAGCTTTTTGGAATCAATAGTAACAATGGATTATAAAAGTTTGTATTTTTTTAAGTACTTTTCTGCTTTTTTCATTTTATATTCTTTGTTCTTTAATTTTGAAAAAGGATTACACATAAATTTTTTCATTAGAAAAACAACAAAAGCAAAGAATACAGTATCTGGAATGTACGTATATTCTGCAGCCCCTCCTCCAAAATATGTTGACTTTAACCAGTTTAAGAAAATTACTGAAAAATTATATTCCCAATCTGTAAAGAAAAACTGTAAAAATACAAAAGCTATAAATACAATACAGATTAAAATCAAAATGATTGGAACTATAATTCGCCTTAAAAAGAATAATGGATATATCTTTTTAATTGCATAATTAAACATTTTATCTTTATTTTGATTATCAATAATAGCTTTTTCTTTCATAGCTTGTTCTTTTTTGTTTATTATATCATTACTATTATTAATATCTTTGGTCAACTTTTCAATTAATCGTTTTTGCTCAATATCGTTTTGGGATAAGGCTTCAATCTTATTCTGGTTTTCATTCGCTATATTATTTAGTTTTATTATTTCTTCTCTTTGTGAATTGAGTTCTTTTTCTAAGTAATTTTGGCTAAAAGTTTGAACATGCTTAAATAACTCTTCTTCATTATTATTTAAAATATTCTGGTATTCTTTTTCTATAACTGCAGACAATATTAATTTTTGCTCTTTTATATCCTCAGTAATGGTACTTATTCCTGATAAAATAGCGTTTGCTTTTTCAGTTGATATTTGATTGTGCTGTGGTCTAACATTAATAAAACTTACAAAACTCTCAAAATCATCATCTGATCTTCCACATAGTTTTATTAATACTAAAAACAATTGACTTGGATATATTACAACAGGGTATCTGGCTTCAGAACGCGCCATATCCCATGCTCTAAGTACTTTGTCTGATGAAACTAAAAATATATCTTTCTTTTCTTTACAATTGTCTCTTAAATATTCAATATAAGTTATTATAGTTGCATCGTGACTGTCTCTTTTAGAATATGTATAATCATCAGATATAAATGCGTATTTAATTTCCTGTTTTTTATTACTTATAGATGAAGAATAATTGTTTCGCTTAGTCTTAAATCTATCTGAATCATATATTGATGAAGGAATTTGTTCGCCAGATTGTATTTTAAACTTTTTAATCAATTTTTCGTATTCGGAATTAATGTAAAACTCAAAAAACTTAAACGGCAAGTTTTTGTGCTGAGATCTCCAATCTTCGTAAAATGAAAACAAATTATAGTCGCTAATTTGTTCATACGCGCCAGGAAAAATGTTGCCTCTTGGAAATGCAGATATTTTTGACAAGTAATAGGTAATTGTATTGTCAAATTCCATTTTTGTGTGACTTGAAATAATTATTTTAATTTTGGCCTGTAAACATTTTCTTAAAAAGCAAAGAACATTTTTCTTCCGTTCGCTTCCATTTATTCCTAATGCTCTAAAAATAATATTTGTATCAAGATAAATTTCTCTTTTCCTTATACTACTTAAAATCAAACTATTCGGTCTGTCCCCGTTAACTAGCATACAGTATTCTAAACATGTAAATACAATGTTTCCTAACGCCATATTTTTGTCAGGATCATGCCACACTATGAAATCGTGAATACGATTGATATCATCCTCATTAAACTGAGTTATATCAATGAACAGCTCACTATCCGAATACTTTTTTTCATCTTTTCCAAAGATAAGAAATTTATATGTATTAATATTTGTTGTAGTTAATTCATATAAGTATCTATGAATAGCATCTTTAAATGAATCTGCATCTGAAATACCATATTCAGAAATATATTTATCAATATAGTAATCGATATTATACTTTTGGCATTTAACAGTTTCACTATAAATCTCGCTATTTAATCGGATTTCTATTTCATTGGTGTCATTCTTTATTTCAAATAGTCCTTTGTGATTTTCAACAATATTAGCGACCTCTTGTTCTGAAATATGATATTTAAAAACATCATAAAACAAGTTTTTTAATTTATCTATACTCAAAAATACATTCTTTTCTTCCGATATAATATATTTTATCATTTGAAATTGAGTTTCAATAGAAGAATAGACATCGGGATCAGAATTATCAGCATATAGTGTTGTAGATAAACGAAAAAGGTCACGCTGCATTAGTATTCCCGACTCTTCAGGTAATAATGAGACTTTCATAAAATCCCCCAATTCGACAAATATCTTTTATAAGTGTATTTAATACAGTATCACATATAAGTATTTTTATAATTATATGCTTCAGTATGACATATTTACTTGACGTCTACCCAATAATTCGCATAATGGTAATAGATTGACATTTATTGTAATTACTCTTTCAGATTGAACAGAAGCCAAGAAGCCAAATACAGTTTGTAATAGTCATATTATTGGATCCAAATGATAAGAATAAAAATATTTAATCCAAATCTCTGCATCTCTCAAATGCTTTCTATCATATTATTTAATAATTCTCTTAAACAGTTTATTAAAAACTGTTTTAAGTGGAATTCAATAACAGTTCAAATATTTTTCACAAAACTGTGATGTATATTAGCCATAGATGGTTTTATTATCTGATTTCCTATCATATCATTAAGCCAAATGAATATAACCCATCTATTATATTATACTCTATTCAAAAAATATTGTCAAGATATTATTAATGCTTTGAAAGTTGTCAGCAAAGAAGAACAAATATAAGTAACCCCCAAAACCTATTTGAGAGAAAAAGAGCTACTTTTACCGACAACTAACGTATAGAAATTGCCTTGTATGCGTGCATCCTGCACGTTTATGGGCACTTTATAACGGTTTCATACCAATCAAGTCTCTATGCCATGCATCAGTACTCCTTTGGAGCCTTTCCTTGCGTTTTACACAATTATTTCATTTTTTAAAACAGTTTTGAGATGCTCTAGTAAAGATCCACCGGCGTAGCCAGTGGATTTTCAAAGGAGCCTAAAAGGCTACGCTCTGGCATACGTCTGAAGACGCAAATACGGTCTGACACTTGCAGAAAAGTCTGTTACTTGCTACCCGTAAACGGGTCTTCAAGTTCTCTAAGGGTTATCTGATCGGTCATCATATCTTCTTTCAGTTGGTTTTGAATGTATTCTGCAATTCTTTTTGCATTTTTTCCAACTGTATCTACATAAAATCCACGGCACCAAAATGACCTGTTTCCGTATTTATACTTCAAGTTCCCGTGCCTTTCGTGAAATATTACGCTGCTCTTCCCTTTCAGGTATCCCATGAAACTTGATACGCTCATTTTTGGTGGTATTTCTACAAACATATGTACATGATCGGAGCAGATTTCTGCCTCGATTATTTTTATACCTTTTCACTCGCATAATTCGCGTAATATTTTCCCCATTTCAACTCGATTTTGGTTTAACAGTATTTATCGCCTATATTTCGGCGCAAATACTATATGGTACTTGCAATTCCAGCTCGTATGTGCTAAACTATTATTGTCATTCACTTGACATGCCTCCCTCGTGGGTTGATGCAGTTGCCAAACCGCATTCCTATTTTACCACGTTGGAGTTTTTTGTTCAACGCTAAAGCTCTTTTGAACCCCCGGCACAGCCGGGGGTTTTCGGATTACAAAAACAACGCCCGCGATCTCTCCCCGCGGGCGTTGTAATGTAGTCTGTGATTTTATGGAGTCTCAGTATCATATCCACTGATTAAGCAGATACCCTGCAAGCACACCGCTTTGCGTTGTTCCGGCATAATCGAACAGGCTGCTTTTTGAGTAGCCGCCATAGCTGTTATAACCGCCGTAGCTCGTGTACTAAAAGCTGTCCGAGTAGCGCGATACATTCACCGCCTGTGATACCACGGAGCCCGTAAATGTGGAGTTCCTGCCAAGTGCAGAGCTTAGAGCCTTATCATCGGCTTCCATGAACTTCTCCTTATCGATAGACAGCTTTCCGTCCCTGCCGACAGTAACACCAGCTTTTTCGAGTGTTCCGGAGTATGCCTTTGCGGTATTTGACTTTATGGGAACTTTGTGCTATAATAATAGAAATGCATGATAGCATAAATCGGTGTTTTCGGAGAAACAACTAAGGCAACTGTATGTGGGAAGATTCTATTTTTATTGAAGCAATTAAAAGTGGCGACTTGGACTTGATTCGACGTTTTCCAAAGTCGGATCTACATAATCATTTTGTTTTGGGTGGTTGCAGAGAATATATCTTATCGAAAACAGGATATAATATAGAACCCATCTCATGTCAGCTCGGTTCTATGAAGGAAATGGACGCTTGGAGCGGTCAGTATATCAGCAATCGGTTTAATAGCACGGAAGGGCGTAAGCTGCTGATCGAAGCAACTTTTGTACAAGCAAAAAAGACGGAGTAACTGTACTGGAAATCGGTGAAGATGTATGGGGACTTAATGAGTTTTTCCATAACAATATAGAAGAATTAATTGCGGCGTTTCAGGAAACTAATGAAAGAATCGCACCTGAAATTGAACTGCGCTTACAGATAGGGCTTTCACGGCACTGTCCAATTGATTATTTGGAGGAGTGTTTGAATCACTTCTGGGGGCATAAAGAATTTTATTCGATTGATTTATATGGTGATGAGATGGCGCAGCCAATAGAAAATTTCGTCCCTATTGATAATGGACTTGTTTTTAAAGCCCATGTGGGCGAATGGGGTACTGCGCAGGATGTCGTTTCTGCTGTTAATATATTACATTTACAGGAAGTGCAGCACGGTATAAACGCAGTACAAGATGAAAGCGTCATCGACTTCCTTGTAGAGCGTAATATAAGGCTTAATATCACACCAACGAGCAATGTGCTTTTAGGCCGCGTGTCCGATATGAAAAAACATCCGATCGGACAACTTTATCGAAAAGGAGTCAATGTAACAATAAATTCAGATGATGTATTGATCTTTGATTCCGATGTTTCGAAGGAGTACCTGCGCTTGTATCAGTCCGGCTGTTTGACTGCCGAGGAATTGAATGATATTCGCAAAAACGGGTTGGGCATGGTTTGATAAATCACGATTTGTAGGAGGAGCGCCCACATCGAAACCGCTTGTCAACACCTCTTAAATTACATATAAGCAAGCGCCCGCGAGGACAATAATCCCCGCGGGCGTTGTAATGTAGTCTGTGATTTTATTGAGGCACGGTATCATATCCACTGATTAAGCAGATACCCTGCAAGCACACTGCTTTGCGTTGTTCCGGCGTAATCGAACAGGCTGTTTTTGGAGTAGCCGCCATAGCTGTTGTAACCGCCGTAGCTCGTGTACGAAAAGCTGTCCGAGTAACGCGAGACATTCACCGCCTGTGATACCACGGAGCCTGTGAATGTGGAGTTCCTGCCCAGTGCGGAGCTAAGTGCCTTGTCATCGGCTTCCATGAACTTCTCCTTGTCGATAGACAACTTCCCGTCCTTGCCGACAGTAACACCGGCTTTTTCGAGTGTTCCCGAATACGCCTTTGCGGTGTTCGTCATGACCGACGTGCGCCCCGAAACAAAGCTGTTACGGGAACTGCTGACTGCCGAGTACATATCGTTGTAGCTGTCAACAAAGCTCTTTGCAGCGTCGTACATCTTCTCGCGGTCGGTTCCCGACATAGCTTTGCTGAGATCGGACACCGACGACGCGATACCCGATACGGCATCTGACAGATTTGTCGTATAGGTCGTCTTTGCCGCAGATGTGGTCTGATACGTTTTGCGGGCCGCATTTGCGCCGTTTGACTTCGACGCGAGCTGTTGGTATATGCTCGTCCGGTTGCGGTTATAGAGCGAGGTCGGACGGTATCTGCTATAAGGCGTATATCGGCTCAATCCGTAACTTCTCATATTTCTCACCCCCTTACATCATTGCTAATATTTCGGAAATATCAATAAATAGAATCGGCGAGACCTCGCTGACATTAGCCTCGGCGTAGCTCATAGCGTCGGGAATATCGGTGTCCGATTCGATCATATCCGCAAACGCGAGCCGTCGTTCCAATGCGAGAGCCTGTGCCTGTGCAAGCGCGATACGCTTCTTTTTGAGCATTTTCTCAAACTCCTCGCGCCGCTTGTCCCGTATCTCTTTAAGCTGTTTCCAGTATTCTTCCTTCTCTTCTTTTTTCAGTGCGCCGTCGCCCGTTGAGTAAGTGTCCTGCCGGAACTGCTCGGGCTTGCTGCCGAATTGAAGTGTGTGGTATTGGTTGCCGCCGAGCTGCCGCAGCCACGAGGGTACTTCCGCCGAGAATGCGCTGTGTATCTGGTCAAGCACCCACTTTTCGTACTGCGGGTCAGCCTGCATTGCCCGATAACCCGCGTCGGATATGCTCACGGCGTAGGTGTCGCCGAACTGCGTCGGGTGCAGGACGAGCGAGGACACGCGCTCCTTGATATATGCCTTGTAGTCGTCGAGTGACCGTTCGTTTATGCAGTTATTGAGCGCCTGCGCGAACTCCGTTTCTGTGGATTTTGTAGGCGCTATGCTATCCGTAAATGCTTTCAGATACGCGGTCTGCGCGGATATATACATGGTATTGCTCACGGGAACATCTCCTTTTACATCAACGACGCTAACGCCGACATCATTTCCTCCTGCGGCGTAGGCTCGCGGTCTTCGGCGCTGCTCATGCGGGATTTTGCTTCTTCAAGCAGGTTTTCGGCTGCCGACACCGACGCCTCATCAACATCATATCCCTGCTCCTTGCCCGCGTCGCACTCGCGGAGATCTGACTGTATCATGTCCATTACCGACTGCACCTGCGACCGTGTTTTTGCGGCGGCGAGCATTCGCGCGAGTTTCGCGGCGTTTATGCCCATGCTCTTTCCGACAGACTCCGACTCGATCTCTTCGTCGCTCTCGGCAGCGTCTTCATCTTCGACGGTTTCTTCATCTTCAGCGGCTTCTTCCGGCCGAACTTCCTCCGCGTCCCGGGATTTTTCAATACTGCGCTCGATACACTCCTGACGGTCTTTTTCGGCTTCTTCGCGCAGCTTTTTGTTCAACTTGTCGTCTCTGCGAGTGTAGCTGAAATTATAGCAATTCCCGTTTTCGTCGATGTACCAATGACTTGTTCTTTCTGTCACGCCGCCGAGAGAATTGTAATACGCTGCGACTGTTTTCTCGGCTTTGTCGATACCGTATATCAAGTCGGACATGGTTTTCGCGGCTTCGGGGTCGTTCATTGCTTTGTTCAGAAAGTGCTCATTTACAGCGACCGTGCCGGTTTTCCTGTCCTTGCTGTAATTCATTTCGGAGCCTACCGAAATGCTCAACGCGGGATATTTACCACGAAAGCTCCTGAGTGCCGCCGACTGCGCGAGGCTGTCAGCGGAGAACTCGATCTTGTCCTGTACAGCGGCTTTTTCGGGCTGCTCGCTGTTGCTTTCAACGCGGCTGTTCGCTTGATTGTAAATGTTCCGGTACTGCAAAGCACCTATACCGTTGACTGCCATACGCTCACCTCCGTTACGCTTTTCTGTCGAACCGTGCTGCGGGCTTGTTCTTTACAGTATTCGTTCGACTTTTCAGAACTATCCTGCCTTTTTCTTTTTTCCTCTCATACAGCTTATTCGCGTACTCCGTGGGCGACTTCACGCGAGCTGTGCGGTCGTCGTGTGTGCCTATGCTCCAACGGCTTATCCCGCCGTCCTTGTCTATCGCCCAGCCGTCCGCGACGAGCTTATCCCCGCGAGCGCTAATGTTGGCGCGGCACCACTGATCGCAGGACTTCATATTTGCGATCTCTTTTTCGTATTCCTCCGCGAGCTTCGGGTCGTTCGCCATTTTCTTCAAAAATTGCGGAGAAATAGCGACATTCGTGGTCGCGTTCGAGCCGTAGCGCATGCCCTGTTTGAAATTCGCGGCGACAAAGCTGTAATCCTTGAACTTGTCCTTCAAATACGCTAGCTCGTCATTCGCGGTCTTGCGCGCGGTATCGATCTGTGTACTTGTGTTTACGGGATAATTGTTATACGAGCTGTCAATCCTCATTCCCATAGGCTCACCCCCTCAGACCGTGATGTCAATAGGCTTGTGAACTCGTATCGGGTCGGGAGTTTCATCGGGCAGAGCGACCTCGACTGTCTCCGTTCCCGTGACTGCCTTAACGCCGTCATTCTCGCCGTTTTCGTCCGTTTCGGAAGCATTTCCGAGCTTTCCGGTCTTGTCGTCCTTCTCGGTCTTTTCGGACTTCTTCTTTTCGGCTGCCTTTGCCTCTTTCTTGGTTTCCTCGCGGTCGACTTCACGGGCTCTGTCGATATTGTCGCGAAGCTCGGCGGTCGCAGCTTCAAGCGTGTCTGTCTGCTTCGATCTCAGATCGGCAGCGTGTTCCTCGGTCTCTTTCAGTTCGGCTTGTTTCGCGCTTGTATCGGTCTTGACGGAATGCTCGATCTCCGATTTCAGCAGTCCAGCGTGTCCCTCGTCTTTTCTAACTGCACTCTGCTGCACCTGAGCCTGTTTAAGAGTGGTGCCGGCCGACATCAGCGCTGACATTGTGTTTGTGATCATACTATCAAATCCTTTCTGTGATGATTTGGCAAATCCATGCCGCAGCGGAAGTGTGTTGGACTCGTTTTCTCCCCCGCTCCGCGGGGGAGAAAACTTCAGACAATACTATACCGCTTGCATTTATTATATCGTCCGAAGCCGTATGAAATCAAGCCAAATGCCGCGAACCGCCCTTTTTCCGACGCGAAATCACGTCATCAGCATGACCGTCAGAGTGAACAGCTGGTTTTCGCAGGAAATATCTATACCGCCGCCGTATTTTTCGGCGGTATTTCTGATGTTCACAAGCCCGAAGCCGTGTTCGGAGCGGTCGGGCTTTGTCGTTTCGGGAAGCTCACCGTCCGCGGTGATGCAGTCGCCTGTGCAGGTGTTCGTGACCGTTATCACAAACGCGTTTTTCTTTTTCAGCGAGTTGATCGCTATTCTCCGTTCGCCCTCTGGGCATTTCTCGGCGGCTTCGATAGCGTTATTCAGTGCGTTATTGAGTATAATGCTCATGTCGAGAGCGCCCGCGGAAAAGCTGTCTGGATAGTGGAAATCGCACTCAAACGCGATACCGCGGCGTTCGGCTTCGCTCTGTTTTTCGGTGAGGATAACGTCGGTCACGGGGTCGCCGCTGTTCACACCTTTGTCGCTGCCGATACGCTCGCGCGCCTCCGCAAGATAGCTCTCAAATGCCTCGTTCTCGCCCCGCGCGTGCAGGCTTTCGAGGACTGCGAGATGATTGCGCATATCGTGGCGTATAGCGCGGATGTCGCGGTACAGGCTCTCCGCACCGCTGATGTAGTCGCGGATATTGTCGGTCTGCACCGAAAGCATAGCGGTCTCCTTCTCGCGGCGCTGTCCGGCTTTGATCTGCTCGTAGAAATAAATGACCGCGACCAGTGCCGTGTACGAAACGAGGTAGAAAACGAACGAAATGAGGTCGTAGGGGCTGATGTCGATCTCGCGCGTGTCGATGCTGTTGAAGTAGAGCAGCAGCCGGTAGTTGAACACTCCCGCCACGCTCGGCAGCATCAGCAAAAGCGCCTCTTTTATGGTCATTTTTTCGTTTTTGCTGACATAGACCTTGTGGAAAATCGTTATCAGCAGGAGCATTATTCCCGCCATTATGCAGCCCTCGACAGCATCGTAAACGATGTACGCTGCGACCTGTTTTTCGGGCTCGAACATGAACGCGTCAATGACGAACCCGCACGTCCAGCCGTAGACTTTCAGCCATATCGAAGTGCCGACAGCGGCGGTGAGCCAGCGAACCGAGAAGAACGAGAATGCGAGAAACAGCTTTTGCGCGTAGTTACGCCGGTCGAGCAGGGTGAATACCGCAAACGCTC
Source organism: Ruminiclostridium sp. (assembly GCA_017395555.1). Taxonomy (GTDB): domain Bacteria; phylum Bacillota; class Clostridia; order Oscillospirales; family Ruminococcaceae; genus Ruminiclostridium_E. The sequence goes on along the minus strand of JAFPUE010000049.1, from coordinate 75,396 downwards.
CAACGACTCCCGCGCCGTAGGCTATCATATTGTTGAACTCCTGCGGCAGGAAGAACATCACAAGCATTATCGCCGCATACGCCGCGCCCGTGAGATACCGCGCGAGACGGCTCTTCGTGAACGGGCGGAGGAACTGCATCAGCCCGACGGAATACACCAGAAGCGTAATAATCATCGTCAGCGTCAGGCTGATGTCCGTGTAAAATTCAAGATAATCGTACATTTCAGCCCTCCGATTTTATATAGCGCAGATACGCCCTGACAAGCTCGCTGTACCGCTGTTTCGCGAGTAGGACGCGGTCGCCGTTCTCCATTGTGACCTCGCTTGACGTGTATTTTTCGAGGTATCGCAGGTTTATGAGGTACGAGCGGTGCGTGCGGAAGAACGTCTCGTCGGTGCATTTCTCGAACTCGTTCAGACGCCCGCGGTACTCTACTTTTCCGCTGACCGTGTGCAGTATCAGAATGCGGTCGAACACCTCGGCGTACATGATCTCGGACAACGCGAGCTTGGTGCTTACACCGCCGGATTTCACGGCTATGAACCTGTCGCTTGTTGCAGTCGCGGCAGGCTCGGTGCGGCTGTCTATCGCTTTTTTCAGCACTTCCGCGAACTTTTGCGCCGATACGGGCTTCACGAGAAAGTTGAACGCGCCGACATCGAACGCGTCGAAAACTCTGTCCTCGAATGCAGTCACAAAGATGATCGCCGCTCGGCAGCCGTCCTCACGCAGCCTTTTAGCGGTCTGCATACCGTCAAGCCCGTCCATTCCAATGTCAAGAAAGATTATGTCAAAGCCTCCCGCGCCCGCGAGAAGCTCGCCGCCCGACGAAAACTCCGTCACAGATGCTCCCGGGCAAAGCGCGGTTATCCTGTCAGAAATATCCCTGCGAATCTCGGCTTCGTCGTCGCATATAGCAAATCTCATTTTATCATCTCCGTTTTTATGGCTCACAGCCGGTAGTAAGGGCAATACTTTGTCTATTATTATATCGGAAATGCGGCGGAAAAGTTTAACGATATGGCGCGAAATGAACTTTTTTGGATGTGAAATGAACTCGTATCTCTGGTTTTCGGATAAACGCTGATTTGCTCTTGACAATATAACAATATTCGTGTATAATATTGTTATAGAATATCATATATTTGTAAAAGCAGAAACGTATCTCACCCCGCCTTCGGCGGGGTGAGATACAGAAAACTTTTAAAATTTCAGGCTGCGTCATATCGTATGTTTGATTATTTAAGAAGATAAATCGGAATTTAGAGGAGGTATAAATATGTTAGAGGTACCAGAAAGAGTCAATTACGGCGAATGGGATAATAGTGATTTTATTATTCCGGCAGAATTTGAACTTACAAGCGATAGCTTCCTTCACGAAGCGATACAAGTCTTTTATAAAGCAGGAGGATTTGATTTCTTCAAGGTTATAAACCCAGCAAAATATGCAACGAGGTGGTTAAATTTTGTTGGTGAATTGTACGCTGATATTGAAGAAGGAAAATATAAATCCGACGGCAAATATCATAAAAACCCTTTGTCTGATACGGATAGACTTTCGCTAAAAGAGCAAGGCGTTCCTGATTTATTTATTGACGATATTAACGGGTAAATTCTGATTTATACTATCAAAAATCAGCCAAACGGAGTGACAAAAACCAATTGTAATATTTTCTGGACCATAGAAAGGAGTGACCGATATGCCAAATATCAGATCAAGCGCCGACCTCAGAAACGGCTACAATGAAATATCCACATTCTGCCACACCTATGATGAGCCGGTATTCATTACCAAAAACGGCAAGGGCGATCTTGCTGTTATGAGTATCGAGGCTTATGAATCGCTTGTGGGAAGATTTGAACTGTACGACCTTATCAAAGACGGTCTTTCGGATGTTGAGAAAGGCAATACCAGACCGTTCTCAGAAGCTATGGCAAGTATCAGGGAGCGCCGCAGGAAATGACATACGCTATTCATATCACGCATAAAGGCGAGCAGGACATCATTGAAGCGGCGGATTATATTGAATTCACGCTCCTAAATCCGTCGGCCGCCGACAGTCTCCTTGATACTATCGAGGAAGAAATAGGAAAACTCTCCTTTATGCCGGAGAAGCATCAGATCATTGATGACCCTGTCCTGAAAGAGTGGAAAATCAGGATGATACCCGTCAAGAACTATCTGGCGTTTTATGTCATAGACGAAAATTCTCATACGGTGCATATAGTGAGATTTCTTTACGGAAGGAGAAACTGGCAGAAAATACTTAGGCGTGAGCCGGTTTCGCTTGAATAAAAACTCTAAAACACAGAGGTAACAGATGTATGATGTTATAGTTGTCGGTGCGGGACCGACAGGCTCAACAGCGGCAAAAACGCTCGCCGACAGTCACTTGAAAGTCTTGCTCGTTGAACGAATGAAGATGCCGCGGTACAAGTCGTGTTCGGGCGTACTGATAAAGAAGTCCATGGACTTGGTAAGCCGGTATTTCGGGAAAGATGTTCCGCGCTCCGCAATGTGTACTCCGACTGATAACCGCGGCATGATATTTACCGATGACAAGGGCAAGGGATACGCTTTTGAGCAGGAAGGTGTCAACATCTGGCGCAGCTCGTTTGATAACTGGCTGACCGAAAATGCTGTCGAAGCGGGTGCCGAGTTTCGTGATGAGACTTCGGCAATATCCTGTGAGCAGAAAAGCAATCATATCGAGCTGAAACTTCATTCCGACAAGCCCTACAACGAACAGGCGAGATATGTAATCGACTGCGAGGGTGTTACGTCCGTACTTAAAAGATCGGTGCTGAAAATCTCACCGAAATACATCACCACATATCAGACCTTCAATTACGGAAAAATTGACCTCGATCCGCACTATTTCTACGCTTACCTACAGCCGGAGCTGTCCGAGTATGACGCTTGGTTCAATGTGAAGGACGATATGCTTGTGCTGGGTGTCGCCGTTAAGGATACGAGCATGATTGCATACTATTATGACAGCTTTATTCGCTATATGCAGGATCGTCATGCTCTTACGATAGACAAAACCGTGAAGGAGGAAAAGTGGCTCATGCCGCATATACAGGCAGGATGCAATATAGACTACGGCGAGGGACGGCTGCTGTTCGCAGGAGAGGTAGCGGGCTTTCTGAACCCTATGGGCGAGGGGATCTCCGCAGGTATGGAAAGCGGAAACGCTGCCGCTTTGGCGATAGCAGAGCATTTTAATGCACCTGACAGCGCTCTTGCCGATTATCACGATCGCACTAAAATGCTGAAAACCTATATGGAACGGCAATGGCACTTTGTAACGAGTATGGCTGAGTCGTTCAAGATGGGATAATAAACAAAACGCCCGCTGTACATCTTGTACAGCGGGCATCGTGCTATTATGAACCTTCCTTTCCGACCTGCATAAGTCTGATGCCCAGTGCAAGCCCTTTTCCGAACTCGTTGACAGCATAGAGGCTGTCAAGCACGGACTGCTTTTCCTGCCATTCTTCCCAAAGCTCGTTCAGCCCCGGGTTGGCTTTCATAAGCTTATCCGTTACTGCAGCGAGCTCGTGTTCGGCTGCCTTCATCTTGTCAGATAAAACGCCGCGTTCCTCACAAGGTCTGATCTCTCCGTAATAGAGGTCCTCGATAAGTTTCGCGATATCCGCATCATAAGTATGTTTCAATTCATCCATGTTTCTTTCCTGCCTTTCGTTTTCATAATAGCGATATAAACTCCGTTCGTCATATATGTTGCTACTTCTATTATGATTACAACGAGCGCAGAATAAGGTTGAAGTTTCAATTCATGACTTTCTTCACGTTTTTATGAATTGTCTTCTACCTTATGGATAGTTTTCAGAATAAATCGTCCGTATGTGTCCATGCCTATTATATCGAAAAGTACATAGCATCCCGGGATTATGATCTGATAGGTAGGTATAATTTCGATAAGCAAACCTACCAATTGATCGTTTCCACGCGAGGCTCCTCACATTTTCTCATTTTAAATTCGATCCCATTATCCGTCGGAACAACAACTACCCAATCGTCGAAATATGAGAATAAAGAATTGTAGCTTTCAAACAATTTGTGGATAGGGTCTTTGGCGTACATTACATCTTCCACAACATAGTCCTTTGGCGTGTTTTGTTCCGTAAAGTATTTTTCCATAAAATCATTAAAATCGTCGTGTGCTTGTGGATAATCAAACAGGATATATGAGGCAAGCATTTTATTAATTTCCATTAAATACTCATATTCAGATTTGTCCTCAGTTTTTTCAACAACAGCAGCTATATGCTCAAGCGGGAACTTTACTCTGAACGGTCCCGGGTGAATATAATACCATTTGTTGTCGCTGTCATAGAAATATCCATAGTCGATAAATGCGATTCGGCTGAATATCCAGCGTTCCGAACGATCAACCCAGCACGGTTCATTCGCAGGTCTGTTTATATCGAAATAAGGTACATCAGAACCAATAGCGTATGGCTTTCCAATAATCTTCATCTGCCCAAGCCCGAAGAGATATTCCACTAATTCTGGGCCGTTATACCAGTCAAGCAGTCTTGCGCCGACCCACGAGAAATACCCGCTGTTACCGCTCCAACCATATTGCACATACTTGTCTGAAAGCCTTCTTGCCATAATACTTATGTCACCCATATTTGCCTCCGTTTGTTATATCATATAGTCTCGTTCCCGAGATGATCCACAGGATATTTCTTTGATGCATTCGGGCAGCATATCAACGTTTCCGCAGTATGGTTCTTGCAGAACGCATTATCGGAACGCAGAAAATAAGTATATCTGTCGTGCTTTACGTCATCCCAGCAAACATCAACATTGTACCAGTCATCGCCGATCCTCACCATATTCCACGCATGTTCGTTTACACCCGCACCATTATTCGCTGTTCCCCATACAACGATACATTCGATACCTGCAAGCTGGCACACCATGCAGAAGGCGTCCGCATATCCGCTGCAATCGGCTTTGCCTTCAAGAAATGCTGATATCATCTCTTTATAGGACTCGTAAGCAATGTTATCAAGCAGCTCGTCATGGATGACCTTCAGCTTATCAAATGTCCGGTCGAACTTACATGCTTTATCAGCAATAGCTTTTGCAGCCTTTAAAACCTTGTTACGTTTTTTCGCTGTCATGCTTGTCAGACCGTTGTCTATGGAATACCGAGTAGGATACAGGACCAGATGAGGATTATCTCTGTTGAAAGCGATAAGCGCGATCCTTTTATCTTTATCAGACACTTTAGGCTCCGGAGCAACAGTCAGATACCGTTTCTGATCAAAGCAATACCGATAATACTTTTTCTGGTTACCGGTAAGGCTTTGATAATAATACTTGTGGGTATAATCGTCGATGAACTCCGTTGAGCACTTAACAGCTTTCGTTTTGACAGCAGCTCCTTTTGGTTTTGTTGTCGTGCTTGCTGTACTTTCTTGGGTATAATTGCTACCACCCGGTGCGCAAAGCGGATCCTTTATCTCTGTTATGAACGTAGCTTTGTTCGATGAAGGATCAATATCCCAATGATCTTCTTCCCATACCGATGTGGTAGTTTCTGCCGTGACTTCGATCGCTGCATCTGGCGGAGCCATAGCGTTTGTCGAAATACTGTTATGATGCTGATTACTGCATCCCGCAAGCAGGACGCAGACACATAATGTGATCATAAACGCTCTATTCTTTTTCATAATAATTCCCCCTTTTTAATAATAACTACTAGAAATAAATATTTCTAGTAGTTATTATAGCATACTTTGGGTTATAGTTCAAGGGGTAAAATGAAAAAAGTATCACTATTTTAAAACATCTCAATGCCTCACGCCGAGGTATCATCACTCTGATAGACTGTTTATTAATCTCTCGATATAGGATATACTATGAGAGGTAAATAATCTCCGAGAGTGGGTGTTTTTATGACAGATCTGTCGTCGATAGGCAGGTATATCAGGAAGTATCGTGTTGCTGCCGGAATGTCACAGGATAAGCTTGCGGAACTTGCGGGTATATCCTCGAAGCACATCGGTGTTCTCGAAAGAGGAGAACGATACCCGTCGCTGGAATCTCTGATCAACATTGCCAACGCGCTTGATATCTCCGCTGATATGCTTTTATGCGATATCCTGAGCGCCGAAGTTGGCATTAAGCAAAATATGATAGGTAAGAAGCTTGAAAGTCTTTCCAAAAAGGATCAGTTAAAGATCCTTGCGGTCATAGATCTTCTTATTGAACAGGCTAAAGAGTAATAAAGCAACATAATTCGACAAATCAGCGTGCAATCGCTGATTTTTTTATTTCCCGACTTGTTTTTCTATTTTTCGACAGGCTATTTGTGGTATTATACTTCTACAAGAGGTAAACAACCTCTGATAGATGCTTGAAAGGAGAAATTGAGAATGAAAAACATTATTAAGCAAACGGCAAAAGCTCATGGTGTATCGGAAAAGGATGTGCGTCGCGAGCTGAAAGAACTTATAAAAGAGGGGATGACATCGAACGACCCGGATGCGGTATTGTTCTGGTCTCAATTTGAAGGTAAGGAGCCTTCTCCGGAGATGCTCATATCTATTCTCGCATCTTCCACAGCTGAACGGATAAGATGAAGAAAAGCTCCCGGTGTTCAGTACCGGGAGCTTCATTAGTGTTATGTTTGATCTGCGTGCTCGATAAGAGCCTCGATCACAGCGAATATCCTATCCTGTTCTTTTTTCGTGAGCGCGTTTATTCTGTCGAGCAGCAACGAGCCTTTGATCTTGTAGTTGTCGTTCAAAACACCGTGCAAAAGCATATCCGCAGTAACACCGAGCGTATTTGCAATGTCCACGAGCATAGCAAGTGATGGGGCTTTATCGCCGCGTTCGAGTATTCCGATGTAGTTTGCGCTTACGCCGGTCTTTTCCGCAAGCTCAGATTGCTTAATGCCTTTTTCCGTGCGGTATTTCTTTATGTTAGCGCCTATCGATATTGAATCCACAGTTTTACTACTCCTTAAATTGAAATTGGCTATAGGTTAATCTAGATTAGGAAATTTTATACACAACTCGTCATTTATTTTATAACTATAATTATTAGAATAGTAAGCAATGATTTATTCTTTGGCTCGATCTTAGATTTTGTTTTCAATCGTTTATCAAAAAATCAGCCGTAGTAGTATTAAGAGACTCCAGAGTAACACTTATAGCATTTGCTATTTTTTTATCATTTTTCCAATTATATCGTTTAGGAAACGATGACTCAAAAATATTCAATAAACCGTCTATAGCCTTACTTCTTATCTCTGCGTCTGACATCATCTTATTAATTACGTTTGATACCATAATATCAGAATATGTAGGTTGACAATTCGGAGTGTTATTGTTTATTTTTGTTTGTAGAATAGCTATTCGAAGATAACCTGCTTTATTAATGTGCATATCCAAGCATGGTATTTCTTCATTTTTAAATCTACTTATTTCTTTGAATAAAACTGATTTACAAATGCTACAATAATCCAAAAATCTAATATAATTACAAATCGAAACAAATAACTGTTCTTTAGCAGTGTATAAATTTTCTGGTACTGATTCCATTTTGTTATCTTTATATACTTTTGAGTTCTGTAACTCATAAACAAAATATTTATAAAGCATAACTAAATTTTGATAAATACTGTCTTCTACGGTTTTCTTGGTTATCCTATACTTTATAATCTCCATTATCAGAACTACACAAAAACTTGCAAACACACCTCCAAAAGCTGTGAACAAGAAGTTGCTTGAAATAAAATCATACTTGAATTCAACGATACTAAATATGTATGTTAATACCAAGAAAAAAGCAGTTATTATCGAAAACCATTTTATGTTCTTTATATTTTCGCTCATCCCCACACCTCTGCCTTACTGCTCATAAGCTATTATAGTTACTTCTTTGAATTAATTCCATCCACGGTTTCGTGCTATTTCATTCAAACATAACACAATTGCCTGTTGTTGATGCTGTTGATCAAGTTTCGTCATAGCGTCACACCAATCGCGGAACCCCTTAACTGCATTATAAACTTCCTTATCCTGTTCTTGCTGATATTGATATATCTGATTCTGTATTTGCTGGTAATAATTAGGGTTGTTATAGTTCGGATTAAACATCTGATCGTAAAACATAATTACACTCCTCCCTTTATATCATTATATCACACTCTAGAATACAAATCAAGGGTTTAAGGCGCTGATTTTGCTTGAAATACCACACATCCATATATTAATTATGCCAAATAAACAACGCTCCCGATAGTGCCGAGAGCGTTGTTATACTATTACCAATCAGTATTATTCCTCAAATCCGAAGTTACTGATCTTAAGCGTCTTGCAGTTCTCTGATACCGTTCTGACAACGGGCTGCGAGAAGCCATTCTGTGCTGACGCAGATACCTCCAATGTTATTTCGAGGTTACAATCATCTTCGTCGCTGAGGTGACTGATGATTTCCTGCATAAAGGTCTGTACATCGCGATTTATTCTCGTATTATCGAGCTTTGCAGACATAAAGAAATGGGTTTGCTTATTTATTTGTGGTGATGGTTCCGAGACTGGTTTATCGGGATCGGGCTTTACAACCACCTGAGGAAAAGAGGGTGTTGTTTCAGGCACAGCTGGCTCAGAGCCCTTGCTTCTCATTTCATCAAGAAGCTGCTTGCTTGCAATATCAGGCTTAACAAGATACCCCGATATGTCAACCAAACCAACAAACTGATTGAATTTCAAGCCAATATACTTGTCGCCGGATACGCCTTCCGCATAACCGAAATAGTCTGGAGAATTAAGTCCGGAGAGAATCGTTTCCTCCAATACAGAATAGTTCATCAGTCTCGGAAGATAACAGTAGGTGCACAGATAGTCCCAAAGTTTCTTAACAGGGATTGAGTCGCTGTCCTTCCACAAAACACTGTCAAGTTCCATTTTAAGCATCACCGGAGCCCACTTCTTTATAAGAAGTTCATCCTGTTCCAGCTTATTCGCGGCTCTTGCAGCTATACTATCATTTCCACCGCGGATGTTCGAGGCTGTCCACTTTATTTCCTTTATATCATCCTGCATATCAATATAAGGAGAAATGAGCCAGCAATACGTTTCGCTGATACGGGATCTTACGGTCTCGTCTGCTTTTTCGAGGCTTACCTTTGTTGCCTTATTCTGTGTGGCATCAAGGTTAAGCTCCTCGCTGTCGTCCCGTACCGACTTCCATGCAAGATACATTTTCACGCCGTCTTTCAGCGACTGCATCGTATCCTGATCGGGCGCTACGAAAACGATCATATTGCGATATATACGAGGTGAAGTACCACGATTATTGATAATATCAAGCGTTTTTTCAAATGCCGGGCTCTTCATCCCGGCGCTTGCCTTATATGTACTCTTAGGGTCAAGGATAACGAGTTTCACGTTCTGTTCATCAGTGACGTCAAGGGAAGATGACGGGCTCTTGACAAGTCCTGAGAACCGGGAGTCAGTTCTCTCCTTTTTGAGCCGCTCGTTTATCTCATAGATCACATTGTTGTCGGTATACTGCGAAGCGCGTTCCTCCACAGTCTTGCGGAGCGTCGGGCGCGTATCGAACCAGAAACGATCCCCGGCGCTGTTAGCGTAGAGGTAAGTCAGCGTTGACTGCAGCGAATTCAAAGCGTCATTGAACACAGGAATATTCTCGCCCGGCATTATCGTTCCGAGGCGTACTCTTGTCGCTTCAAGGCCTCGTATAGACTGTCCGCGAGTGGACGGTGCGCTTCCGAGAAATACAGTTCTTGCAACCCTTCGTGCTGCGTATGTCTGACCGAAACGCGGCTGACTCTTTTCAAGATTGTACGGTGCAGAATTCTTGCCGTCGATCTCACTGTCTATGATAGCGCTCCAATTGTTATCGTCAAGGTATCTTGTAAGTTCATACGACACGTTCTGTATCGCAAGCGGCACAGAACCGGGCATGATCATCGGACTTGCGTCTGCTCCCATCCATAACTCGTGGATTACTGCCGCCATAAGACGCAGTACACCTCTTGTGCGCTGAAACTTTTCGAGCGTTGACCAGTCATTGTACAGCCTGTCGAATACTTCCGGATGTATCGGATAGCACGAAAGCATTCTGTCCTTGTACGCGACCTCGGAAACCTCGATGGGGAAATCTGTCTTGTTGCTGCGGTACATATTGCTGAATTCCGAACAAACCTTCTCACAGGCCTCCGTATCCTTACAGTCAAGGAACAGCCTGCGCCTTACTACCTCAAAGCCCTCGTTTGCCGCAACAGGCTTCCAGATAGATTCCATACGACCGAATGTGTGTTCTATACTTTCAAGTGCGATCTTTCCTGCTTCACCGCCTACCTCGATATCGGATTCGGGGATAGACGCTACAACAAGACTGTTCTTGCTTGCGCGTGCCGCTTCGGTTATCTCCTGAATGAATGTGATGAAGTTATCGAACGAACCCGCCGGGAGTCCGTCAACTCCGTACAGCTTCTTTGCGTATGCCACAAGCTCGTCCATAAGGATAAGGCACGGACCGCACGCGTCGAGCATTTCCTTCAAGGCAGCTGATCCGGGTGACACGCCCTTCTTGTCCGCTTCCTTCACATAGTCATACAGCTTCGGGTTGCCGCTCGACTCAGCAAGCTGCGCTGCAATCTCGCCCCATATCGTATTTATCGTGATACCAGGGAAGTTCTGCGGACGGCGGGATTTTGTCGGGTCAACGGCAGTTCCCACGATCACTGCTATATTCGCTTTTTTCAGCGTTTTCAGCCCGGCTCTTTCAAGCACGGGCTTCACACTCGATATCTTGTCAAGCTGCACGTTTGCACGGAGCAGGTGATACAGTGCGAGCATACTATGCGTCTTACCGCCGCCGAACGCAGTTTTCAGCTGTATAACAGGCTCTCCGCCCTGTCCGGTAATGCGCTGCAAGGCCTGCACAAGCAGTCCTGCCATACCATCGGTTATGTATGTGCGCTTGAAGAACTCGACCGGGTCGCGGTACTCGAACGAACCCTCGCCGCGTGCGACCTGTGCGAGATCGGCAGCAAACTCTGCGTGCTTGTAGCGACCCTCCGCAACATCCGGGTGCGGCTGCATTATATCGCGCCAGCTCGGAAGCCCGGAGCCCACTTTGCTTATAATACCAGAAACCTCGGTCTGAACAGGAGCAGGCGCGGCTTTTATCTCGGAGGCACCGCCCGCAGCACCGTAGCGCAGATCGCGCTGCATCGTGCGTATCTCCTCTGCTGTCTCATCATCGAACGCGTCACACAGCCTCGCCATTGTATCGAGAGCGCGCCATGTATCATTCTCATTCATATCTTCCGAGCCGATATGTGACACCTTATTGCGTACACCCATAAGCTCCTTGCTCCACGTTCTGTAATCGAGCGCGAGCTTAATTCTGAACACGTCATTCCACTTACGGTCGATAAGACGCAGGCAGTTCGCAACATCGAGCGAATCCACAAGAAAGCTGTAATCCCCGCCGGTGGGCAGATCGTCGCGCTGGTCGGAAAGCGTATCCCACACCTCATCCCACCAGCTGTCGCCGTACTTTCTGCTTAATTCGCGGCCGATGTATCCTGCCATAAACGGAAGCATCTTTGCGAACGCTTCCTGAACGATAATATGATTCTGTGCCATTTCTTCCACCTCAATCATCAAATGTTATCTGCTGTGCAGAACCTCCGAGTCTCGTCGCCGCTTCCTTTATCGCAGCCCACGAGGTCACAAGGTTGTTGTACGCATACGCCTCAGCGTTCCAGCCCTTCCTGTCCGCGATAGTGAACAGTCTGTACGCGAGAGCCTTTGCCTGTTCACAAGCACCGTCGCTTGCAGTACGGATAAAATCTGCGCATTGCTGTATTCCGCCGTTCTCGAACTCGCGGGTCATCTGCTGTGTGAGCAGCCACAGGATATTCTCGTTTTTGGTCTCGTTTATCTCATCGCGCCCAAGCAGCCTTACAACGCCCTTTTCGGCAAATACCACGCCCGCGTTTTTCAGCGCGTCGACCGAGGTATTCTTCGCCCTTGCGAGTGTGTCTGCATCGCCGAATTTCACGTCGTTGAACGCGAACTGCGTGTAGAGATCAACGCAGAAGCGGCTCTCCTTATCGAGAGCGGTATCCTGCTCGTTGAAGTAAAGGTCGAGCTCTTGATTAATGATCTGCAGAGCCGTGCGTATCGTCATTTCCGTTCCGTCGGCTTCGAGCACGGACTTATATTTAGAGAACACAGCCATACCGGGGCCGATAGCCGACTGCGCGAGATCGACAGGTGCGATGTTACTGCTCTGGAGTTTTTGCAGAGCCGGTTTCAGCTCGCGTTTAAGCTCGTTTATAAAGTTACGGCGGGTAACGCTCGATGCATCTTCCGGACGTTTGCGGCAGACGAGGACGATAGAGGACGCGAGGGCGTTGGCACCACTCGCTATTGACCTGTTTGACATTTCGGTACGCATAGGAAGAGTGCCTGTAATAGTAAACCCTGATTTTATAATTGCGCTTAGCATTGTTTCCCAACCGGTGGAAGCAGTTTGATTATTTTCGCTGTCTGTATCACTTTGTTTATATGCGTAATATATTGTTACCGGAATATCTTCTCTCGCATATTTGTATATCTGCTGACAGGTATGGAACATTCCGTCCTCAAAAAATTCCTGTGCTTTCTTTACGCTGCCTTCGTGCCTGTAAGGAGTAGCTATCAGTTCTTCGGCTTTTGGAACAAGCATAGTTCTGAATACTTTGGGATAGGTATTTTTTAGACTTTGCCGAAGCCACACATAAAAATAATCGGACAGGTCTGCATACCCGATATTATCATAGTACGGTGGATCAGATGACACCATTATGTTTCTTAACTCACAATCACTTTGTGCGTCGAATTGTCTTACGTCTCCATTCAAATTTGAGTTTGGAAATTGTAATATACATTTCTCTACCCATTCTATTGAATTGTCAAAACAACCGGAAGAATTTGAAAACGGATTACCTTCTGCATAATCCCATACCATAGGAATAGCTTGTCTTCCGAAAGTATTTCGAAGCCCCTCACGGCTGGAATCCCAACTACAAATGCTTGACCCTCTATCTGCGAGTTTACTTATAACAAACGCCAAATAAACCCCAATCGCTTCGCCATAAGCCTTAATGCCCTTGCCGCCCTCGGCTATCGGCACATTATCATCAGGCATTCCCGCTTTTATAGCGTCCTGTTCTGCTTTTGCCTGTGCTTCAGCAACAAGGTTGCTGAATGTGGTGAGAGCAGTAAGTTGACGGTTGGTGAAGAGTTTATGAAACTCGTTCAAACCGTAAACATTAGTATTAAGGTGCCCGGGATAATACGCAAGACTGCCATCGGGATAGTTTTCAGGTTTATTGACTTTCGCACAGTTTATTTGTTCTTCCGAAGCCGGAATATATAAACGCCCGTTTCTGCCCTCGGCGACAACAGCTATAAGTGAGTTTCCTATCCTTTCATTACAGCTTTCTTCACGAATATAGGGATACTCGATAGGAGCCTTACAGCCAACGCATATTGCGCCTTTCCTGTCTATTGTCCCGTCTATAGCGGGTTTGCCTCCACTATGAAGTTTGAAACTCAGTTTTTTGTTCGTGTCATAAACTGGTTCAGCCCATACCTCTTTACCTTTTTTCTTGGAAAGATAGCAAGAGTGCATAAGCGGCATCTCACACCCACACGCCGGATTCGGACACTTTACCGTTCTCGCCCATATCCATGCGATAACAGTCGCCTCACCGCCGCCCTGATCATCCGGCACTTTCACCTTCGGGTACAGATGACCTATGCGTTTGAACGCCTCGTCGCGCATCCATTCGCCGTAATAGCGGACATCTGCAGCAAGCCCTTTTGTTCCCGGCCACGCGCCGACATTCTGCTGTGCGCTGTCCCGCGGATTCACCGGCGGCTTATCCGCGAACCTCGGCGGTATCTCGATCATAGCCTTGTTTATCATGACCGCGACAGGGTTCAGGTCATGCGCGTGAGCTTCAAGCCCTAACCTCTGCGCTTCGAGCGGTATCGCGCCGCCGCCCGCGAACGGGTCAAGCAGCGGAGGCGGATTGCCGCCGGTTGACTTCATTATCTCGGCTTTTGCCGCGTCGAGAACGGTCTTGTTATTGCTGTTCTCCCATACGACAAGGTCTTCGAGAATACGGAAAAGCCGCTCGCGCTCCTTGTTCTGATCCTCCTCGGTCGGGAATTCCTCGGGGTGTGATGACGGGTCATCAACGAGCGATGACCATATCACGGCGCGTGCCGCCGCGAGCGGCCGTCTAGCCCACCACAAGTGCAGGGTCGAGGGGTGACCGTGGCGTATCGACTTTTCGCGCGCGGACTCCTCATTTATCTTTTCAAGCGGCAGCGCCACCTCGATCAGTTTTTTCACAGCCATTTCGTTTTTTACCTTTCAAGAAGTATTTCCGACGAGCTTATCAGGTCGGCGATGTTGTATGTTATGCCCGTTGTCGCGAAGTCGGGCTTCACGGTGAACGGACAGCGCAGATATACGGTCTTTGTATTGTCGCCGTCAACCTCGACGATCGCGAGTATGAACGATTCGGGTTTATTGAGCGCGGTTAGTATCTCGTTTCTCGTGACGGTTACGGTATCTGCGCCCTTTGTCCTGCCCTTGACTTCAATGAAGCGTATGCCGCTTTCGGTGCAGGTCCGCTTGTCGTCGGGTATCACGGATTCTATGTCATATCCGCAGTTTTCGCGGCTTACATCCCGAGGGATGAATCCGAGCGAGTTTTCTATATCCGTGACCGCTTTCATCGCGGCAAGCTCTACGGCTTTTCTGTCACCGCTCCCGAACATATCGGGCATTGGTTTTCCTGTGAGCTTATAAAGCAGTCCCAGCGGGATAGCGAGTGCTCCGCCCACAATGATCGGCGGGGCCGCGGACACAGATTTCTCTTTTTCGAGTTCAGCGAGCCTGCGGTGCATACGCGCTTCGAGCTCCTCCGCTTTTCTGTGCGCGTTGTCGGAGTTGAGCTTTGAGTTGGTTTTACCGGCATTTTCTTTTTCTTTGAGTTCAGCCGCTCTGAAATCCCAATACTGTATCTCCGCAGTCAGACGCGTCTGTACAGCTTTTGCGACCTTACTCACCATTTTCTGCCTGTGTTCGCGCACCTCGGAGAAATGCCGCGGGATGATTTCGGATATCGCGTAACCCTTTGCTTTCTCCTCGACGCCCTTTGTGAGCCAGTCCTGAGTGTCTATAAACCCGCGTATCGCTTTGTATTCATCTTCGTTCGCGCTGCGATAATCGAGATACGGCGCGTAGCCTGCGTTTATTGCAGTGCCGTCCTCTTTCAGCTCAACGAAATGCACATTCTTAGATATGACGCGCTTTGAGCCGTTCGGGAGCACAACGCCGTCCTGTATGCAGTCCTCGATATAGAACAGCAGACGTGCGTCCGTGCCGAAGTCGTTCTCGTCGATGAACACCGCGCCCTGCTTCATAACGCTGCGATACTTTTCGCGGATAAGGTCGCTCGTTGCTTCGAGAAGCGGGTGACCCGGACATATCAGCGCCGCGGGAGCAAGACCGGGGAGGTTGCAGTCGGCCTTATCAAAGCATATACGCTCGTATTTCGTCAATACCGATTCTCCGAAGCCTATCTGCATATCGCGGTTGCGTATCTTTCCGGGAACATAAGTTATCTCGTAGCGTCCGTGCTCGCGTTTGTAGAGCTTGCCGCCGAGATGACCGAAAGCCTCAATGAAGAACGATTCGATAAAGTGCGGCTGGAGCTTGTGCGCCTCGATGCGCTCCATCTCCGCACGTATCGCCATGACCTTGCCCACATCCATGGTGTCTTCGGTAAGCGCGTTCTCGTCGATCAGCTTTCGTATTTTCTCAATATCTATCGAATTATCGACTGCCTGCTGCAGCTTTTTACGCACCTCGGGATCGTTGCCGTAGCGTATCGCCTCTATCAGCAATTCGCGCAGAGGCCGGTTATCAAACATGATCTTGCCGAGTATGTCGAAGACCTTTCCACCGAGAGCCTCGCGTTCTTCTTCGAGTTTTTCAAATAACCGCTGGAATACCGCACCTTCGCGGGTCTCCTTCGATACGAGATTCCACAGGTGGCAGACCTCAGTCTGTCCGATACGGTGAATTCGTCCGAAACGCTGTTCAAGACGGTTCGGATTCCACGGTAGGTCGTAATTTACCATTAAATGGGCGCGCTGGAGGTTGATACCTTCGCCCGCCGCGTCCGTCGCGATAAGTATGCGAACGTCCTTATCCTGCTTGAACAGGGCTTCGACCTTGCGGCGCTCGTCTCTTGTCATACCGCCGTGAATAGTTACGACACAGTTGTCGTCCCCGAGCAGTGAACGTATCTTATCCGAGAGATAGCGCAAAGTATCGCGGTGCTCGGTGAAGATGATCAGCTTCTCGCGCTGTCCGTCCCGCGAGTACATACACTCGTTATCCTGAAGGAGCAGTGAAAGCTCCTCCCATTTTTTATCCTTTCCGCTTGCCCGCACCTCGCCGGCAAGCGTTTCCAGTTTTCTGAGGGTAGCGATCTCGGCTTCGAGCTCTTTTATTGTGGTGGAAGCGGAAGCCTGATCTGCTACGCGCTCCTCTTCTTCCTCCATTTCCTCGGAGGGCATATCGTCATCATCATACTCGTTCTGAGATGTTGCTGATACTATATCTTCATCGTGCCTGCCGATTCGTTCCTCGGCAAGCCTGTGTTCAAGGCGTTCTTTCCTGCGGTGCAGCGACTGGTAGATAGCTTCGGGCGAAGATGCAAGCCTTCTCTGCAAAATAGTCAACGCAAAGCCGACCGTGCTTCTGTGGCTCTCGTCAAGCCGCTCGGCACGGTTAAATTCTTCCTGTACATAATCGGTCACGGCGCGGTATAGTTCAGCTTCCTGCGGGGACAGATCGTAATTTACTGTATATGCACGTCTTTCGGGGAAAAGCGGGGTTCCGTCAAACTTCAGCAGTTCTTCTTTGACAAGACGGCGCATAATGTCCGCAGTATCTATGGACTGATTGCTTGACCGGGTTACACCCTCAAACCTGTCCTGGTCTATAAGTGATAAAAACAGTTGAAAGTCCTGGTTCTTTCCGTTATGCGGAGTTGCAGTCAGCAGGAGCATATGCCGAGTAAGCTCTGACAGCATTCTGCCGAGCTTGAAGCGAGCGGTATATTTTATCTCCCCACCCCACACTGTCGCAGACATCTTGTGAGCCTCGTCTATGACCACAAGATCCCAGTCTGTTATACGGAGCTTTTCCTGTAAATTTTCATTTCTTGCGAGTTTATCAAGGCGCGCGATAAGGAAGTTGCTTTCTGCAAACACATTTCCGCCGACAGCCGATTCTATGCGGTCATTGGTGAGTATGTCGAATTTAAGATGAAACTTGCTGTAAAGCTCGTCCTGCCACTGTTCCGACAGACTTCCCGGCGATACTATCAGACAGCGTTTGAGATCGCCTCGGATGATGAGCTCTTTCATCAATAATCCCGTCATGATCGTCTTGCCGGCGCCGGGGTCGTCCGCGAGTATATACCGGAGCGGAAGCTTTGGCAGCATTTCCTGATATACAGCCGATATCTGGTGCGGCAACGGCTCGATCGACGATGTATGTACCGCAAGATACGGGTCAAATATGTGTGCAAGGTTTATTCTGTACGCTTCCGATGCAAGACGCATTACGCTTCCATCTGCGTCAAAGCACCACGGAAGGCTGCTTTTCTGTATTTCAAGGTTGTTCTCGTCTTCACGGTATACAAGCTGGCTTGCGAGCTGTTCCTTGTCATCCTTGAACGACACCTGCAATACCGAATCACCATACCATGTGACTGCTACGATAGTCACATTTCCCTCGTTTATCAGACCTTTTACTATGCTGCCTACCGTTAATTCCTCAAGTTTTGCCATGATTTCCCCTCGTTTGACGCATCATATAGAAAATAATTCTAAAATTTGTTGCAGAAATCCACTATTATTCTACGATTATACCATAATATAGAATAGAATTCAAGTGTTTTCGTCACATTTACACTATGAGGGCATAATTATGAATACGCCATACGATTTCGGAGAGAAACTGAAAAATTTACGCAAAAGCCGCGGGTATACGCAGAAGCGTCTGGCAGAGGCGCTCGAACTGACGGTGACCGCCGTCAGCAAGTATGAACTCAACCAATCTACCCCGCCGCTAGATACTTTACGATCAATATCCGCCATATTCAACATATCCATAGATGAATTACTCGGAACGGAGAAAAGTGAAATGATCTCCGTCATGGGACTGAGCAGTACCCAGACAGAGATCGTTGGTCGTCTTATTAATTCTTTTCGTATTCATAACGCTGCAAGCAATAAAAAACTCTCGCCCGAGAATTGCGCTCTGCTGGGCGAGATAGTTGAGGAATTAGCAAAATGATTTAAGACTGCGTTTGTTTCAATCCTTATACAAGTAACTCTCCGCAATAACCCCGACTCTGTTATGACCGCACGATCCTTACGCATTATATATAGTTCCTCCGGCGGGATCTCTTCGACAGGTCGAGCGAGCTCATAATACAGACCTTTGGCGAAATCGCCACGGTACCGATGATTTTGCAGCTTACCCGGGAGCGTGAGAAAAACATTCTCTTTTGGCAGAACAGCACCGGCCATTTTCAGAATGTGTTCGGCATATTGAGTGCGAGCGGTCACAAAACGCTCCTTGCCGCCCTTGCCTTTGCGAACATGGACGATAACGTCGCCGTTCTCATTCCTGTACACATCCTCACCCTTCAGCCGCAGCATCTCACAGCGCCGAAGTCCGCAGCCCCGGTAGAAGTCAACAATATCCTGATGCTTGCGTTCGTACTCCGGGTCCGGTTCTTTGCGAGAACGCGTAATGACCTTCCTCTCCCGCTTGGCGAGATCGACACCGAAATCTTCCATTCTGCAATCAAACAGTTTAGCAAGCGCGGATGCGGTAGTGTGAACAGTAAACGCTGAATAATCGTTATGCTTCAACTCGTTCAGATACATTCCGACATACTTTCGAGCATCGGCAATCGCTCTGACCTTCGGCAGCTTCTCGTTTCCTTTCAGCCAGTTAATGAACTGATGACACTGCTGCATATAGGTTTCAAATGTGTCGTGAGAAAATATCCCCTTCGGGTATTTCGTGCCCTCATCGCGCCGGGCTTTGAACTTTGACTGACCATATCGCAACTGACTGTAAATGATTGTGTTGACCTGTTGGTGCAGAGATTTAGGATTTGACATTATTTGTACCTCCTTATTTAGTTTGTCATCTATATTATGATGATACGCTAATGCAAATAAGAGAAACCCTTTATAAGCACAACAATTACTATTAGTTTTTCGGTTATTTATTGATGTTTGTAAAAATCAAACAGCCCCATACCAGAGTTCACCTTATATATAAGGTACCTCGGTATGGGGCTTAATTGTTTGAAGGTCGAGAAATGTCGAATACTTTCATTTGGACATAGTTATCCCGTGAAAAATCGGGTATTTTATTCGGTCTTATTAGGTACTCACCGCGGCGAATTTGCGTGACCCAATGTTAATGCTGTTAAGTGCGCCCCGTGAGGGAGCGTTTTTCGGGCGTGCGTGCCCCTGACGTGCATCATGATCCATACCATAAAAATCACCGCTTTTTCATTATTATTGGAAGATAAGTGGTTATATCATCAGTTTTCGAGGACACGCTCGTTTCTGATCAGATATCTATACCAACTATCCCGCCGATATAGTCCGACATTAAGATCGAACTCAGACATTCCATGATCATATCCGTGATCTACAGTCACAGGATCAAGATTAGCAAGCCGTGCTGCCTTGTGAGTATTATTAAAGGACGAGATATTTGCTCGTCCTGTTCGCCATACCGCGCCCGACACCATCGGCCCATGATGAATCTCCGTTCGTCTTATAGCCTTGTACTTATATTATGATTACGAGAAGGTTCAGATTACAGAGTACCCCTGCAAAGAAATATTGCAAGGACTTTTTGTTCTTTCCGAATTATCACATCACTGTTCTGGAATAATCAATCTGATATAAAAACTAACGATATATACAAATTCAGGCTTTTGGAAGCACTACAAAGAAATGGCAGATAATTTAACTACAAAACCACATTTACCACTTATATCTAATAACAAAACCTGGATTTTTACGTATATCCAACAACAAAACCTTATTAATCAGACATATTTTTAAGGAGCAAATCAATACTTTCTTATCGAACCCTTGTCGTAATCATAATATAAGCGAGAGTTCCCAATGATGGAATTCCGAAACTACTATTAATCAAGGAGGTAATGTATATGAGCATTACAAACGAAAATCTGCGAACAGTTTCCTATGGAACGCAGTGGCGCCGCATACAGGAGCTTCCGCTGTATGAGGTATCGGACAACGGCAAGGTCAGGAATGCAATTACCCAGCAAATGATATGTCCCTTTGTCAGGAATGACGCTCTGTATGTACGATTGTATGACCGCGAGAAACACAAATCAAGAGTAAGGGCAGTGGACAAGCTGGTGCTGGAAGCTTTCCGCGGCAAACCCGATTACAGTTATCGTGTTATCCATGGAGACAGAAATCTCAAAAATAACGACTACCGAAATCTGTATTCCGTTCGTGACCGCCGTTATTTCAAAGGAAAGATAGTCAGGGAGTTTGACCTTTCCGGACAGCTCATCAGGACATGGCGTTCGGGTGCCGAAGCAGCAAATCATTACGGAATTAAGCCCTCGGCTATTTACAGATGCTGCGCCGGAAAGAAAATGACAGTGCTATATAAGGTATGGCGTTGGTACGATGATTCGTTCGACAAGTACAAGACACCCGTACCGGAATTAGCAGATCCGGATGAACATTTTATCAGGATTACCGGAACATTTGCCGAGGTATCAAATCATGGACGGATACGTGATACACGAAGGGAAGGAAAGTATTACAATCGGCGAAAAAATGGCACAATCAGGATAATGACAATCGGAGAAGTGCTTCAAAAGCGGGGATACCAGCTTGTAGCCGAGGCGTTTCTGCCAAATCCGCACGGTCATAAGTGGATTAAGTTTATTGACGGCGACAGGACAAATTGGCGTGCCGACAACCTCATGTGGTCAAACGATTATTATGGGAAATAACCCTCTTATCAAGCAGCCTAATACTTCACTTATTGCCACAACAGTTTTAAAACAGGAGGTACATTTATGGAGACAAAACTTACTAACTATCCTGAGGTACTCACCGTCGACCAGATGTGTGAGATACTTCACATCGGCAAGTTCAAGGCTTATGAGCTCCTCAAGACGCATACCGTCAGATGTATGCGAATCGGGAAGAAGTTCATAATCCCGAGAGCGAGCATCGAAGAATTCCTTGATAACATCATTCAGGGGATTGCCGCCGACCTCGTTGCCGGCAATAAGGAATAATACATATTATTCCGACGGAGCCTTTGTGACATTTGTACATAATGTCACAAAGGAACTTCGTTTATTCTAATGATCTGACAATTAAAAAATCATACGGATTATGTTATAATAGTATCGAGGCATCGTTCGTATGGTAAGAAAGGAACGAACGATTATGACAGCAAGTATTCAAACTAAAAATGGTTTTATGTACGTCGTATTATGCTACTATGTGAACGGCGAAAAGAATCTGAAGTGGATATCCACAGGGCTGAAGGAAAAGGGTAATAAAAAATTCCTTAAGGCACAGCACGACGATTACATTAAGAAGTATTCCTATCTGGAAGACGAAAGATCTCCGGAAGATACCTTATTTGTGCCTTATCTGAGAAAATGGCTTCACGATCATAAGGATACGATCGCCAAAAGTACAGGCGAAGCCTATGAGTTGGTTGCTAATGCCCACATCTTCCCTTACTTTGAGGAAAGAAACCTTAAGCTCGAAAACATCACTCCTAAAGTGATATTCGACTTTTATAATTATTTGCACACATCCGGGAATCACAAAACGGGCGGTGGATTATCGTACTCCTCAATTAAAAAGTCTGCAACCATAATCAAAAGCAGCCTTAATGATGCGTATGTGCTTGAGCTTATAAGCTCTAACCCCGCAAACGGAGTTAAGATTCCAAAGGGTTCGGGGGAAAAACAGGTCAAAAAAGTCTATAAAACAGCAAAAGAGGCTCAGCAGATCCTTGAGACGTTCAAGGGACATGAGCTTTACCCGATAGTTTATATGACTCTGTTCTACGGGCTGCGCCGCTCCGAGATACTTGGGCTTAAGTGGGAGAATATTGATTTTGAGGAGAACACCTTTGAGATCAAAAGCACCATTGTAAGGATCAAATCTATAATTCACAGCGATGAAACCAAAACCGCCGACAGCAACGCCACTTTTGAGCTTCTGCCAGAATTCAAGGATATGCTGCTGGAGCTGAAAGCAAAGGGAGATGAGAACCGTCGGCTGCTGGGCTCGGCATATCTCGACTACGGCTATGCCTTTTGCAGACCCAATGGCGACTTCTACCGCCCGGACTTCATTTCCAACAAGTTCAGCGCAGTGTTAGAAAAGGCAGGACTTCCTCATATGCGTTTTCATGATTTGAGGCACTCGGCAGCAAGCGTTTTATACGACCTCGGGTGGGACATAGAGCGGATAAAGAGCTGGCTTCGACACTCGGACATAAAAACCACGAGCAACATCTATTTGCATATAAGCAAGGAGCGGCGGAAGATCGACGCCTACGAACTCAGAGATCTCTATCATCAGAATAATAATGATGGCGAAAAAAACGGAGATGCTGACACCCCCGCATGACCGTCAGTTTAGAACGAGTTTAGAATTGAGGGGTTTTCGCACAAAATGAAATAACAAAGCCGTTCGTGATATTACTCACAAACGGCTCTGTTATCAGCTTTTCACTGGTGCGGAGAATGAGACTTGAACTCACACGAGCTAACGCCCACTACCCCCTCAAAGTAGCGTGTCTGCCATTCCACCACCTCCGCGGGTGATGTCATCACGCTGATGACTGTATTAGTATATCACATCTTTTTCGGTTTGTCAATACCTTTTTCAAAATTTTTCGCGCAGCTTTTATCTGCCGGTCAAGTCCTGCCGTGCAAAACGCCGGAAAGCCTTGTGCAGAGCGGAAAACAGGGATGTAAGGCAAAGTTCCACATTTGAACAATACAATTTAGTGACATTTTGACGTTGACAATTCCGATAAAATGTAATATAATAAACTAATATATCTTTGTAAATATTATGAAAAGCGAAGAAATCTGATCGGGGAGTGTGTAAAATGGACAATTCCGTAGCCGCGATAATCGAAATGGATAAGAAAGCACGGGCAGCTGCAGTTGAAGCCGAGAAAAAGGCGGAAGCTATACTTGCCGAAGCAGAAAAAGAAAGAGAAAAGACCGCGCGGGAAAATTCCGGGAAGCTCTCGGAGATGATGAATGCCCGCATGGCAGAGATAAAAGCGGCATCCGACAGCGAAATAGCGGCGGCGGAGAGCGCTGCCGAGGAGAAATGCCGGCTTCTTGACGAGAAAATGGCGGCAGGAAGAGACGCGTGGAAAC
Source organism: Ruminiclostridium sp. (assembly GCA_017395555.1). GTDB lineage: Bacteria > Bacillota > Clostridia > Oscillospirales > Ruminococcaceae > Ruminiclostridium_E. The sequence continues at coordinate 51,773 of JAFPUE010000049.1, read as the reverse complement.
GCGAGATAACCGACAGAATACTCGATCTCGGCTGAAACGGCAGATCACCGCAGGGACAGGAGGTGTAAAGGAGCTTGGCAAATAACGCAGTGACCGCAAAGGCGCGGGCAGTGTACGGGAAATTCCTCAAAAAAGACGACTATATCAGCCTCATACACAAAGGCTCGATAGCGGCGGCGATAGCGTTCTTAAAGACAAAGCCTCTTTACGCGGACGATTTTGCTGATGTCGCCGAGTCTTCGATACGCCGAAAGCAGGCGGAGGAGCTTATACACAAGAACGCCTTTGACAACTATATGCGGGTGTGCAGGTTCGCTTCCGGCGACAAAACGGGGATAATGAGCTTCCATATAAAGCAGCTCGAATGTGAGCAGCTCACAAAGGCTATAATAGCCGTCAGCTCCGGCAATCAGGAAGATTTCGTGATGTCGTACCCCGAATATATATCGGAGCACCTCGCCTTTGACCCGATACGGCTTGCGGCATCGAAAAATCTGCCGGAGGTCTCGGCAGCGATAAAAGGCACGATGTACCGAAAGGCGCTGGACCCGCTGTTAAATGACCCGAAGCCGGATATAAACCGCATTGTAACGATGATAAACGTCTGCTATATCAAGTGGGCGTTCGAGCAGATAGAACGAACGGAGCGCGGTGCCGCAGCCGAGCAGCTGAAGGAGTTCTTCCTTCGCAAGACGGATGCGGACAACCTGCTGATGTGCTACCGCCTCAAAAGCACGTTCGGCGACAACAGCAGCATTACCGAGCTGCTGATACCGTATCACAAGCGGCTGCGCACGAGGGATATAAAGGAAGCGCTGAAAATGCAGGACCCGGTCTCCGCTCTGCGTGACCTTTTCGTGAAGATACGCGCGGCGACACCCGCGTATTCCGATATTCCGGAGATAAGCGTGAATATGGCGGATCACAAGTATTTCCGCCACCGGCTCGCCGTAAGCACGAACGAGACGGAATCCCTTTACGCGCTTATGATGCTGTTCAGGACGGAAAGCATGAACCTGTGCAGGATAATCGAGGGGCTCAGGTACGGCCTCCCGCCGGAAGAGATCGAAAAGTACCTCATTATATAAGAAAGGACACGGCGAATAATGGCAATTGAAAAAGTTACGCTGGTGGATATAGAGGGCAATCTGCGAAAGATCAGCAAAACTCTTGCTAAGTGCTGTGAAAGCGGAGCCTTCCACATAAATCCTCCGCCGGACACGTCCGGCACCGACTTCACGGCGAAGAACCTGAAGGACAAGGGCGTGTACGAGCGAATGATAAAGCGCACAAGAGTTCTCGCTGAGACGCTCGGCGTGAAGCTCGACGATAATGCCGCCTACGACGACGTCGAGTACAATACGCCCACGGATTTCAAGAAGTACCTCGACAGTATAGACAAGCTGCAGTCGGAGTTATCGGAGGAAAAGCTGCGGATAGGCGGAGAGCTTCGCGCGAAGGCTGCGATATACAACAACCTCCTGCGGTTCTCGGGTCTTGATGCCGATCTCTCGGAGCTTCTCGCGTGCAGGTACATAAAGGCAAGGTTCGGCAAGATACCGAACAACAGCATACGAAAGCTGTCATTCTATGACGATAAGCTGTTCTTCTTCTATCCCTGCGACAGGAAGGAGAACTTCACATGGTGCCTGTACCTTACGCCCGCCGACGAAAAGAACAACACAGACTATCTGTTCAACAGTCTCGGATTTGAACGGACGCAGCTCCCGGATTATCTGAAGGGCAATTCCGATCAGGCGGCTCATATGCTGCTGGAGGAAATGGACGGTGACCTCGCGAGGGTAAGCGAGATAGAGACAGAGCTCAAAAAGATCGCGGACAGGGAGGGCAGCAAGCTCACCAAGGTCTATGCGAAGCTGAGAACGATAAACAGCAGCTACGAGCTGCGAACGAACGTTACGGTCTTTGACAGCAGGTTCCACTTCTCGGGCTATATCCCGACAAAGGAGCGAAAACGCTTCTCCGCGCTTATGGACGATGTCGGCGATATCACGGTGACATACAGCAACCCGTCTCCGGACGACAGCTCGGTGCCGGTCATACTGAAAAACAACCGCCTGTTCCGTCCCTTCGAGATGTTTGTCAAGATGTACGGTATGCCTGCCGCGACAGGCATAGATCCGACGCCGATAGTCGGGATAACGTATATGCTGCTGTACGGAATGATGTTCGGCGATGTGGGGCAGGGTATATGTATCATGCTGCTCGGACTGCTGCTGACAAAGCTGACGAAAGCGGGACTTGCCCCGATAATCACGAGAATAGGCTTTTCGAGCACGATATTCGGCTTTGTTTACGGCTCGGTATTCGGAAACGAGGAGCTGCTCAAGGACTTCGCGATATTCCGGTTCCCGCCGATATATTCGCTGTTTTACAGCGAGCCGCCCGAGGATGTATTCCAGGCATCGACGCTGTTCCTGATAATGGCGCTGATCTTCGGTATAATGCTTATAGTCATTACGATGATAATAAATATCGTGGTGAGCCTGCGGATGAAGGATTACGAATCCGGGATCTTCGGCGCGAGCGGTATATGCGGATTTGTGCTCTACACCTCGCTTATAGCCGGCTTCGGCTGCAGCATAGCGCTCGGTATAGAGATAATGAGCCCTGTGTATGTGATATTCCTTATCGCGCTTCCGCTGGCGCTGATATTCTTCAAGGAGCCGCTGCTGCACTTCATGGAGTCTCACGGTATAAAGCAGGGCGGAGCTGCCGCGGCGAACGGCGGCAACATCGACACCGGACTGAAAAAGCGGCTTGACGCGCTGAGTGAAGGCCCGGCGGAGGAAAAGAAGTCTGTCGGCATATTCATAATCGAAGGTGTCATAGATCTTTTTGAGACCTGTCTGACATTTGTTACCAACACGATGTCTTATCTGCGTATCGGCGGCTTTATCCTGAGCCACGCGGGACTTATGCTCGTATTCAGCATAATCGCCGGAATGTTTGACGGTGTGGGCAGCATAATAGTGCTTGTCATCGGAAACATCTTCGTTACCGGCTTCGAGGGCTTCATAGTGGGCATTCAGGTGCTCCGTCTCGAATTCTACGAGCTGTTCAGCCGCTATTTCAAGGGCGGCGGCATACCGTTCAAGAGCGTTTCGATAAGCGCCAAGACCTCATGATATTCCGGCACAGTAATGCAGTTTTCGCGCATCGGGCGCGTGAACCGCGAAAAATATATCAAATGTATTTCTGGAGGACAAAACAATGATTTTATATGTATTACCGCTTTTTGCACTCGCAATGATAATCATTCCGCTCGTTTCCGCTATCCGCAAGGCTCACGCGGGCATCGAGTTCAGCCGTAAGCGCGCCGTGCTTCTCAACGGCGGTCTGTTCCTCGGCACGATGATACTTATGTGTGTATTCATGCCGATACTTGCTTCCGCGCAGGCTCCCGAGGCTGCCGGGGCGGCTGCTGCTTCCGCTGACGGAATGAAGTACATAGCGGCGGCACTTCCTACCTGCTTTGCTACGATCGGTACAGGTATCGCGGTAGGCAACGCTGCTTCCGCGGCTATCGGAGCGGTAAGCGAGGACGAAAAGACCTTCTCCAAGGCGCTGATCTTCGTTGCTCTGGGCGAGGGTGTCGCGATCTACGGAATCCTCGTTTCCATACTTATACTCAACGGCTGACGGTGGAAGTTTATGAGATGCTATCTTATAAGCGATAACGACGATACACAGATGGGAATGCGTATCGCCGGAGTAGAGGGTGTTGTCGTGCATAAGCACGACGAGGTCATGGATGCGCTGAGAAAGGCTGTCGTGCAGGACGACATAGCGACTGTTTTCATTACCAAGAAGCTGGTGGAGCTTTGCAGACCGGAGATATCCGAGCTGAAGCTGACGCTGCGCAAGCCGCTTATCGTCGAGATACCCGACAGACACGGCGATTCACACATTTCCGAGACGCTGAGCAGATATGTCAGCGAAGCTGTGGGAATAAAGATGTGACCCGATCATGAAATTCGGCGATACAACGGACGAATAACGCTCCACCATTATCAATTGTCAAAAGGAGGAATTGCGGAATGGCAGATCTGTCTGCAAAGCTCGCAAAGCTCGAGCAGCATATAATCGCGGCTGCCGCCGCAGATGCCGGGAATATCCTTGCCGATGCCGAAAAGCGTGCCGCGGCTATGATAAACGAAGAGAAGGAACGCGGTGAGACCGAGCAGGGAAGCGTTCTCGGCGCGAAGATATCGAAATATCGCAGCGATGAGAGAAAGCGCGTGTCCGAGCGCAGATACGCCGCGGACAGAAAGGTGCTCATGCACCGCAATTCGCTCGTGGACGGGCTGTTTAATGATATCAGGAACGATATCGAGGCGCTCACCGCGTCCGAAGAGTACGCGGGGTATCTTGCAAGCTGTGCCGAGGCTGCCGACAACCGTGAAAAGATCGACAGCACAGTGTCGATATTCTGCCGCAAGGCCGATCTTGCCGAAGCGGAGAAGATCGCGAAGAAATACGGCGCCAAGGCGGCTGCCGACAGGAACATAGTTCTCGGCGGTCTTATCTTCAAATACCCCGAAAAGGGCATATATATCGATCTTACGCTCGACACCTCATTTGAGAACGAGCGCGGCGCGTTTGCGTCAAGGTCTGAAATGCAGCTCTGAAAGGAATCCACGGAATGAACAATACCATATATGCGATAAACGGACCCGTTATCAAGCTGCGCGCGACAAAGGATTTCGCAATGCGCGAGATGGTCTATGTCGGAACAAAGCACCTGATAGGCGAAGTCATAGGTGTCAACGATAAATTCACCACCATACAGGTGTATGAGAATACCGCGGGTCTTAAAATAGGAGAAGAGGTAGAGGGTACGGGAGGACCTATGAGCGTCACTCTCGGACCGGGAATAATCTCCGCTATCTTCGACGGCATAGCGCGTCCGCTCACCGATATGAGAAAGACGGACGGCGTTTATGTCACCGAGGGAAGCGACATCCCCACCATTGACCCCGAACGCGAATTTGACGTAAAAGTCCTCGTCAAAGAAGGCGACGAGCTCTCCGCGGGACAGATCTACGCCGAGTGCCGCGAAACGGCTCTCATTGTCAACCGGGTCATGGTGCCGCCGGGAATCAGGAGCTGCACGGTAACTTACGCGGCTCCGGACGGTTCCTATAAAGTCAACGACACCATTCTGAAGGTTGACGCGAACGGCGAGGAAATACCTCTGACGCTCTGTCAGAAATGGCCGATCAGAACGCCGCGCCCCGTCGCGAACCGTATCACAATAAATACCCCGCTTATCACGGGTCAGCGAATACTCGACTCTATCGTCCCTGTTGCAAAGGGCGGAACAGCAGCGATACCGGGCGGCTTCGGTACCGGTAAGACCATGACCCAGCACCAGATAGCAAAGTGGTGCGACGCGGATATCATCGTCTATATCGGCTGCGGAGAGCGCGGAAACGAGATGACGCAGGTTCTTGAGGAGTTCTCGGAGCTTATTGACCCCAAGAGCGGCAAGCACCTCACCGACAGAACGGTTCTTATCGCGAACACGTCGAATATGCCTGTTGCGGCGCGTGAGGCTTCTATCTATACGGGAATAACCATCGCGGAGTATTACCGCGATATGGGCTATGATATAGCGATAATGGCGGATTCCACATCCCGCTGGGCGGAGGCGCTCCGTGAGATATCCGGACGACTTGAGGAAATGCCCGCCGAGGAAGGCTATCCCGCATACCTGCCGTCGCGTCTGGCGGAGTTCTACGAGCGTGCCGGAAACTGCAACGTACTTTCCGGAAAGCGCGGAAGCGTTACGGTAATAGGCGCGGTATCGCCCGCCGGATCCGACTTTTCCGAGCCGGTAACGCAGAACACGAAGCGTTTCGTGCGCTGCTTTATGGCGCTCGATAAGCAGCTCGCCTACGCCCGTCACTATCCCGCTATAAACTGGCTCACCAGCTATTCGGAATATATACTCGACTTTGAGGAATATTACAGAAAGAACGTCGGCGAGGATTTCCTCGACGTAAGACAGGAGATCTGCAATATCCTTATCGAAGAGAACAAGCTCATGGAGATCGTAAAGCTGATAGGCTCCGACGTTCTGCCGGACGATCAGAAGATCGTGCTCGAAACGGCGAAAGTCGTAAGAGTAGGATTTCTGCAGCAGAACGCGTTCCATAAGGACGACACCTATGTTCCCATGAGCAAGCAGCTCCTGATGATGCGTGTCATACTGCGCCTTTACCACGCTTCCGTGGACGCGCTCAAGCGCGATGTCGCGGTAACGGATATCATCGGTACGGGGCTGTTCGACAAGCTGATAAAGATGAAATACGACATTCCGAACGACAAGCCGGAAATGTTTGACGAATACAGCCGCGAGATCGACGTAACGATCGGCGCGCTGAAATAACAAAGAGAGGACGTGCTTATATGAATATCCAATATGCCGGTTTAGCCGATGTAAACGGTCCTCTCGTCGCACTCGAAGGAGTAAGCGGTGTCGCTTATGAGGAGATCGGAGAGCTGCTGCTTGAGGACGGTACAAGACGTCTCGGGCGCGTGGTGCAGATGGAAGGCGACAAGGTAATACTGCAGGTCTTTGAAGGCACGTCGGGACTTTCTCTCGACAACACCCGCACCGTGTTCACCGGAAAGCCGCTGGAGATACCGCTCAGCACGGAGATGCTCGGACGCGTGTTCAACGGTGCAGGAAAGCCTGCGGACGGTCTCGGGGACGTTTTCGCCGAGAAGCTCGGAGATATAAACGGACGCGCGCTTAACCCCGTTGCGAGAAGCTACCCGCGCAACTACATACACACCGGTATCAGTTCAATAGACTGCCTTATGACGCTTATCCGCGGACAGAAGCTCCCGATATTCTCGGGCTCCGGTCTGTCACACAACAAGCTCGCGGTGCAGATAGTAAAGCAGGCGCGTATCGCGGAGGAGAACGGACAGGATTTTGCTGTCGTGTTCGCCGCAATGGGCGTTCAGCACGATGTCGCGGATTACTTCCGCCGTGAGTTCGATCAGGCGGGCGCGAGCGGCAGAGTTGTAATGTTCCTCAATCTCTCGAATGACCCGATCATCGAGCGTATCCTTACGCCGAAATGTGCGCTTACGACTGCGGAATATCTCGCGTTCGAGAAGAATATGCACATTCTTGTCGTTATGACGGATATCACATCTTACGCGGAAGCCCTGCGTGAGTTCTCGTCGTCAAAGGGCGAGATACCCGGAAGAAAGGGCTATCCGGGATATCTCTACTCCGATCTCGCGTCCATGTATGAGCGCGCAGGAGTAATTGACGGATCTACCGGCTCGGTAACGCAGATACCGATTCTTACGATGCCGAACGACGATATAACCCACCCGATACCCGATCTTACGGCATACATCACGGAGGGGCAGATAGTATTTGACAGAAACCTCGATTCCGAGGGCGTTTATCCCGGTCTGTCCGTACTGCTGTCGCTGTCGCGTCTTATGAAGGACGGCATAGGTGAGGGATTTACCCGCGCCGATCACAGCGATGTTGCGAACCAGCTTTTTGCCGCCTACGCGAAGGTACAGGACGCGCGTTCGCTCGCTTCCGTAATAGGCGAGGACGAGCTTTCACCGATAGACAAGAAGTATATGGTATTCGGTACGGAGTTCGAGCAGCGCTTCTTAAAGCAGGGTCCGGACGAGAACCGCAGCATGGAGGAGACGCTGGAGCTTGCGTGGGATCTGCTCTCGCTGCTGCCGAAATCGGAGCTTGACCGAATGAACGCGAAGCTCATAGACGAGCATTACAGAGAAAAGAAATAATAACGAAAGGAACGGCAAAGGCTTATGGCACAGCAGGTATTTGCGACAAAGGGCAATCTGATAAATGCCAGACATTCTCTGCGTCAGGCGCAGCTTGGCTATGAGCTTATGGACAGAAAGCGCAATATCCTGATAAGGGAAATGGTTATGCTGACGGACAAGGCGAAGTCGCTCAGCGAAAGCCTTGAAAAGACGTTTGCCGATGCGTATTCCGCGCTTCAGAACGCGAATGTCATAGACGGAATCATTTCGCAGAAGTCCGCGATAATGCCGATAGACCGCACGATAGACATATCGTACCGCAGCGTAATGGGCATTGAGCTCCCGCAGCTTTCGGGCGGCGATCCAACCCCGAAGCTCTGTTACAGCCTTGCCGACACCGATTCGAGCTTTGACAAAGCCTATGTCAGCTTTCTCAAAGCCAAGCAGACCGGCATAATGCTTGCGGAGATAGAGAACAGCGTGTATCGCCTTTCCGTCGCGATCCGCAAATCCCAGAAGCGTGCCAACGCCCTCAAAAATATCCTTATCCCCAAGTATAAGGAGCAGGTCAAGTTTATCTCCGAAGCCCTCGAAGAAAAAGAGCGCGAGGAGTTCTCCCGCCAGAAGATCATCAAAGCAACTAAAGCGAAATGAGAGACTTTTATAGAGCCGCTGCCGCGGGGGCCGCGCCGAAGCGGGCGCGACCGCGATCCGCCGCACGAGTGAGGTTTAAAGGGCGGCTCTTGCATAGGCGGCGACTCATTGACAGCCGTAGATGTAATTCACAACCTGTCTCTACTATTCAGCTCACATAAACGGGGAGACAGATTACAGAGATTTGTTCAAAAAAGACTGCTGAATTTGTTAGTTTCGGCAGTCTTTTATAAATGAGATATTGCCCACTCCGGACTTCATAGCGAGAAAACAGCGTTAATACAAACAAACCGCACAGAACTTACGTCCTGTGCGGTTATCTTTATAGTTTACTGATTGGGCTCTTCGCCAACCCCACTGCATTTCAGTCTGCACCCGTCCATAGATGTATCTCAGAAATACAGCAGTCGCCCGTGCCGGCTTCGGCACTTAGCCTTCGGTGTTTTCTTCGATGTACTTGACTACATCGCCGACAGTCTTTATATTCTCTACCTGATCGTCGGGTATTTCAAGATCAAATTCGTCCTCAAAGCTCATAACAAGGTCAACGATGTCGAGAGAGTCTGCACCGAGATCGTCCTGAATGCTTGAGTTAAGAGTTACCTTATCCTCATCAACGTCGAGCTGGTCAACGATAATGCTTTTTACTTTGTCAAAAATCATAATATAACCTCCGTTTGATAATTATTTATTAATTGATTGTATCAGCTTTTATCATTATAAATGATAGTATTCAAAAAATCAATAGCTTTTTACAATTTTTAAAAAATTGGCAATTTTTCACAACTGCATAATGCCAATTTAAGCATTTTGCCGAATAAGTTTATCTCATTCTTCCGCAAATACGCCTATCTTGCGGAACTTATTATACCTTCTTTCGAGAAGCGTGTCGATATCCGTCGATTTCAGTCTCGGTATCGCTTCCGACAGATAATCAGAAATATTCTCCGAGGTAAGATCGGCAGCGTTCTGCGCCCCGCCGTCCGGCTCGTCTATTATCTTCTCGCATACACCAAACCGCACAAGATCCTCCGCCGTTATCTTCATAAGCTCGGCAGCCTCCGATTCCCGCGTCGCGTCCTTCCACAGTATCGACGCAAACCCTCTCGGTGAGATGACCGAATACAGAGCGTTTTCAAGCATTGCAAGCTCGTCGCATACGGCAAGCGCAAGCGCTCCGCCGCTTCCTCCCTCTCCGAGCACAATGGAGATTATCGGTGTGCGCAGTGTCATAAATTCCATAAGATTGCGGGCAATAGCTTCACCCTGTCCGCGCTTCTCGGCATCTATGCCGCAAAACGCGCCGGGAGTGTCAACAAGACATATCACCGGTCTGTGGAATTTCTCCGCCTGCTTCGCAAGACGAAGAGCCTTGCGGTAGCCCTCCGGGTGCGGCATGGAGAAGTTAGACTGCTTGTTTTCCTCAAGGTTGCGCCCCTTTACCTGCGCAAGCACCGTGACCGGCATCCCCGAGAACATAGCCACGCCGCCGATTATCGCCGCGTCGTCCCCGAAATGCCTGTCTCCGTGCAATTCAAGGAAGTTTGTAAAAAGTGCGGGGATATAGTCCCTTACCGTCGGTCTTCCCTTTTCGCGTATAAGGGCAAGTCTTTCGGTAGCCGTAAGATCACTCATGCGCCTGCACCTCCCTTGTATTCCTCCGTGCGCGTATAGTTATGCGTGCGGAATATCTTTGAAAGTGTCGGGCGAAGGTATTTTCTCTCGACTATCATATCCACAAATCCGTTTTCAAGCATAAACTCCGCGGACTGGAAATCGTCCGGCAGCTTCTGCTTTATCGTGCCCTCTATGACACGTCTGCCTGCAAATCCGATAAGCACCTTCGGCTCGGCGATTATGATATCTCCGAGACTCGCGAACGATGCAGTGACACCGCCCGTTGTCGGATCGGTCATTACGGTGACGTAGAGCTGTCCCGCTTCGCTGTGGCGTGCTATCGCGCCGGAGGTCTTCGCCATCTGCATAAGGGAAATGATACCCTCCTGCATTCTCGCGCCGCCCGATGCCGTAAACAGCACCACCGGCAGCTTATGCTCCGTTGCGTACTCGAAAGCGCGGGTGATCTTTTCGCCCACAACGCTTCCCATGCTCGCCATCATGAAATTGCTGTCCATAATTCCTATGACGGTATTGTACTTATGTATCTTGCAAACGCCCGTGACCACGGCTTCTTTTATGCCGCAGCTCTCACGCAGCTCGGCGATCTTTTCCTCGTAGCCGGGAAAATCTATCGGGTTGAGCGAGGTCAGTCCCGCGTCGAGCTCGGTGAACGTACCCTTGTCTGCGGTCATTTCAAGCCTTTCGCGGAAGCTGATGCGCGCGTGGTAATTGCACGAGGAGCACACCGATCTGTTGCGCTCGAAGTCGTCCCTGTAAACGACTGTCCCGCATCTCGGACATTTGAACAGGAGCCCCTTGGGTATCTCAACACCTGCTGCGGGCTTTTTTATTTTTGTGTCGGTCTTCGGCTTCGGATCAGCCTTTGACCGGTCTTTCACGACTTTGAAAAGATCTTCCAGAGCCATGCGTCAAATCACCTCTGAATATTATCACGAAAAATCCTTGCGGTTAAGGAAACCGATATCGAAATTACCGCTGCGGAATTCATTGTCACGCAGCAGGCTGAGCTGATAGTCGATATTTGTCTGCACTCCCTCTATCAGCATTTCGCCGAGAGCAACGCGCATTTTCGTTATTGCTTCTTCTCTGTCCTGCCCGTGAACTATGAGCTTTGCTATCATATTGTCGTAATACTGCGGTATCTCATAGCCCTGATATACTGCGGTATCTATTCTTACGCCGAAGCCGCCGGGGCAATGCACCGATTCGATCCTGCCGGGGCAGGGGCGGAACCCGTTTTTCGGATCCTCGGCGTTGATACGACATTCTATCGTGTGACCGCTGAGCTTTACGTCCTCCTGCTTTATGTTAAGCGGCATACCGCTCGCGATCATTATCTGCTGCTTTATAAGGTCTATGCCCGTTTCCATTTCGGTGACCGGGTGCTCAACCTGGATACGCGCGTTCATTTCCATGAAGTAGAAATTCCTGTCGTTGTCCACAAGGAACTCAACCGTTCCGGCGTTGTGGTATCCGCACGCCTTTGCCGCCTTTACGGCAGCCTCACCCATTTTCTCGCGGAGCTCCGGTGTCATTATCGGGCTCGGGGACTCCTCAAGCACCTTCTGATTACGGCGCTGGCAGGAGCAGTCACGCTCACCGAGGTGGATAACGTTTCCATGCTCGTCGGCAAGTATCTGTATCTCGACATGGCGCGGATTAACGATAAATTTCTCAATATATACATCATCGTTGCCGAAGAAGCGGAGGGCTTCCTGCTTTGCGGCGGTCATTGCGCTTTCGAGGTCTTTTTCGCTGTCGGCGCGTCTTATACCGCGTCCGCCGCCGCCCGCGCTCGCTTTTACAAGAACGGGGTAGCCTATATCCGCGGCTATGCGCTTTGCTTCGTCGGGATCGGCGACTACGCCGTCGGAACCGCGCACAACGGGAACTCCCGCTTTTATCATAGTCGCTTTCGCGTTAGCCTTATCGCCCATGGCTTCCATAGCGTCGGCACCGGGACCTATCCACTTGATGCCGCACCTGTCGCAGAGCCGCACGAACCGGGTGCTTTCGGAGAGAAAGCCGAAGCCGGGGTGTATTGCTCTTGCGCCGGTTATCTCGCAGGCGGCGAGAATGGAGCGGGTATTAAGATAGCTGTCGGTGCTTCTTGCGCCGCCTATACAGACGGAACGGTCTGCTATTTGCGCATGGAGCGCGTTTCTGTCGGCGGTGGAATATACCGCGACAGTCTCTATTCCAAGCTCGCGGCAGGCCCTTATTATACGGAGTGCTATTTCGCCGCGGTTTGCTATAAGTATCTTATCTATCATCTGTATTTTTCCGTTTTATCAAAGATATAGTATCTCTGCCCTTGTGCAGTATCTTTTCAAGTTCCGTGTTACGGTCATCGGGGTCAAGCGCCCGTGCGCTTGCGCATCCAGCCGCGTAGGCTGGCGCCGTCCGCGTAGGACACGCGCGTCAGCGCAGCTGCACAAAACTTTCTTACTTGATCGCGAACGAGATCTCGGCGGAGCAGGCTTTTTCGCCGTTGACGGTGGCGATGCCTTTGCCGATGCCGACGGGACCTTTGACCTTGATGATCTCGACTTCGAGGCGGAGGGTATCGCCGGGGACAACCTGACGGCGGAACTTTGCTTCCTTAACGCCGCCGAAGAAGCCGATCTTACCCTTGTTTTCGGGGAGCATAAGCATTGCTACGGCTCCTGCCTGTGCCATCATTTCGAGGATAAGCACGCCGGGAACTACCGGGTAATCGGGGAAATGACCCTTGAACCAGAAATCGTCAGCCTTGATGTGCTTGAGTGCCACAACGCGCTTTCCTTCTTCGATCTCCTCTATCTCGTCGATAAGCAGGAACGGATCGCGGTGCGGGATTATTTCCTTTATCTGCTCTATGTCCATTTTCATAGGATTCACCTTATTCTATGCGCATTATCGGCTCGCCGAACTCTACCGTCTCGCCGTCGTTGACAAGTATCTCCGCAACAACGCCGTCGTACTCGCTCGTGACCTCGTTCATCAGCTTCATGCTCTCAATTATAAAAAGCACGTCGCCCTTGTGTACCTGCTTGCCGACAGTCACATAGGCGGGCTTTTCCGGTGACGGAGCCGCGTAGAACGTGCCGACTATCGGGGAGCTCACGATGTTGCCGGGCTTGGGACATTCGGTGCTCGGTGCGGGTATGGAAGCCTGCTGTGTCGGAGGTATGGTCGGCATTGCCGGGAAGGGCATCTGCATTGGAGGCGGAGCCATAGGCGGGTGCTTCTCGCCAAGCTCTATCTCAAATTTGTCGTTCTTTATCCTGAAATATCCGAGACCGCTTTCCTTCATGAGAGCGATGTATTCCTTTGCTGCGCCGAGCAGCTCACCATGTTCGTACTGCATAAGGACCTCCGTTTATTCAACAGGCAGGAAGCACAGCGTAGCGTTGTGTCCGCCGAATCCGAGCGAATTGCTTATTGCGCCTGTGATCTTCATATCCCTCGCGCTGCCCTTGCAGCAGTCGAGATCACATTCCTCGTCATCCACACTCAGTCCGACTGTCGCGTGAACGAAGCCGTACTTCATCTGGAGCGCCACCGCAACAGCTTCAAGTCCGCCGGCCGCGCCGAGAAGATGACCCGTCATGGACTTGGTGGAGTTGACCGCCATTTTGTACGCGTGATCGCCGAACACCTTTTTGAGTGCCGCGGTCTCGGTGGCGTCATTGAGCTTTGTGGAGGTGCCGTGCGCGTTGCAGTAGTTTATCGTTTCCGGGGAAACTCCCGCTTCCGCGACAGCGAATTCCATTGCCTTCGCTCCGCCCTCGCCCGAGGGGTCGGGGCTCGTTTCGTGGAACGCGTCACACGTCGCACCGTAGCCGACGAGCTCTGCGTATATCTTCGCTCCGCGCTTTACCGCGTGCTCGTATTCTTCGAGGATTATTATGCCCGCGCCTTCTCCGAGAACGAATCCGGAGCGCTCCTTGTCAAATGGTATCGAAGCTCTGTCGGGGTCGGTGCTGCGGGTAACTGCGTGCATATTGTTGAAGCCCGCCATTGCGAACCCTATGCTGCACGCTTCGGTACCGCCCGCTATCGCGCAGTCGAGATAGCCGTGCTTTACCATTCTGAACGCTTCGCCTATCGCGTGCGTGGATGAGCAACAGGCGGAAACTACCGAGTAATTTGCGCCCTTGAAGCCCGTCTTTATCGCTACAACGCCCGGTGCCATATTGCTTATCATCATCGGTATCGTGAATACCGAAACTCTGCCGTTGCCCTTGTTGTGATAGTTGAGTATCTGCTCCTCGGTGGTCTGTATGCCGCCTATTCCCGAAGCGATTATTACTCCGCGCTTGTACGGGTCAATGTCGGAAAAGTCCGTTCCCGCATCTTCAAGCGCCTTTTTGGAGGCATATACCGCGTACTGCGTAACGGGATCGGTGCGGCGCGCTTCTTTCTTGTCTATGTACTCGGAAACGTCGAAATCCTTTACCTTCGCAACAACGTTCTTTTCCTCCGTCTGTCCCGGGAACCATGTATCAAGCGTGAAACCGTGCTTTCCCGCTTTCAGGTTTTTGCAGAACTCATCGACGGTGTTTCCTATCGGGCTCAGTATTCCGAGACCCGTTATAACAACTCTTCTCATGTTTTCTCCTGTTCTTCCGGCGTTCACATTGAGAGTCCGCCGCTTATCTCTATTGTCTGACCGGTGATGTATGAAGCGCTGTCGGAAAGCAGGAACGATACCACCGACGCGATCTCCTCGACTTCGCCGAAGCGTCTGAGCGCGATCTGTTCGAATATCTTTGCCTTCTGCTCGTCCGTGAGCACGTCGGTCATCGGGGTCTTTATAAGTCCCGGAGCTACCGCGTTCACGCGGATATTCCTTGCGCCGACTTCCTTTGCCGCGGTCATCGTCATACCGATTATTGCCGCCTTAGAAGCCGAGTAGTTGAACTGTCCGGGGTTGCCGTAAAGTCCCGCTACCGAAGCCATATTGACGATTGCGCCGTGCTTCTGCTTCATCATAACCTTAACAACAGGCTTCATCATATTGAAAACGGACTTCTGATTGACCGCTATGACCTGATCGTACTGCTCCTCGCTCATAAGTGTAAGGAGCGTGTCCTTTGTTATACCCGCATTGTTTACGAGCGCGTCGAGACTGCCGAATGTATCCTTTACAGCCTTTACCATATCCGCGCACTGTGCGAAATCGGAAACGTCAGCCGCGAATATCTCCGCCTTAACGCCCGCTTTTCTGCATTCCTCCGCGACAGCTTCGGCTTTTGCCTTGTCGCCGTCCGACGGATAATGGTTTATCGCGATATCGTACCCGTCCTTCGCAAGTCTCTTCGCTATGCAGGCTCCGATTCCCTGCGACGCTCCCGTTATAAGTGCAACTGCCATTGGTTTCTTCTCCTTTCGTCTCCGCTTACGCGGACGAGAGCGGGACTCTGTCCCTCTCTCGAGCTCTTACCCTGCTTCCTTTCGTGCGCGAAAGGAAGCGAAAGCGAATGTGTTTATCTTATTTGCCGAGCAGCTTTTCAGCCTGCGCAAACATTTCTTCGATGATGTCCTTGCAGGGCTTGATATCGTTTACCATACCTGCTATGGCGCCGCACATGAACGAGCCGTTTTCGAGGTCTCCGTCAACAACGGCCTTGCGCAGCGAGCCCGCCGAGATCTGTTCAAATTCCTCGGGTGTGCCGCCGTCCTTCTCGAAGGTCTGGAGCTTCTTCGCGAGCTTCGACTTGACATTGCGGCAGGGGTGACCGGTAAATCTGCCGGTTACGATGCTGTCGGTATCTTTAGCCCCGATAACGAGGTCTTTGTAATTTTTGTGTATCTGACACTCCTCGCTTGCAAGGAAGCGAGTGCCTACCTGAACGCCCTCGGCTCCGAGCATGAAGGATGCCGCTATGCCGCGTCCGTCGGCTATGCCGCCTGCCGCGAGCACGGGTATTTCCACCGCGTCAACGACTTGCGGAACAAGGCACATTGTGGTATTTTCACCGATATGACCGCCGCTTTCGGTACCTTCCGCTATGACTGCGTCGGCACCGCCGCGCTCCATTCTCTTTGCCAGAGCCACCGACGGAACGACAGGTATCACCTTTACCCCCGCGGTTTTCCAGCCCTCCATGAACTTGCCGGGATTTCCCGCGCCGGTGGTCACAAACGCAACTTTTTCATCTATTACGAGCTGCGCGAGGTCTTCGGCGTTGGGGCTCATGAGCATTACATTCACGCCGAAGGGCTTGTCGGTGAGCGACTTTGCGCGTCTTATCTGCTCACGCAGATAGTCTATGGGAGCGGCACCGCCGGCGATGATACCTGCGCCGCCCGCATTTGAAACGGCGGCTGCGAGGGTACTTTCGGCTACCCAAGCCATACCGCCCTGCAATATCGGGTACTGTATTCCGAGGAGCTCGGTTATCCTTGTCTTCATTTTTATATCCTTTCTTCTTCGCCTTCAAACTGTTCGGAAATCCCGCCCCTTAAATGCGAAGCGATTAAAGTTTTTTGAGGAGGGGGTTCGGGGGAAGCCCCTTTTGCACCGCAATGAAGCGGTGAGAAGTTTTCCAAAAGCGCGCACGATGCGCGCATAAAAGAAAACTTCGATTCACCAAAAGGGGTGCCCCCGATCTCGAGCGTCAGCGACCTTCTTGCGCGCTGTGCGCGCTCGTCTCACTGCTCGAACACGATCGCGCCGCTGGTGAGGCCGGCGCCGAAGCCTACGAGGCAGATCTTCATACCTTCTTTGAGGCGGCCGGATTCGCCGAGCTCGGCGAGACAGGTGGGGATGCAGGCGCTGGAGGTGTTGCCGCGGTTTTCGAGGTTCACATAGACCTTTTCTTCGGGAAGCCCGAGACCCTTGACGGCACTTTCGATGATGCGTGCGTTTGCCTGATGAGGTATGTAGAGGTCTATATCTTCCTTTGTGAGCCCGGACTTTTCGAGCACCTTGTTTACTGCGGTCTGCATCGCGTCAACCGCGAATTTGTAAACGGCTTTGCCGTTCATTTGGAGAGTATGTGTTTTTGATTCCGTGTCGATAATTCCCTCGGGGAGGGTATCGGGTTCAAGAAGCGGGCAGTTCGAGCGGCTGTGATCTACCTTGCAGTAGAGCGCGTTGAAATAATCGCCCTTTGCGCTGAGATATGACCACATGGGCTTGTCGCTCTTTGTTACGACTGCGGCACCCGCGCCGTCTCCGAAGAGTATGCTCGCCGATCTGTCGGTGTAGTCACAGTGCGGGGCAAGACGCTCGCTCGCCACAATAAGTATATTGCGGTAATCGCTGTCCTGCAAAAATCTCGAAGCCGTGTCGAGTGCATTTATAAAGCCCGTGCAGGCGGAGTTTATGTCAAATGCGGCGGCGTTTTCCGCACCGACTGTGTGCTGCACAAGGCAGGAAAGTGCCGGATAAAAGAAATCGGGCGAACAGGTAGCCGCAAGAACGAGATCAATCTCTGCCGGGTCAATGCCGCTGTCCTTGACGGCGGCAAGAGCCGCCTGCTCCGCCATGTAGTAGTTGGGCTTATCCGCGGAAATGCGGCGCTCTCTTATTCCCGTTCTTGTATATATCCATTCGTCATTCGTATCGAGTATTGTCGAAAGCCAGTCGTTGCTTGCCACGATCTCGGGAACATACATTCCCGTACCGATAATTTTAATTCCTCGCATTTTTATCTCCGATAGCTGTTGATTTTATTTAAAAAATGTATTATAATATTAATTGATACATACTGCGGAATATGACCGCACACTTATTAATATTATAACAGTACAGCCCGTTTTTGTCAATATCGCACAAAGAAAAAAATGAAATTTCGGACAAACTGTACGGAAAAAAGATAGGAAAAGAAAGGAATTTTTACTATGGCAACTGCACTTTTATTCTCCGGGCAGGGCTCGCAGTACAGCGGAATGGGAAAGAAGCTGTATGACGAGGCTCCCGCGGTTTATGAGGATATTTTCGAGACCGGAAGCGACATTCTCGGCTTTGACATAAAAAAGGCAATGTTCGAGGGCACGGCGGAGGAGCTCGCGGTAACAAGCGTCTCCCAGCCCGCTATATTCACTATGTCGCTCATGTGCGTGAAGAAATTCGGACTTGACGGCGGGGATTTTGCCGCGGTAGCCGGTCATTCCCTCGGCGAGTATGCCGCGCTCGTGACCGCCGGAGCCGTTGATCTGCCCACCGGTTTTACGCTGATAAAGCACCGCGCGGCGTGCATGGACAAGGCGGCAAAGAAGAACGGCGGCAAAATGGCTGCGGTCATCGGGCTTCCGTCCGACGTTATCGAAGCCGCCTGCGCAGAGGTGAACGCGGCAGGCGATTATGTCGTTCCCGTAAACTACAACACCTCCGTGCAGACCGTCATTGCCGGCTGTGACGCGGGTATAGAAAAGGCTTCCGCGATTCTTAAAGAGAAAGGCGCAAAGCGCATACTTCCGCTTGCGGTAGCCGCAGCCTTCCACAGTGAGTATATGAAGGAGGCAGGGCTTGAATTCAAGGAGCTGATAAAGGATATAAAGATAGAAAAGCCGCAGAAGGCGTTTTACTCGAATGTTACCGGCGGAAAGCTCGACGATTTCTCCGATATCCACGACATCCTCTCCCGCCACATCTTCTCGCCCGTGCGCTTCACCTCGGAGCTCGCCGCGATGCAGTCCGACGGCATAGACAGCTTCGTCGAGTGCGGCCCCGGCAAAGCCCTCACAGGTATGGTCAAAAAGACCCTCGAAGGAGTCGCCGCGGAAGCTATGGACGTGTGAGCCACCGCTGACGATCCGCGCTGACGATCCGCGCTGACGCGCATGGAGGAGAAGCCCTTTTCTTGAAAGAAAAGGGCTCCCCCTCCAAACCTCCCTCGTCCAAAAGAACTTCAATCTGATAATTCAAGAAAGGTAATAATATGAAAAAATATGCGCTTATCGGTCACCCTCTCGGACATTCACTCTCACCGAAAATCCATACGAGACTTATGCAGCTCTCCGGTATCGAAGGAAGCTATGAGCTGCTCGATATCCCGCCGGAAGAGCTCGCCGGTAATTTCGGAAAGCTCGCGGAGTTCGACGGCTTCAACGCGACTATCCCGCATAAGGTGGGCATAATCCCGTATTGTGACCGTCTGGACGGCTCCGCAGAGCGCTTCGGCTCGGTAAACTGCGTTAAGAACGGGGAAGAGAAGACCGGATATAATACAGATGTGTTCGGCTTCACCCGCTCGATAGATATGCTCGGCGCAAAGCTCGCTTCGCGCGTTCTCGTGATAGGCTGCGGCGGTGTCGGAAGAATGATAGCTGCCCAGGCCGCATACAGCGGCGGCGACGTTACCGTTGCCGTGCTCAGGGACTTCGCCGGAGACGCGGAAAAGACTGTTTCCGCGGTAAAGGAGAGAATGCCCGACGCGAAAATAAACATAGCCGTGATAAGCGGGGAAGTGCTCTCTGCGGACGATCTCGGCGGGGAAATGCCGGAATACGATCTGCTTATAAACGCGTCGCCCGTCGGAATGTTCCCGAAAACCGACAAAATGCCCTGCACCGAGGACGTTATCCGACACTGCTCGCACGTTTTCGATGTTGTGTACAACCCGAAGGAGACGCTGCTTTACAAGACCGCGAAAGCTCTCGGCAAGCCCGCTATGACCGGTATGGCTATGCTCGTTCTGCAGGCCGCCGCAGCGCAGGAGATATGGAACGGTGCGGAATTTGCCGAGGGTGATCTGAGACAACTTATTTCCGACATGGAGGATCTTGTATGAAAATTTACCTCTGCGGATTTATGGGCTGCGGCAAATCCCGTATCGGGCGTGAGCTCGCGAAAGCAGCGGGTATGACGTTTGCCGATCTTGACAGATATATCGTGGAGCACGAGAATATGACGATCCCGGAGATATTTGAAAGGTACGGCGAGCCGCATTTCAGAGAGCTCGAAGCGAAGTATATCCGGGAGATGCCGGACAACAGCGTCGTTGCGCTCGGCGGCGGAGCGATCATAAACGAAAATACCGCAAAGACCGCGAAGCAGACCGGCAGGGTAGTGTTCCTTGACGCGGATTTCGAGACCTGTTACGGGCGGATAAAGGGCGACAGCAACCGTCCGCTCGCGTACAACAACCCGAAGGAAAAGGTGAAGGAGCTGTTCGATACGCGCAGACCGATATATTCCGAACGCGCCGACATAGTTATTGAGGCTGCCGGGACTCCCGAGCAGATAACTGAACTTATAAGGAAGTCAATATGATAATTTGCAATGCGAGAATATTTACGGCATCGGACGAGACCGGCGTTATCGAGTGCGGATACATCGAGACAAACGGCGGTATCATCACCGATGTGGGATATATGGACAATTTCTCCGGCTCCGCGGAGTCGGGTGACGTTATCGACGCGTCGGGGCTTACCGTCTATCCGGCGTTCGTCGATGCACACTGCCATATAGGTATCTGCGAGAACGGGCTCGGATTTGAGGGCGACGACGTGAACGAAGCGACTGACCCTTCGACACCTCACCTTCGTGCCGTCGATGCGATAAACGCGGCAGACCTGTGCTTTGCGGAAGCGGCGAGAGCCGGCGTAGGCACGGTAGTCACCGGTGTCGGCAGCGCAAACCCTGTCGGCGGCAGCTTCCTTGCAATGAAGACATACGGAAGCTCGCGCATAGACAAGCTGATAATTAAGGACCCCGTTTCGATAAAATTCGCGCTCGGCGAAAACCCGAAGCGCGTGTATAATGACCGCGACGAAACGCCTGTGACGAGAATGGCGACTGCGGCGGTTATACGCGAGCAGCTGATGAAGGCGCGCAGATATATGGAAGATCTCGCGGAATACGAGCGCACAAAGGGTACGGACGACGAGACATCGCGTCCGGATCTCGATATGAAGTGCGAGGCGTTGATTCCGCTGCTGCAGCGAAAGATCAAGGCGCATTTCCACTGCCACAGGCAGGACGATATGTTTACGGCGATACGCATAGCGAAGGAGTTTTCGATCGACTATGTGCTTATCCATGCTACCGACGGGCATCTTATCGCGGACGAGCTGAGGGACGAGCGCGCACAGTGCGTAATAGGCCCGCTGCTTGCGGATCGCTGCAAGCCGGAGGTCATAAATTATAACATCACAAACGCGGCAAAGCTGCACAAAAAGGGCGTGGAGTTCGCTATCTGCACAGATCACCCCGAAACGCCGATACAGTACCTTCCCGTGACAGCGGGAATAGCTGTGCGCGGTGGGCTGAGCCGGGACGAGGCGATACGCGCCGTTACGATAACTCCCGCGCGTATCTGTGGCATTGATGACCGTGTGGGGAGCATAGAGACCGGTAAGGACGCCGATCTTGCGGCATTCCGCGGCGAGATATTCGACATAACGGAAAAGCCGGAGTTTGTAATACTCGGCGGAAAATTTGTTGACTGAATAAGTTCATTATTTATCAAAAATATCTCATTTTATCATTTGTTTTTCACAATACTGGGGTAAACTTTATAATACAGAGTAAGATCATACTATCATTCCCAAAGGTGATAATAAATGAGAAAAATGATGATATCGGCTGCGGCGTTTCTGCTTTCGGCAGTAATGTCCGGCTGCGGAATATATATGCCCGACAAGTATTCAAAGGCTGTTGACCCGTACCAGCCCGTGAACGATGAAGATGTGCGCTCCGGCGAATGTACCATAGAAGTGGGCGACGAGGTGAACATCAGCGGGCAGGGCGCATGGTTCGGCGAGAACAATGATATACTGATATCGAAGGGCGGAATTTACAATATAAGCGGCAATCTTTCGGGCGGCATAAACGTCGAAACGCAGGATATCGTGAAGCTCGTCTTTGTGAATGCGGATATATCCAACGACAACGGCTACGCTGTAACATCGTCCTCGGAGCGGCTTATACTTTGCTCCGACGGAGAAAGCAAGCTCAAAGGCAGCGGCGGCGATTACGGCAATGCGGTCTATTCCGGCGGTTCGGTCATTTTTTCCGGCACCGGCAGTCTCGATATAGACGGCGGCATCTTCTCGCAGGGCAAGATACAGTTCGGCAGAAATGTCAGCACGTTCTGCGAAATACTCAAAACCGACACCGGCGAGCTTATCCCCGGCTTGCTTTCGATCAATTGAGATGGAACTTGACACCCAAAACAAATCCCGTATCATAAAATAACAAAAACTGCTTGTTGTGAATTAGCAACAAGCAGTTTTGATTTTTATATCGGAGTCTTTGCCAACCCCACTGCATTTCTATGAGAGCCGCCCATAGATGTATTTCAGAAATACTGCATTTATTTAGGGTGTCCAGCCCCCTTTTTTAAAGGGGGCTGGCGGGGTCGCAGGGGCAGAGCCCCTGTCTAAAAAAGTCTTAAAGCTTCTCTTGAAAAAACGCGTCCTTGGATCCAAGGTGAAACCTTGGTCGAGTCCGGGGCGACGCTCCGGCAGGGCTTGGGACAGAGTCCCAAACAGCCGAAGGCAGCAGGCTTCCAACCAAAGCCCGACTCGATGCAGAGACTCACTTCCAACCAGTCTCTGTCGCGTAGCTGTACACAATGCCGTCAGAAGTGGGGACTATACCTTTCGCGACGAAAAGCTCGGAGACGGTCACGAACTCGAAGCCGTTTTCGAGCATGATCGGGATTGCCTGACGGACGGCTTCCGCGGTCTTTTCGTTGTCTTTTGCGTCATGCAGTAGGATTATGCAGTCCTCGGGGCATTTCTCGGTAAGGAAACGCACGCGCTTTTCAATGCTTACGCTGTCATCCCAGTCGTTGCAGCCGAGACCGCTGATAAACGGCAGGTCAATGCAATCGAACATCGTCTCGTTCACCGCGATATACGGCGGGCGGAAGAACTTCGGGTACTCGCCCACATTGTCGTATATAAGCTGCGCGGTACGTTCCATTTCGTCCGTTATGCCCTCCGCGGACATCTCATTCATGTAGCTGTGGGTGAAGCTGTGGCTGTCGATCTCGCAGCCGAGGGAATGTGCGCGCTGCATGACCTTTGCCGATTCGTCATCTATATTCTGCCCGATAACGAAGAACGACGCTTTTATGCCGTACTCCTCGATAACATCAAGTACCTCATTCGTAACGCCGGTATTGGGTCCGTCGTCGAAGGTAAGAGCTATGACCTTCTTTCCGGCAAGCTCCTCCGCAGTCCGCACAGGATTTTCCCCCTTTTCGTATTTTCCGGAAGTCGTCTCCGTCTGCTCCGTTTCCGTCGTCTGCGCAGCCGTTGCTTCCGTGCTTGTCACTGTCGGAGCGTTTCCGGAAGCACAGCCCGATGCAGCTATCGCCGCAGCCAATACAGCCGCAGCGAGCTTCTTTAATGACATTAACATTATTCCGTACCGTACTTGTTGAATTCGTCAACAAGTCTTTCCTTCAATGATGAGTAGTAGAGCGGGAAAAGCGCATCGGCACAGCCGAGCAGGAACATATTCCTGTTGTTTATCGCGGCGATATCGTGACCGTAGGTGTAGATCCAGCTGCGGAACCATTCCGTATCATACGGCGGCTCCGGCTTTTTGGTCTTTGCAAGCCACGACGAGGATTTGAAGCTCTCCACTACGATACCGTCGGGATTCAGGAAGCCGTATTCTTCAAGTATATCATACATCTGTTTGAGCTGTGTCTCGCGTATGTAGCTTTCGGGCGCATCACGCTTCGCGAAAGGCAGACGCACGGCGAAGCTGTACCGGATTATCTCCAGCACCTCGCGGAATTTCGGTTCCCCGAGCTCGCCGAGCCTGCTCTCGTCAAGCATCATACCCATATTGCGGAAGCACTCGGGATTTGTGATATCCACGAGTCCGACTCTGAACAGATCCTTGACATTTATGTTGTAAAAATCATTCTCCGCTATGAGATAGCAATACTGGAGCGCCGCAAAAAGCGATTCCGCGGCATTGTCGATAATATCGGCAAATCTGAGCGCTATATCGTCGTCCAAGCGGTACACTTCCTCTCGTCAGAAATCAGCTCGCCTTAATGCCGTAGGCAAGCTCCTCGTAGTCGGCTACCGGCATGGGTCTTGCAAAGAAGAACCCCTGCGCCATATTGCAGCCGAGCTTTGTGAGCAGTATCGCCTGCTCCTTTGTCTCTATGCCTTCGCAGATAGTGTGTATCCGAAGCGACGCGGCAAGCGATACCACGCAGCCTATGATAAGGCTCGCGTTCTCGTGCTCGTCGGCGTTCTCCGTAAGGAATGAGCGGTCTATTTTCAGCACGTCAACCGGCAGGTCTTTCAGCATATTCAGCGACGAGTAGCCGGTTCCGAAGTCGTCTATCGAAACGTGGAAGCCGTAGCTCTTGATCTCGCGGAATATTTCATACAGCTTCACGGGGTTCTCGTAAGCCGCGCTTTCGGTTATCTCTATTTCGAGATATTTTGTCTCAATGCCGTACTTGTCGCAGATACCCGCAAGATCGGAAACGAAACCCGGCTGGTTGATATGCACGCGGGACATATTGACGGATATGACTTTCGGTTTGTAGCCCATGGAGAGGTATTTCTTCTGGAGCTTGCAGACCTCCTCAAACATATAGTAGTCTATCTTCCGTACAAATCCGTTCTTCTCAAAGACCGGGATAAAGTCACCGGGCGGTATGAGCCTGCCGTCGTGGCGCCAGCGCACAAGAGCTTCCGCGCCGACAACCTCGTTGCTGTCGCCGAGCGCGTATTTCGGCTGGAGATATACTATGAACTCACGCAGCGCGAGCGAATCCTCCATTATGTCCTCGATGCGCTTCTGCCGTCTCAGCTTTTCGAGCATCGAAGCGTCGAAAAATGCGTAACCGCTCTGCTTATCGTTTTTGAGCGTCTCTCTTGCCATGTCGGATCTGTCCGCGGCAACGCGGGACTTGATGTGCGGATCGTCGATCACATAAATGCCGACGGAAATTTCGAGCTTGACCTCATTTACCTGATATTCAAGATCGGAGATTATCCTGTCCGCAAGAGCTATGAGCTCGTTTTTATCGGAAAAATCCGCGAAAATATAGAACAGGTCTCCGCTTTTTCTCGTGAAGAAATCGTTCTTGCCGATATTGCGCTTTATTGAGTCTGACATCTTCTTTATGACTTCGTTTCCGCCGTCATATCCGAACAAATCGTTTATTGCCTTGAAGCCGTCAACGTCGAGCGAGATCATGGCGTGCTTTGTCGCGGTGTCCTTCATCGCGACGGCGTAATTCTCGCGGAACCTCGCCGGGGTATCATGCCCGGTTATGCTGTCGGTATAAAATACCTTCATTCCGTCAATTATAGCGCTCTCGATATCATTCTTTATTTCGGAAATCTTTATGGTAACAAGTATTATCGCGCCGAGGAGAAGTATCGTCATCAGCAGTATAAGCACAACGGTAAAGCTGATGATGGGAGCAAGACCCGCGTAAACCGTGCTCTCAGGAACGATAGCCGCGATAGTCCAGTCGCTGTCGGTGAAGCTCGAAAACGCTGTGATATACTGCTTGCCGCCGATCTTTATGCGCTTTACGGTGTCATCTATGGTGCTGTTGAGGAAATAGCTCACATCGTTTGCGACGGTCCTGTCGTCTATCATAGAGACGATATTGCTGCCGAGTGAAATGCCCTCATCGTTATTGGGATCGCAGTAAACTACGTCTCCGTTCTGATCGAAGATATAGAAGCAGGTGTAGTCGCCGTCAACTTCCATAAGATCGACTTCGGAGAAGGCAAAAGGAGTGCAGTCGCCGGTGAGCGTTCCGATTATCTCGCCTTTTGGGTTTCTGACAGGAACGGTGTACATATCCGAGAGAGCGTCGTCGAAATCGCAGTTTACGTTTGCGTAGTGCGTCGTCCTGCCCGCGAGACCTTCCTTGATGAAGGCACGGTGGGAGGTGTTTTCGGACTCGCCGTAGCTGCTTATGGTAATGCCGTTCGGCTCCGTGAAGCCGATATGTCTGAACCCTGTCGCCCCGGCAACGTCGATGCACGCTTTCTGCACAGCTTCCTTATTGCTGAGATCTATCGCCATGAATCTGTTCGCGAAACCTTTAAGAGACTCGGTCTTACCGTTGAAATACGCCTGTATGTTGAGTGAGTTCGCGGTAAGCGCCGTGCGCACTTCGTTGTCGGCGTGCTCGGAAAGCACACCGGATACTGCGGGGATATATACCGACATCATAATGATGATAGCTATAACGACAAGCACGATAAGCCCGATAAACAGGTATTCCGTATTTTTAAGGTTATTTCTGATCTGCAATGCCTTTCGTTCCATGCTGCTTCGCCTCCTTCCGTCATATTTTATCCAAACCTGTGTGTCAAAAACGGCACTGCGCGGATATTGTCGCACAGTGCCGTAACGTTATTTACTGCAAAAGTCCAACTATCTTATCCGAAAGCTCTTCAAACGGCTGCTTGAACCAGTCGCCCTTAACATGTTTAATTATAATCGTGTCGTCTTCTGCAATACCAAGTTTTTCCATATTTATCGAAAAGTCCGTGATGAGGAAGAATTTCCAGCTATACACATCACGCTGATGCGCGATCATATCTCTGAGCCGTTCGTATGTGCAGTTCTTGCTCGCGTTGTCTCTTCCGAACACCAGAATGGTGAGGATTATCTTTGAAGGTCTTTCCTCTTCGGGAGTGTTTGTGAGACGCATACCGATATCGTCCATGAGCTTTGATGTCTTATCGAGCATGGAGCAGGCACCGGTTGTGTTGCTTCCTGTTCCGAGCTTCGGGAACTTCACCTTTTCTATGGGCGTATCGACTATTTTTATTTCCTTGCCCTCGTTGAACGAGATAGCGGAAACTCTTATTTCCTTATCGGTCTTTTTTACAGCTGTGACGAAATTTTTAAGCGCCTTTGCCGCCTCATCCGCGTGACCGGGCTCGACGAGAGCGTAGTCAAACGAGAACAGGAGCTGTTTGAGATTATCCTTCATTTTCATTTCCTCCGGTTACAAAATCATATATAAGCCATAAGCATATAAGCTATTACTATTATATCACCTAATCTTAAAAAAATCAATAGTTTTCCTGTAAATAAACAACCTTTTTCCTGTAAAAACTTATTGATCCTACGGGATTTCAAATTAAGAATGACGGAGCGCGCCCGCCCGTTGAAGAGAATAGCTGCGGATTGCGAGCGCAGGCTTCGGAAACAGGGATGACGAAGAAGAGACTAACAGGATACGACCACCACGCCCGCCCGTTGAAGAGAATAGCCGCGGATTGCCCGCGCAGGCTTCGGAAACAGGGCTGCCATAGCAGGGAATAATATGATACGACCACTGCGCCTGACCGTTGAAGAGAATAGCTATGGATTGCGAGCGCAGGCTTCGGAAACAGGGATGACGAAGAAGAGACTAACAGGATACGACCACTGCGCCCGCCCATTGAAGAGAATAGCTACGGATTGCGAGCGCAGGCTTCTGCGCAACAGGGCTGCCATAGCAGAGAATAACATGATACGACCACTGCGCCCGCCCGTTGAAGAGAATAGCCGCGGATTGCCCGTGCCGGCTTCGGCACAAAAAAGTCCCCGCGTGGGTCACACGCGGGGCGAAAAAATAAAGGAGATAAGTTATGAAAAAAATGAAATGTTGCAATTGAAAAACAGAAGTAAAACCACTCAACTTCATTCAACATCTATATTATACCACCGTGTCACTGTTATTGCAATAGTAAATTTGTATAAACTTTTTTGGTACATTTTGTCAACAGTGACACACGGTATAAGATTTTTGGGTTACACTTTTGTGCATTATCCCTCATACTCGCTGAACTTCGGAGCGTTCGCGATAACATCGGCTTCGAGGTTGGACGGAAGCTGCTCGTAACGCGCAAATTCCATTGTGAACCAGCCCATGCCCTTCGTCATCTGACGGATAACGGTTGCAAGATCGCCGGTTTCTGCCATAGGAAGCTCGGCATCGACTTCGGTCAGTCCCTCGCCTACGGGGTTCATACCGAGAACCGCGCCTCTGCGCTTGTTTACGATACCCATTATATCACCGGTGTTGTCGTCCGGCACCGTGAACTTCATAAGCTCGATCGGTTCGAGCAGGCAGGGTGAAGCCTGAGAAAGTCCGTTCTTGTACGCGATGTGAGCAGCCATCTTGAACGCCTGCTCCGAGCTGTCAACCGGGTGATACGAACCGTCGAACAGTGTCGCTTTCAGACGTACAACGGGATATCCCGCGAGAACGCCGTGAACGATGCTTTCCTGCAAGCCCTTTTCAACAGCCGGGAAGAAGTTCTTCGGAACGCTTCCGCCGAATACACGCTCTTCAAATATGAGCTGATCCTCGTTGTGCGGCTCGAATTCGATCTTAACGTGACCGTACTGACCATGACCGCCGGACTGCTTCTTGTGCTTTCCTTCAACGGATACTTTCTTGCGTATAGCCTCTCTGTATGCGATAGTCGGATCGCTGAGGATAACGTCAACGCCGAACTTGTTCTTGAGCTTCTGAACGGAAGCGTCTATGTGCTGCTCGCCCAGACCGCCGAGAATACGCTGATGTGTCTCGTGGTTGTGGATATAGCTGAGTGTGCGGTCTTCTTCGAGAAGTCTGCGGATAGCGTTGCTGATCTTGCCCTCGTCGTTCTTGTCCTTCGCGGAAACTGCCTTGAAGTAGCAAGGAACGGGGAACTCGATAGGTGCGAGCGAGAATACGTTCGAGGAGTCGCAGAGCGTGTCGCTGGTGTTGGCGTTGAGCTTAGTGAGCGCTACGATATCGCCCGCATACGCTTCGATCATTTCTTCCTGCTTCTTGCCCTTGAGCGCGAGCATCTTGCCGAATTTTTCGCTTTCGCCGGTAGTCGCGTTGATGATATCTACCTTTGCGGTGAGAACGCCGGCAACGATCTTGACGAAGCTGAGCTTTCCTACGAACGGATCGGCGAGGGTCTTGAATACGAACGCCGCAAGCGGCATCTCCTCGTTGTAGTCAACGATCTCGTCCTTTCTCTCGTCGGGCGACGGGAGCATGTATATCATTGTGTCGAGCACCTTGTCGATGCTTTCGAGCTTTTCTGCGGAGCAGCAGACAACAGGGGTGATGTTACCCTGATCCACGCCGTCATGAGGTCCCTTTGTGATCTCGGCTTCGGTGAAGTCCTCGCCCTCGTTCTCAAAGAATCTCATCATGAGCTCTTCGTCGGTTTCTGCGATAGCTTCCGCCATTGCAGCGCGAAGTCCCTTGATACGGTTCTCGGAAGCGGGCATTTCAACCTCTTCCGCCTTGCCGTTCGTGTACTTATATGCCTTCATCTCAAACAGGTTGATGTAGCTTTCGACCTTGCCGGGCTTGTCGAACGGAACGATTACCGGGCAAACGGAGGAACCGAAGTTGGTCTTGAGCTCTTCAAGAACGCGGTAGAAGCTGGAGTTCTCCTCGTCGGTCTTCGTTACAACGAACATTGTCGCTTTGCCGCGCTTCTTTGCTTCTCTGTAAGCCTTGATCGTGCCTACCTGAACGCCGTCCTTTGCGGGAACGGTGATAACGACTGTCTCCGCGGCTCTGATACCCTCATACATACCGCCGATGAAATCGAACTGACCGGGAGTGTCAACTATGTTTATCTTAACGTCCTTCCATTCTGCATACGCGAGAGAAGTGTTGAGCGAGACCTTTCTCTTTATCTCATCGGGGTCATAGTCGCTCACGGTGTTTCCGTCGGCTATCTTTCCCTGTCTGTCGATACCGCCGCTTACAAAAAGCATCGCCTCGGTGAGGGAAGTCTTGCCGCTTGCTCCGTGGCCTGCAAACGCGATATTACGGATATTTTTGCATTTATAGGTTTTCATTATGTAACCCCCTGAAAAGTAATGAATAGTGAATAATGAATATTGAACAGTGAATAATTGAGGTGCGGATCATAAAAATGATATCACTTATTTCAAAATTCAAGCTATCGACATTTATTATACACTATTTTTCCGAAAAAATCTATAGTTTTTTTGTGAATATACAGGTATTGGTGTAGAAATAAAAGGCAAAAATTTGTGCAGTTTGTACAGCGCGTGGCTTCAATATTCCGTAACCGCCGGTAAAATTAAAATAATCGCACCCTGTACTTGACAAGGCGCGGGAGAACGTGGTATAATAATTTCGTAAAAGGAGCGCTTATCGATGTGCTCCCGGAGCATTGCTAAACTGTTAAAGGAACAGCCGCCAAGCCGGTAAGCTCATGGTGGCTGTTTTCCTTTTATCTGAAATGCTTATCAGCAAGGAAACGTATCCATGCCCCGATAAACGAAGCGTTAATGAGTACAATATGTATTATCTCGCCAAAAAGCTCGGATAATACCGCAAATAAACCCATTTTCACCACTCCTTTCGCGGAAAATCCGCTCCGGGAGTGAAACCACCATATATGCGCAGCTTTTTACTACCCTCATTCTCGCTTTTTATCTTATCATGTTTCAGACAGCTTGTCAAGATAATAACCGCGCTCTTATAAAAACGTATTTTCATAAAATCATTGACTATTTCCATAAATAATGGTATAATATATTGATTATTCGTAATCGGAAAACGGAGGTACAAAACAATGACAGTAACAAAAGATACGCTTATCGGAGAGATCTTACAGGAAAACGCGGAGGCTGCGGCTCCCTACTTCTTTGAAATAGGTATGCACTGCCTCGGATGCCCGGCTTCTGTCGGCGAGACGATCGAGGAGGCTTGCCTTGTGCATGATGCAGATCCCGACGCTCTCATCGAGAAGCTCAACGCCGTTCTTGCATAAGTGATACGGCTTGACGACAGGCTCGCCGCGGTTGCATCATTTGTGCGGACCGACAGGCGTATATGTGATGTCGGCACCGATCACGCGCTGCTGCCGTGCTTCCTGTGCGAGCAGGGAGCGCGGGACGTTATCGCTTCCGATGTGAATGAGATGCCGCTCGAAGCAGCCCGTGCAAATGTCGAAAAGTACGGCTTTTCCGACAGGATCCGCCTGATACGCTCGGACGGGCTTGCCGATATCCCGCCCTGTGACGATGTTATCGTTGCGGGAATGGGCGGCGAGCTTATTGCTCGGATAGTCGGCGGCTGCACATTTGTGACCGCGGACACGCGCTTTATCCTCCAGCCTATGACGCGAGCGGAGCACCTGCGCCGATTCCTGTACGCGAACGGCTTTGAGATAACCGAGGAAAAGGGCGCGTACAGCGCCGGCAAGGCATACACGGTGGTGCTTGCGGTGTACACCGGAGAAAAGCGCGAGATAAGCGACGAATTTGCATATTTCGGCAAATGCGGCGATCCGCGTTATATAAAAAAGGTAAACGGACAGCTTGAAAAGCTCGGCAGGAGCGATCCGTCCCTGCTCAGCATAATCAGAAAGGAACAGCCATGACAGTAGGGGAAGTTTACGACTATATCAACACATACGCGCCGTTCAGGCTCCAGGACGACTTCGACAATTCCGGACTTCTTGTCGGAAGCCGTGACACCGAGGTGTACCGTCTTGCTGTCTGCCTTGACATAACGAACGATATAGTTGAGGAATGTGAGCGTGTCGGTGCGCAGCTGATAGTTTCGCATCACCCGGTAATATTCCACAAGCTCGCGAGAATAGACGAGGGCAGTCCGGTTTACAGAATGATAAAGTCGGGCATAGCGGCAGTCTGCGCTCATACCAACCTTGATATGGTGCGCGGCGGCATAAGTGACCTGATGTATGATATGATGGGCTTCGGCGATCCGAAGAATGCGCCTGTGCTGCACCTTGTACACCCGGACAAGAACATAGGCTACGGGCGTATCGCTTACCTCGACTTTGAGATAAGTGCGGACGGACTTGCCGACAAGGCAAAGACCGCGTTCGGCTGCCAGAGCGTAAAATACTGCGACGGCGGCAGGAGCATAAAGAGCGTGGCGCTCTGCTCCGGTGCCGGGACGGACGAAGTGTATAACTGCATAAAAATGGGCATAGACGCGATAATCACCGGCGACGTAAAGCACCATGCGTTCATTGACGCGCGAAACGTCGGTGTCACAGTCATTGATGCCGGTCACTATGCTACCGAGAACATCATTGTCGGCGAGCTTATCCGCAAGCTCTCCGCCCATTTCCCGGACGCCGACATCTTCGAGCCTGCTGCGAACGCGGAGCCGTGCAAATACATCTGACGTTTTAGCTTTTTGCGTCCTGCATTTTTGTGAAAAGGAATCGGCAATTTATCGGTTTACCGTATAGAATCACAATTGTGCACAATTGTGCACAATTGTGGGTGATATAGATACAGATAAGGATATAGATATAGTTATAGTTATTGATAATGATATAGATAAAGAGCACCCTTGTGAGGTGCCGTGACGAACACAAAAATTTTTTTAATTATATCCCGTAATTTCGTCACGGTTCGGATAACGCGCCGCAGGCGCGCTCCGTAATTCTTAATTGGAAAGCCGGTGGTTTTTTGTCGCTTGACGGCGCTTTCCTGCACTGCGTTGTGCGGGAAATGCTTGACAGAAAGCTCATAGGCGCGCGTGTGGACAAGATCCACCAGCCTTCGCGCGATGAGATAATAATAACGATGCGCACATTCGGCGGCGCGGAGAAGATACTCTTTTCCGCGGAAAGCTCGTCGGCACGGGTATGTCTTACCCGGACAGCTCCCGAAAACCCGCAGCAGCCACCGATGTTCTGTATGCTGATGCGCAAGGCGCTCGGCGGCGGGCGGCTCACCGGCATATCGCAGGACGGACTTGAGCGCATTATAAACTTTGATTTTGAATGTACGAATGAGATCGGCGATATCTGCGAAAACCGCGTTGCCGCCGAGATCATGGGAAAATACAGCAATATAATACTGCTTACGAAAAAGGACGGGGTATGGCGCGTCATTGACAGCATAAAGCGCGTGACCGACGATATCTCTTCCGTGCGCAGGATATTGCCGAATATCATCTATGAGCTGCCGCCGCGTGAGGAACGGCTCTGCCTGACGGAATACGACTTCTCCGATTTCGGGGAACGTCTCCTGCCGTTCGGCGAGCAGCGTATCGCAAAAGCGCTCATGTCTGTATTTGAGGGCATTTCCCCGATATTTGCGAGGGAATGTGCCTACCGTGCGGCAAGAGATACCGAAGCGCGGGTGTGTGACATGAATGAGGACAGGCTCGAAAAGCTGATATTTTTCTTAAAGAAGATTGCGGGGTATATCGAAGGTTACGACGGCTGCACAATGGTCTGCGAGAAAAGCGGCAAGCCGAAGGATTTCTGCTTTGTGCCTGTTGAGCAGTACGGTGCGGAAATGACCGAGATACCGTTCGACAGCCCCTCGGCGCTTATTGACCGCTTTTTCGGCGAACGCGCTTCCGCCGATCGGGTTAAGCAGCGCTCCGGCGACTTGCTGAAAACGATAATGACGATCTACGAGCGCATTTCAAGGAAGCTCGAAGTTCAGAAGCAGGAGCTTCGCGACTGCGCGGAAAAAGAGCACTACCGGCTCATGGGTGACATTCTCAGTGCCAATCTGTGGAGAACGGAGAAGGGCATGACCGAGCTCACCGCCGAGGATTATGTCAACGGCGGCGAGGTAACGATAAAGCTCGATGTGCGGCTCACGCCCTCGCAGAATGCGCAGAAGCTCTATTCCGAGTACAAAAAGCTCGACACGGCGGAAAAGCTGCTGACGGGATTTATCGTACAGGGCGAAAAGGAGCTCGCATATATTGACAGCGTTTTTGACGCGGCTTCCCGTGTCGGCAGCGGTGTCGGGAGCGAAGCGGCGATCTACGAGATCAAGCAGGAGCTTATAAATACCGGCTATATCCGCTCGGCAAAGACCGAGAGGAACGCCAAAGCCCCGAAAGCCGCGCAACCGCTCAAATTCCGCTCGTCGGACGGGTTCGAGATACTTGTCGGACGCAACAATCTGCAAAACGACAAGCTCACGCTCAAAACGGCGCTGCCGGAGGATATGTGGCTGCACACGCAGAACATTCCCGGCTCGCACGTCATAATCCGTGCGGAGGGCAGGGAAATACCCGACAGCACGATAGTCGAGGCGGCGCAGCTCGCGGCGACTTGCTCGAAGGGACGAAACGGCACCAAGATCCCCGTGGATTACACCCTCGCCCGCTACGTTAAGAAGCCGAACGGCGCAAAGCCCGGTATGGTCATCTTCGTCAACAACAAGACGATACTCGTTGACCCGGATGAAGCTCTTTACGAAAGGCTGGCGGTGAAATGAAGAGTGCGCGGATATGCCCGAAATGCGGCTGTGTGTATGCGGACGGCAGGGCGGAATGTACCGACTGCGGAGAATATACGCGAAAGGCGGCGGACGAGGAGATAGCCGCGTTTGAGAAAAGCAGCGCAAAGAAGCTGAAGCGTATCTCCGGAACGCACCCGCAGATGTGGCAGTACATAGCTGCGGCGGCACTTTTGCTGTTTTCTGCGGGCTTGTTCGGGCTGTGGTCTTTGGCACAGATGCCGCCGATAGAGCCGCTGGCGCTCGGGTATGTGAATGTGATTCTGGTGCTACACCTGCTCATTCCGAACCTCGATAGCTGGCAGATGCTTCTGGAGCTTATAACCCGAAAGCGCACAAAGGTGCAGTTTACCTACGACTACCGGAAACTGCTCGCGCATCTTACTGTCATTGTCATCTTCAACATCTTGACTGTTACTGTTTCGTTATTCAGACCGGACGGTCTTTTTATAAAACTGTTTACATAAATCTAAGAAAGGTTTCAACACTATGAAGAAAGAACTCGCAAAAACCTACTCCCCGAAGGACTTCGAGGAGCGAATCTACAAGAATTGGGAGGACAAGGGTTACTTCCACGCGGAGCGCGATCCCGAGAAGAAGCCCTATACAATAGTTATCCCGCCCCCGAACGTAACTGGACAGCT
Organism: Ruminiclostridium sp.; assembly: GCA_017395555.1. GTDB lineage: Bacteria > Bacillota > Clostridia > Oscillospirales > Ruminococcaceae > Ruminiclostridium_E. The sequence continues at coordinate 16,862 of JAFPUE010000049.1, read as the reverse complement.
CCACATGGGTCACGCGCTTGACGAGACACTGCAGGATATCCTTATCCGCACAAAGCGTATGCAGGGGTATTCCGCGCTGTGGCTCCCGGGTACAGACCACGCTTCTATTGCTACCGAGGCAAAAGTCGTTGCGAAAATGAAAGAGGACGGCGTTACCAAGGACGACATCGGACGTGACGGATTCCTCGAACGCGCGTGGGACTGGACACACGAGTACGGCGGTAAAATTCAGAACCAGCTCAAAAAGCTCGGCTCGTCCTGCGACTGGGAGCGTGAGCGCTTCACCCTCGACGACGGCTGCTCCGAGGCTGTTCAGAAGGTATTCATCGACTACTACAAGAAGGGTCTCATCTACCACGGCGAGCGTATCATAAACTGGTGTCCGAACTGCCGCACCTCTATCTCCGATATCGAGTGCGAGTACGAGGAGCAGGAGGGTCACTTCTGGCACATCAACTACCCGCTCACGGACGGCAGCGGATTTGTGCAGATAGCTACCACGCGTCCCGAGACGCTGCTCGGCGATACGGCTGTCGCGGTACACCCCGACGACGAGCGCTACAAGGCTATCGTCGGCAAGACCGTAAAGCTCCCGCTTACGGACAGGGAAATTCCCGTTATCGCGGACGAGTATGTTGAAATGGATTTCGGAACCGGCGTTGTTAAGATCACGCCCGCGCATGACCCGAACGACTACGAAGTAGGTCTGCGTCATAACCTTCCTATCCTCAACATAATGAACGACGACGCTACCATTAATAAAGAGTACGGCGGAAAGTACGCAGGAATGGACAGATACGAGGCGAGAAAGGCTATGGTTGCCGATCTCGAAGCGCAGGGTCTTCTCGTTAAAGTCGAGAAGCACGTCCACAACGTAGGTACCTGCCAGCGCTGCCACACCGTTGTAGAGCCGCGCTGCTCAAAGCAGTGGTTCGTAAAAATGGCTCCGCTCGCAAAGCCTGCTATCGAAGTCGTAAAGAGCGGCGAGCTCAAATACGTTCCCAAGCACTTCGAGAACACCTACCTGCGCTGGATGGAGAATATCCGCGACTGGTGCATCTCCCGTCAGCTCTGGTGGGGTCACAGAATACCCGCTTACTACTGCACGAACGAGGAATGCGGACACGAGGTAATAAGTGAGACTCCCGTTTCGGTATGCCCGAAGTGCGGAAAGCCGATGAAGCAGGACGAGGACACTCTCGATACATGGTTCAGCTCGGCACTCTGGCCGTTCTCAACTCTCGGCTGGCCGCATGAGACCGAGGATTTCAAATACTTCTACCCGACAAACACGCTCGTTACGGGCTATGATATAATTTCGTTCTGGGTATCGAGAATGATATTCTCCGCTCTGGAGCATACCGGTCAGAAGCCGTTCGAGCACGTTCTTATCCACGGACTTGTACGCGATGAGCTCGGACGCAAGATGAGCAAATCTCTCGGAAACGGCGTTGACCCGCTGGAGATAATCGGCGAGTACGGTGCGGACGCTCTGCGCTTCGCCCTTGTAACGGGCAACAGCCCCGGAAACGATATGCGCTGGACAAAGGCAAAGGTAACGTCCGCGCGTAACTTTGCGAACAAGCTCTGGAACGCTTCCCGCTACATTCTGATGAATCTGCCCGAGGATATGGAGAAGGCGGAGCTGCCCGCAGAGCTTCCTATCGAGGACAAGTGGGTTCTGTCGCGCTGCAACAGACTTGTGAAGGAAGTAACCGACAACATCGAGAGCTTCGAGCTCGGTATCGCGCTCGGCAAGCTGTACGACTTTATCTGGGACACCTACTGCGACTGGTACATCGAGCTGACAAAGCCGCGTATTGCAGCGGGCGGTGACACCGCAAGAGCCGCGCAGAACGTGCTTGTATATGTAATGCGCGATATCCTGAAGCTCCTGCACCCGTTCATGCCGTTCATCACCGAGGAAATATGGCAGTCCATGCCGGTTGCCGGCGAAGCGGAGAGCATAATGATCTCCGAGTGGCCGAAGTTCGATGATACGCTTGATTTCGCAGCAGAAGAAGTGAGCTTCACCAAGATAATTGACGCGGTAAAGGCTGTCCGCACAAAGCGCACAGAGCTGAACGTACCGCCGTCCAAGAAGGTGACAATGCACATCGAGACAGCCGAAAAGGCGCTGTTCGAGTCCTGTGCGGTATTCTTCGAGAAGCTCGCAGGCGCGTCGAACGTCGAGATCGCGGAAAAGTTTGCCGACACAGCGAACATGGCGAACGCGGTAACATCCTCCGCTCGCATATTCATGCCGCTCGGTGAGCTTGTTGACACGGACAAGGAGCTCGAAAGGCTTGAAAAGGAGAAGAAGGCTGTCGAGAAAGACCTTGCCTTCCTCAACGGCAAGCTGAACAATCAGGGCTTCCTGTCGAAGGCTCCCGCACAGCAGATCGAAAACGAGCGCGCAAAGCTCGCAAAGGCGCAGGAGAAAATGGCAAAGATAGAAGAGTCTATTGCCGCTCTGAAAAAAATCTGATTTATTATGAATAAAAACAGAACCGCTGAATGTTTACCACTCAGCGGTTCTTGTATTTTAGAAGTGATTATCAAATTCCCGTGTTACGGTCTTTACGCCGCGGGGCGTTCCCCGCCGCGGTCCAGCCGCGTAGGCTGGCGCCGTCCGCGTAGGACACGCCCGTCAGGGCAGTTCCCCGTCAGGGCTGGCGCTCAAACCCGCCGTTATAGGCGAACCAGAGGGTTTGGCCGTCTGTGAGGACTACGCCTATATCGGTGCTGCCGTCGCTGTTGATGTCCTCGGATTTTATATTCCAAAGGTCAATATCGGTTCCGGTGTCGTTGACAAGGCTTGCGATACGGGAGCCGTCGGAGCTGTCATATACGGCGTAGCCTGTCTTATCATCGAACAGTGACAGGCATACGGTAAGCTCGTCGGAGATCACGATATCGTCGGTGTAGCTTCTCCATGTGCGCCAGTCCGAGCCGGTCTCGCCGCCGTCTTCCGGTTCTTCCGGTGTTATATCTTCAACGACGGAAGCCTCGGTAACGATCGGTTCCGGCGGTTCCTTCGGCGGCTGATTGTGGATAAAGTCAAGCAGGATGTAGGTGCATATTATCAGGAACGCTCCCGCGATCGCGGCGAGTATTCCGAGCACGGTCAGAATTATGCCGAGTGCCTTCTTTTTGCGTGTTATGAGCACGATGCCGACAATCAGCACAATTACTCCTATTACCGTCAAGGCTATGTATGGTAACATTTATTTCTCCTTTTTATTACAGGTAAGCGCGCTCAAAGTGCATCTCACCGTCGTGTCCCGAATAGAGATTGTCCTGCGGGAACTCGTCGGTCTTCTGGAAGCCTGCGAAGAGCTTTCCGTCATTCTCATAGAGATTATACCACGCTGTCAGCGAACCGTCGGGGTGTTCCTCGTATTCGATCTTTACTGTGCCGTAAGCAGCTCCGCCGCCTCTGTATGCAAGGGTGTACGAACCGTCCTCATTGATCGTGAGCGTTCTTGAATCGAGAACATCGGCTTCATACCATACTCCGGCTATGTTGTAAATGTCGGCATCACCGATCCTTACAAAGTGTATCGCGCCGTCCTGTCCGGAATAGAGGTCGTTGAGCGGGACGTCGCCGGTTACGCTGAAACCGTTCCAGAGCTGACCGTCAACGGTGTAGAATGTGAACCAGAATGTCTGTGTATTGTCGGGGTTGAGCAGGTATTCGAGCTTTATAACGCCTGCTGCGGTGCTGCTTCCCTCAAATTTGAACGTTCCCTTGTAGATATCGTCTGTTCTGCTTATCGAGAGAACTTCGGAGGGGTTGCCCTCAATGCACCATGTTCCCGAAAGTGACGCGACGCTCACGCTGGAAGCGGGAGGATTCTTGTACTCGTAGAAGCCGTACTCGTTCGGAACGGAGACATTGTCTGTGCCGCCTATCGCGTTGCCGTTGTCGGGAACAAGTCTGCTCTCGCCTGCGTTGCCTATATAGAGGCAGCCGTCTTCGCCTGCGGGATGACAGCCCATAAACGACTCGCCGCTTTCGGTGTAGAACATGAACCACGGAACCATGGAGCCGTCTATATACTGCTCATATACAACATTTATCGTACCGTTTGTGAAAGATGTGCCGTCAGTGGTATAGGAGAATCTGCCGTCCTCGGTTATGGTATAGTAGCCAACCGGTCTGCCGACATATTCCTCGGTGTTGCCTGCGTCCTGTTCCTCGTAGATCCAGCTTCCGGCGATATCGCTTACTCTCGGCTCGTAAGCGCCCTCGTCATAAGCCGGTATCTCCGCTATGTATTCAGCCTTGATGAAGCCGATATCGAAGCCGTCGCTGTCGTTTGCGAACTCGGTCATGTACCAGCCTTCATAGTCGCTTTCATATACGTCGATCTGTGTTCCCGGAAGGATCTTTCTTATTGACTCGGAGCTCTCGTCCGCATCGCTCAGCAGGTCAACCGGCTCCTCGGAATTGATATATCCGCCGAAAAGACGCTCGCCGAACGGGAGAGTGTGCGGCCATTCCTTTATCAGATCGGCTTTGATGTAGCCTACTGTGTCGCCGCCGAGGACTGCGAGATACCAGCCGTCGGTATCGCAGGTGTAGATCTCCATTATCGTTCCGTATGTAAGCTCGCCGAACTTTTCGGCATCGTCGGAGGGAGCTTTGGAGAGCTGTTCGGGCTCACTGCTTGATGAATCCACATATCCTCTGAACAGATGCTTCTGATTTTCGAGGTCTTCCTCCGGAGTGATAGCGGGTTCGGTTTCCGCAGCCGTTGTCGTTGTCGCTGCCGTTGTGGTAGTGGTGGTCTCGGGTGCAGCCGCGGCTGCTGCGGTTGTTGTTTCCGTAGTAGTCTCTGCGGGTTTGGTGTTCTGCTGTGCGCATCCTGCCATACATAAGGTAAGGAGTGCTGCTGTGATGATAAGTGTCTGCTTCTTCATAATATTTTCTTCCTTTCGCAAAGGTTTGTTTTTGCCTTTCTGACAATATAAACGCGAAAAATCAAAAATGGTTGCGCGCTTTTTGGAAAATGTTACCGATTTTGCAAAAATGCACAAAAATCCGTCGCTTTTCGACTTGATTTTGCAGCAACGCGAGCCGCCTTTGATACATAAGTGCATTTTACCACAATTTCATTATGTTGTCAATATTTAATGTCTGCTCATCAACCGCGAAAAGTCTTCATAGCGTAGCTTGAAGCCTTTTCACGGTTGCAAAAGTGCAAGGAAAATCCCAAAATAAAAAATTTTCCTTGCACTTTTGTCCGCCCGTAGGGCGGAATGAGCTTGACATCAAAGAATGTGTCCGCCTTAAAAAGACGCTGAAAGCGTATTTTTAAGGCTTTCCGAAGTCCGCTTTGCGGATTTCGGAACAACAACTGCCAAAAGGCAGTTGTTGAGGACGCATTATTTACAAAGAAAAAGGCAATATCCGGGATATTGCCTTTTATCTGACTATTATTATCAATTCATTTCAGGTGCGATGTCTGACCTTTTTCTTTTCTTGCCTTCTTGTCGAGGTACATCTGCTCGTCCGCCTTGTGGTAGAGACCGTCGTAGTCGAACGCGCCCTCGCCGTATTGCAGACCGCACGCCATGACGCAGTAAACATCGCCGTCCTCATTGAGCTTGACGAGAGCGTCCTCCCACTTGGTGCGGACCTCCTTCGCCTCGTCCTCGCTGACATTGACGGCTACCATTACATACTCGTCGCCGCCCATTCTGAATCCGAAGACCTTGTCGGAAACAACCGCGTGTATGCTGTTTGCCGCCTTGATGATGAGCTCGTCGCCGCGCTCATGTCCGAAGTTGTCGTTTATGTATTTGAGGTTGTTAACGTCGAAGTTGTATATCGCAATAGATGCGGGGCTGCCGAAGTTGTCGGCCTTCATTGCCATATACTTGCCCTTGTTGTAAAGTCCGGTGAGCCTGTCATGCTCGCTCTCATATACGATCTTCTCACGAAGTATGCTGTTCTCGATGAACAGGCTGAGCACGTTATATGCCGATATATCGAGGAAATTGTCAAGTTTCAGCGACGGGGTGACTCTCGCGAAAACACAGTATCTTCTTCCCTCGGTCTCCGATGACAGCAGGCAGTGATAGCCGCCGCGCTTCTCGTCGCGTCTGCACGAGAACAGAAAATCGGTCTCTGTGCTGTTTTCAAGGCGTGTGCGGGAGAGCGTCCCGTCATATACGCTCTTGGTGATATACCCGTCCGTGTCGGCGTACATCACAAGCTCCTTCGCGCTGCAATAATTCGCGAGCACCGGCAGGAAAGCGTCATAACCGCCGGACATCAGCCGCATTATCTTCGCCTGAAAGCTGGAGATCTCCGCAATGTTTTTCGTGTACGCGAGCGCTTCTTTCATGAGCATCGAATACTCTGTAACGTCTGTGTAGTGGCAGCACACATACTTCTTTCCCTCGTACTCGATCGCCATACGGCGCACCTTGAGATTGACGCGAAGCTCTGTATCGAGAAATTCCCATTCGTCGCCCTCGTCGTGTCCGCTTTTAATATCATCGAGTATATCATCAAGTGAATACGGGAAGAACTCGCTTTTCCACACAAGCTCTCCGTCCGCGTCGGTCACGATCAGATGTTCCTTTTCCGTCGTGAAAAACCTGCTTATGATATCGTCTATGAACATAGTTTCCTCCTGATGGATACTGATAGGTAGGTTTAAATATTTTTCTTTATAGTCAGGATATTCTTGCCGTCCTTGTACTCGTAGGTTATCTCGTCCATGCTCTTCTTGACTATGAATATGCCCATACCGCCTATCGGTCTGTCCTCAAGGGCGAGCGTAGTGTCGGGATCTTCCTTTGCGAGCGGATCATACTGCTTGCCGTGGTCTATGAAGGTGATCTCAACCGAAAGCGGATCCTTCAGTACGTCAACGCGCACCGTCGCGTACCCTGTGTCGGGATTGTAGGCATAGTGCGCTATGTTCGCGAAGAGCTCGTCCACTGCGACATCTATCGCCATCTGCGCCCTCATACCGCAGCCGTATGCTTCAAGCTGCTCGTCAACAAATTCTATCACCGTATCAACATTTTCCGGTGTTGCTTCGATCGTAAGTTCTTTCATTTCAGTCCACCCCCAGATACCTGATGCACAGCATCGTTATATCGTCCGATTGTTCCGCGTCTGCGGTATATTTTGTCACATCTGCGACTACCATGTCGCATACAGCACCGGCGATCCCGTTCTCGCCGGACGGCTCCGGATAATTTTCCCCGAACGACAGCAGCTTTTGCAGCCTGTCCTCGCCGTACTGCTCCTCGTCCTTGTCCATAGCCTCGGTCACTCCGTCTGTGTAAAGGTAGAGGATATCACCCTTCCGGAGCTGAAGCGTCTGCTCCTTATAGCGTATCCCGTCCATTCCGGCAAGCATAAGACCGGGCTTTAATATCACATACTCCGCTTTTCCGTCCCGGATAAGCACGGGCGGGTTGTGTCCCGCGTTTGCCACACGGATCATTCCCGTTTTCAGATCGAGATAGCCGAGCCACGCGGTAACGAACATCTCCGCGTCGTTTCCCTCGCAGAGCCTCTCATTCGCACGCGTGAATACTTCGGCGGGATCGAGTCCGCTCTCGGCAAGGCTTTTGATGACTGTCTTGGCGGTCATCATGAACATCGCACCGGGTATGCTCTTGCCGGAAACGTCGGCGATAAGGAAGCCTATGTTGCTGTCGCTGAGCATATAGAAATCGTAGAAATCGCCGCCGACTTCCTTTGCCGCGCTCATGCTTGCGAAAAGCTCAAAGCCCTTGTGATCCGGGAAAGGCGGGAACACACTCGGCAGCGCGGAGCTCTGTATGGATTTGGCGACGGAAAGATCGGCTTCTATCTTTGCCTCCATACGCGCCATTTCCGCGGCAAGCTCTTTTGCTTCTATCGCCTCGTTCGTCGCGTTTATGTTTTTGATGATAACATAGAACGCCCATATAAACAGGAATAATATTGCGAATGTAAAGATATTGATGATTATATTGCCTGTTGTTTCTATTTCGTCCGAAACGCCCAACAGAAACGCTGATATCGAATAGAGCATACTGAAAAGCGTAGGGGGGATAATGAACAGGTTTGAGTCTGTCTTTTTCTCTTTGTTTGTCAGCTCGGAAAGTGATTTTATTACCAGTCGGTATAAAAGAAGGGCTGTGATAAATAAAATGACCGGTTTCAGCAGGTCAAATATATACAATAAATTCAGCGAACTACCACTCTCGCGGACATCGTTGAGCAGAGAGCTTGCGAAAATTACACCGAACATAATGGTAACGAAGTACACAAGCGATACGTTTGGTGTTCCGAGCCATTTGCCGATAATTCTTGAAAACAGTAAGATCACAAGTATATACATCGTGCCTGCCATAACAGAAGCAACAGATGTTACCATATACCAGTTAAAAATACTGGTCTTATAGTCAATGCCCAATATCGGTGCCGCATAATACAACAAGAACGCCGAGAAAAAGAGCGACGTGAGATAAGAGACGAACGGGTTGGCAGCAAGCGTCAGAAAAAACAGCTTTACCCTGCTTTTATCTCCTTTCCAGAAGCATTTTTTAATAGAAATAAAGAACAGGACAATAAACCAGCCAAAAAAGACAAGGTATAATAAATCGGGAAGTAAAATTAAGAATTCATCCATTCAATACTACCAAAAATTATATTACTCCGTCTCAATATCAAGCACATCGGCCATTCCGGTGAATGTGAAAACGTCCATTACCGGCGGGGTGACGTTTATTATTTTCATTCCGCCCTGTTTCTTCATTACCTTTGCGGCGGAGAGCAGAACACGAAGTCCCGCGGAAGCCATATATTCAAGCCCCGCGAAGTCAAACACGAGCTCCGTTACGCCCCCGATGTTGTCCTTTACCGCCTTTTCGAGCTCCGGTGCGGCAGATGTGCCGAGCTTTCCCTCAGCCGATACGGTGAGCTTTGTTCCGTCCATCTTGGTTGTTACTGTCATAGTTATCATTCTCCTTATAAATAGTATTATTACAATATTGATATATTTATTGTTTGGTTTTACCGTGAATCGTGCGGGCGATCATCCGAGGTATCTGACGCACAGCATCGTTATATCGTCGGACTGTTCCGCGCCGTCGGTGAATTTCGAGATATCGGCTACTACCATATCGCATACAGCACCGGCAATTCCGTTTTCTCCGGACGGTGCGGGGCAATTTTCCCCGAACGACAGGAGCTTTTGCAGTCTCTCCTCGCCGTACTGCTCCTCGGTGCTGTCCATTGCCTCGGTCACACCGTCGGTGTATAGATACAGGATATCACCCTTCTGCAGCTGCAAGGTCTGCTCGGTATAGCGCACGCCGTCCATTCCCGCGAGCATGAGACCCGGCTTTAATATCACAAACTCCGCCTTTCCGTCACGGATAAGCAGCGGCGGATTGTGTCCGGCGTTCGCGATGTGTACCAGTCCGGTCTTCAGATCGAGATATCCGAGCCACGCGGTCACGAACATCTCGGCATCGTTGCCCTCACAGAGCTTTTCGTTCGCCTTCGTGAATACCTCCGCGGGCGCAAGTCCGCTCTCGGCAAGGCTCTTTATAACGGTCTTCGATGTCATCATAAACATCGCGCCGGGTATGCTCTTGCCGGAAACGTCGGCTATCAGGAAGCCGAGAGTGCTGTCACCCAGCATATAGAAGTCATAAAAGTCGCCGCCGACTTCCTTTGCGGCGTCCATTCGCGCGAAAAGCTCAAATTCCTTATGTTCGGGGAAGGGCGGGAATACCGACGGGAGCGCGGAGCTCTGTATCGCCTTTGCTACTGCGAGATCTGCGTCGATACGCGCCGCTGCCTCGGCTATGTACTCTTTCAGCTTGTCAACGGTGGCATTGATATCGCTCGAAAGCGTGTCAAATTCGTAGGTGTCGCGGACCTCCACGCGCTCGTCAAGATCGCCGCCCGTGATAACGTCGAGGGAAGCGTTGACGGAATCGAGCTTCCTTACAACTCTGCGCTTTATGAGCAGGTGAAGCACGATAAACAGCACCGTGAATACGATGACCTCGATAATCATGATGTATATTATCGTTTGATTTGCCTGCGAAAAAGCCTCACTTGCAGGATACAGACTCAGGATATAGCAGTTGTAAATTTCCTGAACGGCGTACATAACGTCCATATCAAATATCGTATCTCTGCCGATCATGATATCAACGTCCGTATCTATAACTTCACTGTTGTAAGTTATCGGAAGTGTCATTTTGCAAAGCCCGTTTGCGGCTTCTTCGTCAAACTTCCTTAGGATCCGGGATTCGGTAAATACGTTGTCTTCTTCTGACGTACTGGGAGGGAATATGTTATTATTCTTATCAATAATGACCTGACCGCCGGTCAAGCCGATTGTGCGGTTTAACGAGAGTGTCTGTGCGCAATACTCGCCGATCCCGTCCAGCATATCCTGAGGAACTCCTGCGACAAGTATAACATCCGGCACAGAATAGAGTACTGCAACCATATAGTAGCATTTTTCTTTCCCGTCAAGCGTTTTTACCTCATTGAAGGTAATATCATAGCTGATTTCAGCGTCTGATGCGGCATACGGATTTTGGTACAGACTGTCTATCAAACCGGAAACGCCCTCTATATCACGGACGTTCTGACCTAAAAATTCAGGATTTCCGGAAATAAATATCGTGCCGTCCCTATGCGCGAGATATGTGTAGCTTGATCCCTCAAACTGCTTTTTTACGGCTTCCTCGCCTTCTTCGACATAATCACTCAGGGCAGGCTGGAACATTATTTGAAATAATTTTTGCTTTGCATCGTTCTGGATATCGTATGAAAACGCCCAGTTGTTGTATTTCAGTATGTCCCGTGCGCTTTGCTCACAGTTGTAGTGCAGAACGATATATGTTACGGCAGTCGAAACCACGAATGCGATAAAGACCGCGATAAAAAGCCTTATCGTTATTATCCGGGATATTTTTGTTTTTTTTGATTTAATTTTCATGGTCTCTCCTTTGGGCAAGCTATAAAGAACGGCCGTATGCGATCTGTCGTCCTTGTCATATCGTCGAGGTGCGGGAAACCCGATATTATAAACTTATACTTTAATATTATATCAAAAATCGGCAATAAAATCAATATACGATTAATTGAAATTTACCAATGATTTTTGTTTATTGTGTTAAGGCTATACCGCACGCTCTTTGTGCGATATAGCCTTATAATTTATTCATTATTCACGTTTTGCCTTTGGCAAAACAAATTCATCTCTTCATTGAGGCGCTGTCAAGCGCCGTTTCTGTCTCGGTCGAACGCTTTAGATATTTCTCTGAACAGGGAGGCAGAAAAATAACCCCGCCACGGATGACCCGAGACGGGATTCGCCGCCGCGCGTTCGCGGCTGGTGGAGCATACGGGATTCGAACCCGTGACCTCCACACTGCCAGTGTGGCGCGCTCCCAACTGCGCCAATACCCCATATATGCTGTATAATATTATAAATCATACAGCGTTTTTTGTCAATATTTTCGGTCAGATTTTTTTAAATCTGAGGGTCCCGGCATTATCTACCGTCTCGTTCCACATCTCCGCGGGACGCACCCATATACCGCCGTCTCCGTACAGCGCTCTGTAAACCACCATCGGCGCGAGCGTCTCGGAATGGCGCGCTACCCCGATGACCTCGTAGTCGTTTCCCTTGTAATGCCGGTATTTCCCGGGCGTTATGCCTGCCGCGGCTTCTTCAAATGTCATTGCTGTATCCTTCCTTTTCGCATACTATTATAATAATCATTACATAAAATCCGCGAGGAAGGGGTTGTACCGCTTCTCCGTGAACAGCGTTGTCGCGTCTCCGTGACCGGGATAGATGATGTAATCCTTGTCCAGCTCTTTGAGCTTGTCCAGCGTTTCCATCTGCACCTGCGGGTCTCCCGAATATCCGTCGCTGCGCCCTATGCTGTCCTTGAATATCGTGTCGCCGGCAAACATTATGTCCCTGCCGTCCTCGTCGGCACACAGGAAGCACACACTTCCGGCGGTGTGTCCGGGTGTGCTCATGACGGTGAATGTCATATCTCCCTGCGTTATGGTGTCGCCGTCGTCGAAAAGCACATCAGCGGTGCAGGTAATATATGGCTTTCCGGGGCAGAAGAACGCCAGCGCTTTCACGCCGTCAGACAGCAGGCACTCGTCGGTCTTATGAATATATATCGGCGATCCGGTCTCGGTGTGCAGGAAGCTTGCCGCCCCGGTGTGATCGAAGTGTCCGTGCGTGAGCAGTATCTTCTTTATATCAAGTCCGGCTTCCTTCGCTCTTGCGAGAATTTCCTCGCCGTCGTCGGCAGGGTCTATCACTACGGCTTCACCCGCTCCCGTCGGCACGATATAGCAGTTCGTTGCGAGCGGCGAGAGAGTAAGTGTGATGATATCGGTGTATTTCATGGTAATAATTCCTTTCAGATTTGCTGATACTATTATATATCCTTTTGCGGTATTCTGTCAAGAAGACTGACAAAATAATAACAGCTCTTTACAAATCGGGAAAAAAATGCTATAATGTCAAATAGGGTCTGAAATTGCAGTCCGTGAAATCACACGGACAAAACGATCCGGCACAGGAGATTTACGATATGCGAAGCTGCGGAGTTCTGATGCACATAACGAGCCTCCCGTCGCCCTACGGGATAGGGACATTCGGCGAGCAGGCTGAAAGATTCATAGACTGGCTCATACAGGCAGGGCAGGAATACTGGCAGGTTCTCCCTATCGGCCCCACCGGTTACGGGGACTCACCGTACCAGTCTTTTTCGACATTTGCGGGAAATCCGCTGTTGATAGACCTTGATGACCTTGTGCGAAGCGGGCTGCTCAATCAGCAGATCTGCTCGGAGGCGGATTACGGAGCCGATCCCTCGTTCGTTGACTATGAAAAGGTCTCCCGCAGCAAAATGGCGCTGCTCAAGCTCGCGTTCACGAAATTCGAGGAGGACCCCGGATATCTCGCGTTCATAAAGAACGAGTCGTTCTGGCTGGACGACTACGCGATCTTCATGTCGCTGAAAGAGGAGAACAACAACTTCTCGTGGACGGAGTGGCAGGAAGGACTGCGTCTGCGCAGACCGGAGGCGCTTGAAGCCGCTGCCGAAAAGCACGAAAAGGATATAGGTTTCTGGAAATTCGTGCAGTATATCTTCTACCGGCAGTGGGAACGTCTGAAAGCATACGCCAATAACAACGGCATAAAGATAATCGGGGATATCCCGATATACGTCGCGCCCGACAGCTCGGATATCTGGGCGAACACGGGGCTGTTTGAAATGGATCTCGAAAAGCGTCCGAAGCGCGTAGCGGGAGTTCCGCCGGATTATTTCTCTTCCACCGGTCAGCTCTGGGGCAACCCGCTTTATGACTGGGACGCAATGAAAGCGGACGGCTATAATTGGTGGATAAAGCGCATAGAAAAGGCGCTGAAGCTGTATGACATAGTGCGCATAGACCATTTCCGTGCGTTCGACACTTACTGGGCGATACCCGCGGGTGAGCTTACCGCGATAAACGGCAATTGGGAGCAGGGTCCGGGAATGGATCTGTGGAACGCGGTAAAGAAGGCTATCGGAGAGGCTCCGATAATCGCGGAGGATCTCGGTGACATTTTCGACAGCGTCAAGGTGCTGCTCAAAGAGTCGGGCTTCCCGGGAATGAGAGTTCTGCAGTTCGGCTTCAATCCGAACTCCGACGACAACGATCATCTCCCGCACCGATATCCGCGCAACAGCGTCTGCTATACCGGAACGCATGACAACTCGACAGTGGTGGGCTGGTACAAATCGGCGGACAAGCAGAGCCGCGCCATGTGCCGCAAATATCTGAAACCGCTTCCGTTCGAGAAGATAAACCGTACCATGATAAGGGAGCTTTACAAGAGCGAAACGGGACTTGCGATAGTACCCATGCAGGATATAATAGGTCTTGATGACCGCGCGAGAATGAACATACCGTCAACGCTCGGCGGGAACTGGAAGTGGCGTGCCGAGAAGAAGCATTTCAGCGAAAAGTCTGCGGCATATATGAAGGATCTCGCAAAAACGTATTACAGATATCCCGCAAAACCAAAAAAACAGTCGTAAACAGCGGCGGCAAAAAGCCGCTTTTACCTATGGGAACCTCTAAAAACCCATATAACAACGAAAAGGAGAAATTAACAATGGACATCAAAGCAAAGATCGACGAAGTGGTAAGCAAGATCCAGAGCGATCCCTCGATCGCGGAGGAATTCAAGACCAACCCCGTAGGAGCGGTAGAGAAGATACTCGGTGTTGATCTTCCCGACGACATTATCAACAACGTTATTGCAGGCGTTAAGGCTAAGCTCGGTGTTTCCAATATTGCGGACGCTATCGGCGGTCTTTTCGGACAGAAGTAAGAATTACGGCGGCTGCCCCGTGTGAACCGACAGGATCACACGGGGCAGTTTTCTGTTTTCACTTTAACCGGCATTTTCCGTCTTTGTCTATCAGTATTACCGTCTTGTCAAAGTACGCATTGACTGCGCCGTCCGGTTCGGCGCAGCGCTTGTCGCACAGCACCGTTATGCCGTTTATCGCGTAGTTTACCGACTTCTTGTAGCCGGAATACACTGCGATATCATGCCCGCCGTAAACGGGCGCGGATGCCTCATCGGTAAGCAGGACACTCACGCCGTTTATGTCAAGACACACCGCGTCCTCATAGACCTCGGCTCTGTACCTGCCTGAGATATCGTATATATTTTCGGTGTTGTCGGGGAAGCGTTTCTCGGCAGCGCTTATCGACGAGAAGGCTTCCGAATACATCTCGGAGCGCTTCTTTTCCGTGATGATGCAAAGCAGGGAAAGCGACTGCCTTCCGTGGGAGGCGAGCGTATCGTAAGCAGCGGAGGAAAGGTGTCGGTTTATGTCGGACGCAAACGCGGATATTCCCGCCTCGTCCGACACGGACACGAGAAAGTCCCTGCCGTCGGAGTACACCGAGATCTCGGTTATGCCGGAGCGCGAGAGCTTGTGCGCGGTCAGTGCTCCCGCAAGCACACATACGCAGATAACGACGCTCGCGGCTTGCAGACGGTGAGCCTTGCGGACACGGCGGGAAAGTATGACGGCGACGGTCACGAATACTGCGGAGACAGTGATAAACGGCAGCATGACCGACTCATCGGCTGCGATATAGCTGTACCGTCCGCCGCCCATAAATCGAATTATTTCGGCGGAAGCCCGCAGGATAACACCCGCGGCGGGTATCATCAGACCCGCTGCCGCTCCGCCCGTTGCCGCGGTTATTATCGCCGCAGCCATTACCGCAGTAAAGAACGGGGCTATTATCACGGATGAGAATACCGACACGAGGGATATCCCGCCGAAAAGCAGCGAGGACAGCGGAACGGTGCAGAGTGACGCGCAGAAGCAGACGACTGCGGTTTCCGCGGTATGCGGGAGCGCGCCGAAGCGCAGCTTTAACCGTTCGCACAGGCGCGGCGCGAGAACTCCCGCACCGAATGTGCCGCATACGGAAAGCATAAGTCCGGCATCCCTGCACGCATACGGCTCTGACAGCAGTATCAGCAGCACCGCTGCACCCAGCGCGTTTATCGTCGATCTGCCGCGCCGGAAAAGATACGAACCGTAGTGGATAATGAGCATTACCGCGCTTCTGCACACCGACGGTTTAGCATCGAAGAAGATCACGAACACCGCGGACAGGACGACTGCCGAAACAAAGCAGAGTATGTGCTTGTTTTTCTTTGAGAAGCCGCCGATAAACGAGACGATCGTCACGACGATGACCGAGATATGCAGACCCGAAACGGCGGTCATGTGCGAAAGCCCGCTGCGCAGTACGGCATCGGACATATCCGCGCTCAGCCTGCTTCTGTCACCGAAGCACATCGCGAGCATAAGTCCGCACTCGTCGCCGGTGATATATCTGCGTACATTCTCGCGCAGATATGCCGAGTATTGCGGTATCACGGACAACAGCGAATCTCCGCGCGACGTTATATCGGCTCCGCTGACATAGGAGCGGGCGAAAACGCCGTGGGAATAGTTGTAGTCGGAGCTGTACGAGGCGGATATGACCGGCTCGGAGAGCTTCACCGTTATGTTCGCGGTATCGCCCGCCTTCATGCCGATATCGGTATGGTAGAAGGAAATGTTCAGCGGTATCCCGTCAGCTTCACACTTCGCCGTTACGGAAACGGAGTCGTTTTCCGGGCTCGATACGGAGATGATCTTTGCTTGGGTGTCATACGTGTTTCCGAAAAGGCGTGAGACGGGCTCGATGAATACCGCGGAGTAAATGCCGTACATGGTGAATGACGCGAAAGCCAGAGCGCAGACAAAAGCTGCGGTTTTCCGTGAAAGAAAGCGCAGCACCACAGCGGACACAGCAAAGCACAGCGCGCCGATAAACGCGGCTGTGCTTCCGAGATATGACGAAATCATGAAAGCCGAAAAGAACACGGCTCCGGCAACGGCAAGCCTGTTTCCCTGCATATCTTACCCTCCGTTATTTCCCGTATACTGTCTGTAAATATTATATCAGTTTGTTACAGAGAAAGCAAGAAGAAATGAATAATGCGGTATGACACTTTCGCGTCACACCGCATATCTGTTATCTTTTTCTCGGTTTCCCGTTTTTATTTTTCTTGTTTTTCATATTCTTTGAAACTATTGCGAAAACCACGCAGCCCACAAGCACAACGCCCGATATTATAAACAGTGGTATCGGCAGGCTCGTGCCGGTTGCGGGATTAATAACAGCACCGATCACTTCTTGCATAGCTGTATCTCCTTTCATATGTAAGTATTCCCGAAAACTCCGGGCTTATTTCCATATCTGTTCTTTTCTG
>JAFPUE010000048.1 GCA_017395555.1 Ruminiclostridium sp. | reverse complement strand
TCGCCGCCGTCGTATTCGATATCGCCGCGTATAGCCTTGAACAGCGTTGTTTTTCCGCAGCCGTTCACTCCGACAAGACCTATCCTGTCGCCTTTTTCGACTTCAAAGGTCACGCCGCCGAAAAGCATTTCCGCGCCGAAGTAAAGTGTTATGTCCTTTGCGTTAAAAATTGCCATTTTATGAAAATTCCTTATATATTTGCTGTGTTGTAGCCGGCTATGTGCAGTATCCTGAACTCCGCGCAACCGAGCGACAGCAGCGATACCGATGAGCGGCGGTCATTCGAGATCAGGTAATCGCGCACCTTTCCGCTGCTGTCGGTCATCACGCCGGTTATCATGTATTCCGAAACAGCTTTCCCGTCGGTAAGCAGCTGCAGTACGTCTCCGATCTCCCCGCCGCCCGACGTGGTCTCACAACCAACAAGCCCGAAGCCGGTGTTTGCAAGAACGTAGGTATAAAACGCCTCGCGGTCAAACCAGCTTTTCGAGCAGCCGGTCTTTTTGCGCTCGGTGTTTACTTCCTCGTCGTACCATTTCCACTGATCGTTCTTTTCGCCCTGCGCGTCCATCGGTATGTTGCCCTCGAAGATGCAGCGGGAGACGAAATTTGCGTCGTTCTCCTCGTATTCGGTGAATGCGCCGTTGCCGGAAAAGCCGCCGATAGCGGTGTTTGCCGCGGTGTCGCGATCGTATTTGTATTCCGGCTTCGGATATGCGGTCTTGTCCGCCGCGGTGAAGGTGATCCCGGTCATCTCCGCTTTGAGCATTTCAAGCGTAGGCGCGGTGTATTTCGGGAAGAAGGTGTAGGCGAGATCGCTCTGTGTAAGGCGGTTCGCTTCAAGCACCTTATCGAGCCCCGTTTCAAAGAATACGCGCGAGGGGCGCTCTGTGGTATGTTCTTCTATTAGCAGCGACTTGTTCTCGCGGTCAAGTATGAAGTAATGCCGTTCTCCGCGGGTCACGGCGTGTCTGCCGGTAGTGACATATCCTGACTCGGCGGTCAGCTCCAGGTCTATCTCGATCTTCTGTGAGCGGGCAGCTTCGTGCCGGCGTTCGATCTCCAGCGTCAGGGTGCATTCTTCAAACGAAAGATCGACCGGGCATTGCTTCGCGAGCCATATTTCGTAGTCGAGAGCAGACTCGTCGAAAAGCTCGCTGACGACCTGCGATTCGTAAAATCTTGAAATGCGCTCGGCTTTCAGCGCGCCGAGACCTGCATAATAATAGGTGAAAAAGTCTTTCAGCAGCAGCTCCTCCTCCTCGGAGATCAGCTTCCCGCTTACCGAAATTTCAACCTGCGTCGAGGAATTCGGTTTTTGCTCGGTGCCGTAGAGATCTTTGTTGATAAGCTCGTCGAGGGTGCTTTCGACATTGAATACGTCCCAGAAAAGAAAAATGCCGACAACATAGATAGCCGTCAGAACGACGACTATCATCGCTGTCAGCACAGTTTTGAATTTATGATCCATATTATGACCAACCGCAGTCGTCGTAATCTGACCATTTGTTGTATGCGGTCTGCTGTGTGAGCTTGAAGACAATATAGACCGCCGCCGTAATGATGAGTGCAACAGCGGCAAATATCGGTATCATCATCGACGATGATGACTTCTGAGGAACGGGTGAATTAGACATGATATCATTCCTTTCGGGAAGGGATTAAATTTGTTGTTTATATATACCATTATATTATACTATATGTCGTCGGTTTTGTCAATCACTGAAAATTTGAAAAAATTTTTAAAAAAGTAAAAAAATCCCTTGACAAACAGGAAAAGCCGTGATATAATAAACAAGTCCCACCAAAATCGGACAACTTATCAATACGCCGTTTCAAGCGGCTGAAAAATTTTTTCAAAAAAATTGAAAAAAGGTATTGACAAGTGGAAGAGATTGTGGTAGAATATTAAAGCTGTCGAACGACGGCGGGTTTGTTGAAAGACAGACCGAGGCACCTTGAAAATTGAACAGCAGACAAGAACGAATTAACGAACCCTTGAAATTCAAGGAAAAGAATTAATTTCGGATTGATAATAACAATAAGATTGTTAGCGTTGGTCTGAGCGAATCAAACGATATTAATGTAACAATTAATATACAACTACTAAAGAGTTTGATCCTGGC
>JAFPUE010000047.1 GCA_017395555.1 Ruminiclostridium sp. | reverse complement strand
TGTTACTATGTGGGGATATATCCCGACTGCATTCAGAGAAGGCTGTATTTCAAGCGAACGCGGTGAGGTTCAGTTCACCGATGGCTTTATATCGGGAATATGCGTGTTCGATCTATCTATCTGGTACAGAGGTCAGGAAGGTTGGGAGCTACGGCTTGACCTGCTACCGGATATGAGCGATGAGGAGCTAATTACCATGCTTCACGAAACGCAACGCATAAGAGCGGACACCGCTCCGGAGGACTGGCTGAGCGGGATATTCACCCGCACTATTGGAATATATATCTTAAAACGCGCACTCGGCAGGCTTCCTGCCAAAACGCGTGATATTACCAACTTGAAAAAGATCGCATCTACAATACGGGCGCTGTCTTTCCCGATTACAGGAACGGCGGGATTTGATCGCTCGCAGGTCACGGGCGGAGGAATATCATACGAACTCGGCGATCAGATAACCAAACGGTTTGAGCTTATAAAATTTCCCGGAATGTATGCCTGTGGGGAAATATTGGACATAAACGGAGACTGCGGCGGATATAACCTCGATTTTGCATTCACATCGGGTGCAATCGCGGGAAGAAACGCTGCATCAGATCTTGAAAAAAGAAAATGATAAGAATAAACGATATAGAGCTTCCGCTTGACTTCACGGAAGAAATGCTCGCAGAAAAAGCGGCAAAGGCGATAGGATTAAAGCCGTCCGATATTTCGGGAGTACGGCTTGCCCGAAAGTCCGTTGACGCAAGAAAAAAGAATAATGTGCATTTCACAGTCTCCGTGATCGCGGAAGTAAAAAACGAATCTGCAATTCTTCGCAGATTTCCTCCGAACAAGGTCAGTCTGTATAAGGAACAAACGCATATCGTTCCGAAGAACATTTCCGGTGCGCACCGCCCGGTTGTCGTCGGCTTCGGACCCGCGGGAATGTTCGCAGCGCTTTATCTTGCGCAGGCGGGACTTGCGCCGATCGTTATTGAGCGCGGAAGTGATGTGGACACAAGAACGGCGGCAGTCGAAAACTACCGCAGGAACGGGATATTTTCGGAGCACACGAATGTACAGTTCGGCGAAGGCGGCGCGGGAACATTCTCCGACGGAAAGCTGACCACGGGAATAAAGGACGTTCGCATAAGCCACGTTTTCCGGGAATTTGTCCGCTTCGGCGCTCCCGAGGAAATACTCTGGCTCGCAAAGCCGCATATCGGCACGGATATACTGCGGACAGTCGTAAAAAACTTGCGCAGTGAAATAATAGCGCTTGGTGGCGATGTAATTTTTGACGCTAAGCTGACCGAAATACGCACAAAAAACGGCGCTGTCTGCGCAGCCGTGTATGATAAAGACGGCTGTCAAAACGAGATCGTCACCGACAGAATTATTCTCGCGGTAGGTCACAGCGCACGTGATACTTTTGAATATCTGCAAAGCACCGGAATTGAGATGACGCGAAAGATATTCGCAATGGGCGTTCGTATCGAGCACCTGCAATCCGATGTTGACAAGTGCCTTTACGGCAGCTTCGCCGGACACCCGGCGCTTCCTCCTGCGGAGTACAAATACGCGGTGCATCTCCCCGACGGACGCAGTGTATATACATTCTGTATGTGTCCGGGCGGGTATGTTATGGCTGCCGCATCCGAGAAAGACACGATCGTGACCAACGGCATGAGCCTTTACGCAAGAAACGCGGAAAACGCAAACTCTGCGCTGCTTGTGAATGTTCGCCCGGAAGACCTCTCCGGCACCGATCCGCTTGAAGGTATAAAGCTACAGCGACAAACGGAACGAGCCGCGTTTATTGCCGGGGACTCGGATAATTCCGCACCGATCACTCTTGCGGGAGATTTCCTGAAAAAGCGGCTTTCGACGGCTATTGGAAAAGTAAATCCGAGCTATATCCCCTCGGTAAAGTTTGCGTTGTTAGATGATGTAATGCCGGGATTTATAACCGACACACTTCGCGCCGGGCTTCCGCTTCTTGCGGGAAAAGCCGGATTTTTCGCGGAGCCGGAGGCTGTCATCACAGCACCGGAGACCCGAAGCTCCTCGCCTGTGCGTATCGTCCGGGGAGACGATCTGTGCTCGGTATCGGTAAAGGGACTATACCCGTGCGGTGAAGGCGCGGGTTACGCGGGCGGAATAGTTTCGGCTGCGGTTGACGGAATAAAATGTGCGGAGGCGGTGACGGAAAATGTCTGAAATATCATGTGACAGCTGCGCAAACAATGTGTATGACGAAGAATACGGCGGGTATGTCTGCGCTGTAAATATGGACGAGGACGAATATTGCCGGATTATGTCGGAGGGAAGAAACACCTGTCCGTATTACACAGCTGACGACGATTATTTTCTCGCGCGTAAACAATGAAACTTAGTATATAAAAAAGTCTGCATCTCATTTTGAAATGCAGACTTTATTATTTTACCGAATAGCTCGGACAGCATTTGGACGCATCGGCTCCTGCCCGCAATATTTCACGGAAATGAACCGACACTTTCGGAGGTCATGAAGCCTGACACGCGGCAAAACTTTTTCGCGTTTGCTTTTTGTAGGCTCCTTAATATATTTATGCTGTCCAAGTTGAAAATATTCCGGTTCTGTGAAGTTTTATTGATCTAGTATAGATTCTCATATCCGAGAACATCGGTCACATCGTCCGAAACTACAAAAATTATTGCATAATCGCCGCTGTAATGCATAAACCATATCTTGGAGCGAACAAGAATATGCTTCTTGTCGGGGCGTTCATAACCGAAGATGCACACAGCTCCCTTTTCGCCGTTCACAGCCCTTTTTATCGCGCCTTTTATGGCTTCTCTTCCCTTTTTTGTCAGTCCCTGATCGTATGTCTGACTGAACACCATTGGCGATGTACCCGTATATCCGAGCATATCCACATACGCATCATTCATACGCACAACACCGGCTTTGCCTTCGACATATTCGAATACGGCTGCGGGTCCGATAAAATTGTCGAACATCTTCGTTTCGGGTGCGTTCATGTCATAAAATTTGCTTACGTTAATATAACTCATCGAGCTTTCTGTGTTTATGATCTCACTCTCGCTCTTCGCAAGCAGCTCATCGTAATTGGCAACAGGCATGGGACGTGCGTACAGATATCCCTGTATTATATCGCAGCCGAGGCTTTGCAGCATATCCGCCTGATCCGCTTTTTCCACGCCCTCCGCAACGGTAACAAGTCCGAGTGAATGAGCCATACGGATAACGGAGCCTATGATATTGCTTCCCTTTTCCTGATTTGTCCCGCCACGGATAAATCCCATATCCAGCTTGAGAATATCAATAGGGATATCTTTCAGTGTATTAAGGGACGAATAACCGCTTCCGAAATCGTCCATTGCTATAATAAAGCCCATTTCGCGTATCTTGGTTATGCGCTCTATCAGCGATCTCTGATCGTCCATATACGCACTTTCGGTAATTTCAAAGTGCAGCAGCGACGTGTCGATCGGGTATTTTTCTTTAAGCTCGCCTATTACCCTCACGATATCATCGTCGGCAAGACTGATACGCGAGATATTTACCGAGATCGGAACGGGCTTAATACCTTTTTCAAGCCATGTTGTAACCAATCTGAACGAGTATTCCCACATATACACATCGAGCTTCTTGATAAATCCGCTCTTTTCAAATATAGGAATGAAAATACCTGGGGAAATTATTGTTCCGTCGGGCTTTATCCATCGGCAGAGAGTTTCTGCGCCAACGAGCTTTCCGGTGGAGTGGTTGTACTGCGGCTGGAGATAAGCGACAAACTCACGGTTGTCCATAGCGGTGTTCATCTGAGACGTAATGGAGGACTCGATCATTATGGATTCGCGCATCTTGTCGTCATACCACTTAAACGCGTTTCTCGCCTTGACCGTATTTTTCTCCATAGCGAACGAAGCGCAGTTTGTGATACGGCGAAGATCACCCGCGGAAGCGGCTTCACAAAGCCCGAATCTCGCAGTCACGGGCATATTTACACCGAACCTGCTGCAATCAAACGAATTTATCGAAAACAGCTTTTCTATATTGGCCTCTGTGTTTTCAAAACACAGAACGAAGTTGTTTCCGCCGAGCCTTGAACAAATACCCTGTCCGCGGAACATCCCTTCGAGCTTCTTTGCAATATAACAGATCACCTGAGTTCCTATGCCGAAATTATAAAGGTCGTTGATAGTCTTGACACCGTTGATATTCAGCGCGCAGACAACATACTTCTTTTCGGGGTGTGTACGCAGCAGCATGGTTCCCTCGGAATGGAAACCCTCCGAAGAAAGCATTCCCGTAGTATCATCATAGTAAACACGGCGCTTGTACTCATCGGAAACATACCGTGAACAGTCGCTTATGCGTGCGTATCCCTTTGCGACAGCCTCCGCCATTTCATAGCAGGTATTGTATCCGCAGGCACGGCAGTCAACATGACGCGCGGCCTCGGTGGTCATATTCATCGTGTTGAAAATCTGGTTGATAACTGGTCCCGGAACGGAATGCTGCTGAACAAATCTGTCCTTCGGAACGTAAGTAAAATCGTCCGGGTCAAGCTCGGAGAATTTCTCGGAAAGCGAGCGGTATATCTCCCAATAGGAAGAAAACTCGTGCTTCTTTTTCATTGTCAGAGTACGAAGACGCTGGAGCTCGGAGAGATAAGTCTCGTAGTTGTTTTCCGGAGCTATTCCGGCACCTCCGCTTGAAGCGCAGCCGTTACGGCAGCCGTAAATAATGGAGAGCGTCGGATGCTGTATGTTCATAATTCCCGTTGTGGCAATCAGCTTTCTGGTGCTCTCGGTCAGTCCCGGGTAACAGGAAATTATCTCCTCATCGGAGAAAAGAGACGCGGCATATTCACGGAGTCCGACGCTCGCGGAAATAACGCTGCCGAAGCTGTCGGAAACAAGGTCTGCCTCACCGTTGAAGAAGCTGAGATCGATACCCTCCAGATACTTCATCAAATGAGCGAATGTAATGCTGTAATCAATTTTCACATCGGCGTCGGTGTTCTCAAATTCATCTTTTCTTGAAATGCACGAGCTTATATATGCCAGCTTCGATTTGTCGCCGAGGTACTTTTTGGCATACACCGCTGTACACTGCGGCGGCGTATAGACAGGAATTATGTACTTGACAGCCTTCGGCACATATCTCGAAATATAGTGCGTTACCGCCGGGCAGGCGTTCATAATGAACGGTCTGTCTTCGCGTTCGCCGGCGTAGGTCTTTATGTATCTCGCGTTCAGCCAGACAAATATATCCGCGCCGAAGCCGCTGTCATAGATCTTGTTTATGCCGAGCGAGCGAAGATATCCGATAATGCCGCGCGAACGCTGACCGAACGTGAGGTAAAAGCCCGTAGAGAGCATAACGGAAATCTTTTCTCCCGAAGCAAGGTCTGTAAGGAAACGCTCGGTATCGTCCTCGTATTCTCTTGCTTCATGGGTGCAGGTACTTATACACGAGCTGCAAAGTATGCAGTTCGTCGCGTTCACCGCGAGCTTTCGCTTTCCTCCGTCATAGACCGAAACGTTGCACTCGGAAGACGGGCATTCAAGCATACATCTTCCGCAGCCGATGCAGTTGTCGTTTACGGTTATGATACCGTTGTTATATCTGATCATATCTTTCCCCCAAAATGATCCGTAATTGCGGTAATAACATCATTCAAATGCCGCAAGCAGCATAGTCTTGCTCATATTCGCGCAGCCGAGCTGCTCGTTGCGTCCGGATACTCCGGTATATACTCCCGCTTTTTCGGCAAGCTGTCCGATAAATTTTCCGGTTATGCCCGTGTCAGCAAAAATATCAAAATCGAAAGCGCAGTTCACGGCAAGTGAGAACGCGGGGCTGAAGCCTAAATTATCGAGCTTTTCGATAAATCTGCCGGCGGTCCTGTGCGGATCGTCCGGTTCGAGAAGCACAGCCTTTGAGTAATTATACACAGCCGAGCCGAACACGATCGACGCGTCCTTTCCCACATTTCTTCCCGTCGCGGTATAGATTATATCGTCATATATCCTTCCTATCGGGAACCTTGCGATATCCCGCGCAACAACAGGCACGTCGACACCGATGAGCGAAGCGAGGTGGACAGCAGCGGGTCTTTCGTTGAAGGAATATACCGTTTTGCTGTCACAGTCAACGTCTGTTGCCATAAAGGTCTTGCCGGTGGAACGGTATGTATTCTCGCTTATCATAGATATACGCCCGTTCATGTTCCTTATGAACGCAAACACACATTCGTCCTCGTAAACCTTGCCGTTCAGCGAAACATACGATCTGCCGGTACCGCGTCTCTCCGCCGCCGTACTGCCGAGAAGCGGTATTTTCAGATTTCCTCGCGCGGTTCTGAATGTGTCGAGCACCAGCTCCTCGTTATATTCGACGGACGCGGTAAATTCAAGACTGCATATTCTGTCGGCTTCTGACGAGGTTATCCCGAGCTTTTCTATTGCTTCCTTCACGGCGCTCATGTATTTTATGGGGCATTTTCCCGCCTCATGCAGAACACCGCACGCACATTCTATACCGCTGTATATCGCGAGCGCGGAAAGACCGGTATCCGAAAATCCCTCGGAGGAATAGTTACATTCCGAGGACATTCCGAGAACGTCCGACTCCGGGAATTTTTCGTGAAACAGTCCGGAATAATCCGCGAAATGGTCAAAATCAGACGAAAATATCACAAGTATCGGCGTACCGTTTCCCGACAGCCGTTCATAAACATCGTCAAACGAATACGTTTCACCTATCCGTTCACTGCGTGCGCTGAATGCGGCAATACATCTTTCCATAAACCTTCCTCCGGCAATAATACATTCTTATGCTCCCGATTTTTCATACATTTTACACTATTATATTCAGTATATCACATTTCCACAAATTTTTCAAGCATTTTAGAAAATTTTCAATAATTTTTTACAACAAATTGACTTGTACGACTTTTTGTGATATAAGCGCAGCGCCTGCGCACGCAAAGCAGTCTTTGTGGCTGTCTTCTTTTCTGTTCTATCTTCTTCTATTGAAATTTTCTTCTTTATGTGATATAAGTGCAGAGCCTGCGCCCGCAAAGCTGTTTTCATTACTGTCTTCTTTTTCTGTTCTATCTTCTTCTATTGAAATTTTCTTCTTTATGTGATATAATATGCTTATGACCCGATACGGAGGTTAGTATGACAAAAAAACGCATTTTTGATATAATCCAGATCGGCAACAAGGAAGACCTGCCGAGCCGTGCCTTCGACTACTTCATTTCAGCCGTCATAATACTCAATATACTCGCCATGCTGCTCGGGACTTTCGATGAGCTTTCCTCGCTGCACGGGGCTTTCAAGGTGACCGAGTATGTCACCATAATCATATTCAGCATTGAGTATGTGCTCAGAATATGGACCTCCGACATACTTTACCCGCGAAAAAACAAGCTGAGCTCCGTATTCAGATTTCTTATCTCATTCGACGGAATTATTGACCTTCTCACCATACTTCCCTTCTTCTTCCTCGACGGAATGGTAATATTCAGAATGCTGCGCGTCGTTCGTATATTCCACCTTTTCCGTATAAACTCGCAGTATGACTCCTTCAATCTTATAAAGGAAGTCCTGATAGAAAAAAGAAAACAGCTCTTTTCGTCGCTGTTTCTGATAATTATTCTTGTTCTCGCGTCCTCGCTGGCAATGTACGGCGCAGAGCATGACGCACAGCCGGAAGCATTCGAGAACGCCTTCTCCGGTATATGGTGGAGCGTATCCACGCTTCTCACCGTAGGCTACGGCGATATTTACCCCGTGACCGTTATCGGCAGGATAATCGCGATATTCATTGCCTTTCTCGGCGTGTGCGCAGTCGCGGTACCTACCGGTATCATAAGCGCGGGTTTCGTTGAGAAGTTCTCGAAAAGCGAAAACTCCGATCGTAAATACCATGATATCCACGAAGTCGGCGAGATACTGTGCGACAGGAGCAGCGGGTTTATCGGGCTTACGTCCGACGAAATAAACGACAACTACGGCATAAGGATATATATGATTATACGCGGCGAGCTCACGATCGTTCCCAACGACAGACTTACGATAGCCGAGAACGACATACTTATAGTACATTCCGAAAAGCTGATGAAAAAGGGAAACACCAATAAAAAGACAGGAAAGAAAAAGAAATAATTCAGCGCACCTCGAAATATGAGCTGCCCTCGACGGGGATGGTTTTCACGCTCATATCCTCTATCCGGATATATGACCCTTTCTCGATCGCAATTATCATATCGTCTATGCTGCGCTCGGTACCCTCGGCTTCCATTTCCACCGAACCGTCATAGAGGTTGCGCACCCAGCCCGTAACACCGTAGCTGTCGGCTGCATATTCGGCGCGGTAACGGAATCCGACACCCTGCACCCTGCCGTAGAAAATGATATGCTTGCGTATTCTTTTTGTATAATAATCGTTGTTCATAATGTCACCCAAGTAAAGGAAATTTCAGATGAAAACAGACGGCATTTCCACCGAGATAGAAATAGTCAGAAGCAGACGAAAGACCCTTTCCGCCGAGATAGAGCCGGACGGGAGAGTTATCGTCCGTGCGCCGCTGAAAATGCCGATGCGGGATATCGAAGCTTTTCTCGCGGAAAAGAGCGCCGTCATCGAGAAACACGTCCGCAGGCGTATCGCGGAAAACGAGAAGCTGTCGGAGACGCGCCCGTTCACAGCCGCGGAAATACAAAAAATGGCAGATACCGCAATGGAGATAATACCGCGCAGAGTCGAGTATTTCGCGGAGCTTATGGGGATAAGCTACAACCGCATAACCATACGCAATCAGAAAACCCGCTGGGGGAGCTGCACTTCGGGCGGAAACCTGAATTTCAACTGTCTGCTCGTTATGACACCACCGGAGGTGCTTGACAGCGTAGTCGTGCATGAGCTTTGCCACAGGCTGCATCCGAACCACTCTAAAGCCTTCTATGACGCTGTTTATAAGGTATTTCCGGAATATGACCGGTGTGATAAATGGCTGAAAGAAAACGGGCGGCTGCTGATAAGACGAATGACGGGAGAGTGATACAGTGCGGGAGATACAATACGTTCACGAGCCGGACAGCCTCCAGTGCGGACAGGCTGTTCTCGCGATGATAACCGGAACAGACGTCATAGCAGTCGCGGATATGCTCGGCAATGACCGGGAGACAAAGCTGGCGGAAATGAAATCTTTTCTTTCGGACAACGGATTTTCTGTGTCGGCAGCCAGAAATGAAGCACACACAAAAGAAGATCTTCCTCCGCTGGCAATGCTCAGCCTTGAAACTCCGCGCTGCTGGCACTGGTCACTGTACGCTTACGGAACATTTTATGACCCGGAGCACGGCGTTATGGACGATTTTCCCGTCTGCGCGAGAAAATACTATTGGGAGGTAACGGAGAATGAAAAGCAGTAAGGTAATGCCGATACCGGAGGGCTACACGGCGCAGGATATAAAGCTCGAATCGAGCACCTGCACGGGGGAAAAGACGATAGGCTTCTACGACAAGCACGACAGAAAGCTGCACTATTCCGAGCTTGTGCGCTCGGAGCGCGATATCAGAGCATTTTACGAGAGCTACGGCATAGAGTATAACAAATAAGCGAAGGCGGGCTGCACAACAGTCCGCCTTTTTGATGTATTAAAGAGCTTCCTTGATCGCTTTGAGCAGATCGTCGAACTCCTCGAACGCGGGGATATCGGGATAGTCAGCCTTGATCTTTTCGGTGCTCTTGAAGAGAAATCCCGCCTTGCTTGCCTGTATCATTGCGAGATCGTTGAAGCTGTCACCGCTCGCTATCGTCTCATAGCCTATGGACTGGAGAGCCTTTACGGTAGTGAGCTTTGACTTTTCGCAGCGCATTTTGAATCCTGTGATCTCGCCGTCGGGAGCAACTTCGAGCGTATTGCAGAAGATAGTCGGGTAATCGAGCTTTTTCATGAGCGGCATTGCGAACTGCTCAAATGTATCGCTGAGTATCAGCACCTGTGTTATGGAACGCAGCTCGTCAAGGAACTCCTTCGCACCGGGCAGCGGGTCTATCTTCGCGATAGTCGCCTGTATCTCCTTCAGTCCGAGCTTATGCTCCTTGAGGATGCCGAGTCTGAAATTCATCAGCTTGTTATAATCGGGCTCGTCACGCGTCGTTCTGCGCAGCTCCGGGATCCCGGAAGCCTCCGAAAACGCGATCCATATTTCCGGCACAAGTACGCCTTCCATATCCAAGCACACAATATTCATAGTTTTGTCCCCTGCTTTCTTTTATTTGTTATTTTTTTGACGTTGATATTATATCACAAATCCGCGCGCCCGTCAATAGTTTTCTGCAAGTTTAAAGCATAAAAAATTCAGTTTAATATTCGATACCTTTTCGTGCGGTAACTCCGTTTTTGTACGGGTGACGAATGCACTTTATCTCGCTTATGTAGTCCGCCGCATCGACAAATACATCTGCCGGAGAACGTCCCGTTATCACTATCTCAATATCGTTTTTGCGTCCGAGTATTAAACTCTTGGCCTTTTCGCAGTCCATAAGACCGTGGCCGTAAGCAAAATTCAGCTCGTCGAGTATGACCGCGTCATGCGTCCCGCCGAAAGCCCTGTCCAGCAGATCATTGTGGCAGGCGGAAAGCTTCGCCTTGTCGCTGTCGGAGAGCGTGCTGTAAAACCCGTAATTTCTGTCGCAGCGCATAACGTCTATGTTATCTATGAGCGAAAGCGAAGCAAGCTCGGCGGTATCTCCGCCTTTCATGAACTGCACGAATGCTACTTTCATTCCGGCACCCGCCATTCTGAGCGCAAGTCCGAGAGATGCCGTTGTCTTGCCTTTTCCCTCACCGCAATATATCTGAAGCATTTACTATCTCCCTCTTTTCCTGTCGGTACAGTCGAATTATAACACACACCGCTTTTGTTGTCAATAGCGGAAGTTTAATTCCGCAAAACAACAATAAAACTTGACACATACGCCGCCGCGTGCTATACTTTATTTAATAAAAACCCGAATGAAAGGCATATTATGATTGTATTCAAGTCCATGATCTCGGCTTTTGCGATGTATTCGCGCATACCGATGCCGAAGATAGAATGGAAGGAAGAAAACCACCGGTATTCGCTGTGCTTTTTCCCGCTTATCGGAGCGGTGATATGCTGGCTGTATCTTCTGTGGTTCTATATCTGCGCCGCTCTCGGTATCAACGAGTTTCTGAAAGGCGCTGTGAGCGTGGCGCTGCCCCTGTTGGTGACAGGCGGGATACACGCGGACGGCTTCTGCGATGTAACGGACGCGAGAGCCTGTCTCGGTGACCGGGCGAAAAAGCTCGCTGTAATGTCCGATCCGCATATCGGCTCGTTTGCGGTGATATACTCGATCTTGTATTTTCTATTGCAAGCTGCCGTGTTCTCTGCTGTACGCACATTAAACACCGCCGTTGTTATCGCGCTCTGCTTTGTCATGTCACGCGCGTTCAGCGGTCTTGCGGCAGTTACAATGAAGTGCGCCAAAAATGAGGGAACGCTGCAGAGCTTTTCCGAGCCGGCTCACAAGGCAATAACGACAGCCGTGCTTATCGCTGTCTGCGCTTCGTCGTATATGTTCATGCTCGCGGCTGATATATGGACGGGAGCCGCGGTGCTGCTCGTGTTCTTTCTCTGCCTGCTGTATTACCGAATATCGGCGTACCGCAGCTTCGGCGGTATAACGGGCGATACCGAGGGCTGGTTTTTGCAGATATGCGAGCTTGCCGCACCCGCTGCGGCTGTTCTGACGGATATCATAGAACAGCTGTTCTGAATAATGCGGCGCATAATCATTGCAAAAAAGTCAGGTGCAACGAAAACCGGCAACGGAGGGTACAAAACCTTTTTTTATTGTGTTTTTACCTTACAAACTTTTTCTTTATATTTTTCGTTCCCATATAAGGATAAATGGCTTGGTTAAGCCAAGCAGCGGTGCAACAGGGTTGCATCCGGCTGGAAACGAGCTATGCAACCGAGTCTTTTTTTGAAAGAGCCGTCCCGAAAAAATCTGCGGCAGCATATTTTTCCGGTTCGTTTCACAGCCCGTTGCCATTGCCCGTTTACACCTTCGATGCAGGATTTTGCACTTCGAACGTCATAATGAAATATAACCCCCCGGGATAATTTCCCGAGGGGTCATTCTTATTTGCTCACAGCCATTATTTCATCAACAAGATCGGGTACATACCATTTCAGGCTTTTGCGGTCAAAGATACCGAACCTTTCTCCGCTTCCGTAGTACAAACCGTTGTCCCACCATACGCAGGGAATGCCGGACTTCTCGGCGCGGTCAATGTAGTAATTCACCCACTTAACGTTTTCCGCGTCGTTGCGATCATCGGTACCCGGGAAGGCCTTGCTCACCGAGCCGTATTCCGTGATTATAACGGGAATGTCCTTCGAGGTGAAATACTCGTCTATCAGTTCAAAAACGCCGTCTATGTTGTTTCCGACCTGCTCGTCAAACTCGTACACCTCCCACTCGGAATTGGAATGGTATGTGTAGTTGTACGGCGTGTACGCGTGAAGCGAAACAAGAACATGATCGTCGTCCGGTATTTCAAGGTCTTTGAACGTTACCTCCGCTACGGCTGCAGCAAAAGTGGTTATCAGAAGCGCGCGCTTCTCATTTTTCCCGCCTGTCGCACGAACGGTCTCAACGAATTTCTTATTAAGCTCATTAAGCGCCGCACGGCCGTCCTTTGTACCGCCTGACCATTCGGCTTTACCGCCCTCAATACGCGGTTCGTTCAGTCCCTCAAACAGAAGGTGATCTCCGTAATCCGCGAAATGCTCGGCTATCTGCTTCCACATTGCCTCGAATTTCGGCATAAAGCTGTCGAGCTGATCTGTTGCGGGCTTTATCCACGAGGTCTCATGGTGGCTGTTTAGGATAACGTACATTCCGTTGTCTATGGCGTAATCGACTACCTCCTGAACGCGGTTTATCCATTCGTCCGGTATCTTGTCGGACTCGTCCATTTTCTCTCCCCACGTCGTCGGAATACGGATAACATCGAATCCCGCTTCCGCAACACAGTCTATCATAGCCTTTGTGGTGTACGGATTTCCCCACGCGGTCTCTCCGCCGAGAGAGTCAAACGTATTGCCGAGGTTCCAGCCCGTCTTCATTTCTCCGACAAGCTCCTGCACGGATATATCGCGCATTTCTTTTGTATCGGCGGGAATTGATCTATTTTCGGTAACCGCTTCCGTGGCTGCCGCAGTTGTAACAGAGGGAGCAGCTTTATTGCCGCCGCAGCCGCACATCAGCAATGTTACGGAAAGCAGTATTGAAGCCAATGCTTTTGAAGGTCTCATTTTCATCCTCCTTTTTCTCGTTGTTTTTCAGTATAACATATTTCAATTAAATTTTCAATAAAATATTGCAAAAATATACCAAATATGTTAAAATACTATAAATGTGACAGCGACTTACCATCAAATTGCCGTAAATCACAGAAAAATAATTCATTTGACAACAAACGGAGGTTCAGTATGCCGATATTTACCGCTGACAACAGCTCTTTTTCCTATATGGGAAGAATAGACTTTTCAAAGCCCGACGCTCCCATGCTTATCTATGCGGGAAGCAATATACGCTTTTTGTTCAGGGGAACTTCCATTAAAATAAGGATCGAAAACATTCCCATGAACGATAGAATGTGGATAGGCGCACTTATCGACGGTGTACAGCAGAAGATAGAGATATCGAAGGATACCGGCGTGCAGAAGCTGACGCTCGCGGAAAACCTCGATAACACGATACACACCTGCATGATCTTCAAGCGTCAGGCGGCCGCGCATTATTTCAGATTTCTCTCTGCCGAGGCGGACGAGCTTATACCGGACGAGCATATATACGATCTGAAGCTCGAATATTTCGGCGACAGCGTTTCCGCCGGTGAGGTATGCGAGGCTGTGTATTACGAGGGAATGGCGGACCCCGAAAATCACGAGAGCCAGTACGACAACAGCTATTTCAGCTACACGTTCTCAGCGGCGAGAAAGCTGAACGCGGAGTTCAACAACAATTCACAGGGCGGGCTTGCCCTGCTCGATCACACGGGCTATTTCTACGGTCCGGATATCGAAACGCTCACCGGGCTTGAATCCACCTACGACAAGCTCAGCTATGTGCCGTATGCCCCGGGCGGTGTCTCGGATTGGGATTTCTCAAAATACACTCCGGATATTGTGGTCTTCGCGATCGGGCAGAATGACACGTTCCCGAAGCCCGAAGCCGTTTTCGACAAGCAGTACACGGAAATGTGGAAAGCAAAGTACAAGGAGATACTGCTCGATCTCAAAGGAAAGTACAAAAAGGCAAAATTCATTATCATCACAACCGTGCTGAGACACGAAATCAAGTGGGAATATATCCTTGACGAGATATGTGCCGAGCTTGCAGACCCGGACGTTACAAGATACCGTTTCAGACGCGCCGGAAAAGCAACATACGGTCACCCGCGCATTACCGAGCAGGAAGAAATGGCGACAGAACTTGCCAATTACATAAGAACACTGACAAAGTAAAGACAAACCCTGACAGCGTTAATTCCGTTGTCAGGGTTATTTTTATCTCGCAAACTGAGCTTTGAATTTATCGCAGTGATTTTCATAAAGCTCGCCCGCTATACGATCGGCTATTTCAATTATCATACGCTCATAAGTGCAGGTAAGCGGCGAGACCTTGTTCTCATCTCCTGTCTCCAGCCGGTTCGTACAGCCGCAGGAGTTGGTGCAGCGCCCGTTAAGGTCACATTCCTTACATTCTGCGGGTGTGGACTGCCGCTTGGATATCTCGATCTGACGGCTTACATCTATCCCGTCGAAGACATTGCCTATATACCAATCCTTATCGCCTACAAACTGCGTACACGGGTATATCTTACCGTCCGTGTCAATCGGCATCTGACGGAAACCGAGGTGACAGTGATCGGCTGTATTCTTGTCCTTTATGCAGTCGCGTATCTTCGCGTCGAACGGGCTGAAATAGAAATGAACACCGTTCGCGAAAATGTCGGTATAAAACTCGGCGATCTTTTCAAGCTCACCGCGCAGACGCTCCATATCATCGTCTGTCCATTTCACCTTGCTGCCGTAAGCGATAGTGGCTATGATACGGCGAAAACCGAGCGAGTACAGATATCTGACGGAATCGAAGTAACTGCCCACGGCGAACGGCGCTATCGTCATCATAGCATAGGCGTTCGGGATATACGAAAGCAGCAGTTTCGCATTTTTCTCGACTGTCGCAAGTGACCCGCTCCCGTCCTTGAAGCAGCGGGACTTGTCCTGCATAAGTCCGTCGAATGACAGCCCTATCATCATTCCAACCGAACGTGCGCGTTCAAGAAACTTATCGTCAAGCAGCGTTCCGTTTGTCGTCATTTTGTAGTTTGCTTTCATTCCGGTTTTTGCGGAAAGCTCGATGCAGCGGTCTATCGCCTTATAGATAAGCTCCTTTTCAAGCAGCGGTTCGCCGCCGAAAAAGCAGAAGCCAGCACTTTTCCCGCGTGAGAATGCAAGCTCACACGCGGCATACAGCACCTCGTCCGACATACGCTTTGTACTTTTCGGATTGGGACAATACGCACAGGCGAGATTGCAGCTTTCCGTAAGATGCAGCGTAAAGTTCATTGTATTATACCTTTCGCTTCCAGAGCATTGACAAGATCCGCGCAGATATCGGGAATTTCTTTTCCTTGCGCGTAATTATCGACATAGTCAAAGGAATTTTCAACGAGTATCACAACATTAACCTTATCTTCCCCGATATTCATTTCCCGCATAAACGCATAGTCCGTTATCCGCGTACTTTCGTTGTTATTGATCGAATCATACTCGGGTGTTCCGGCACTTACGAAGGTTATGTACAGAGGGGGCTTCTCCTTTTCATACGGAGCATACATATACCTCGCGTATATAAAATTATCGCCGTATGTCATCAGATGATCCGTGTTGAACGGATAGTCTCCGTCTATTCTTTCAAAAATGCCGTCGATCTGCTCGAACGCTTTTTTCAGCTTATCCTCATAACTGTCCGCAAGAATATAATCATTTGGGATCTCTTCTTCAAAATCCACAGTCGGAGCCTCAACATCGCCTTCGAGCTCTATTATATCATCGTCGATATATGCCGGAACGATACCTACGGGGTTAAGATCTTCCTCGTCAATTACAGGCTCGCCTTCAAGCTCCAGCGGTTCGGGAACATCCCCGGCAAGCTCGGTTATCTCCGTCTCAGGCGGGGTTTCGGACACAGTCGCAGCGACTGTCGTGGTCACAGCGGCAGCCGTAAACAGACCGAGCCCTACGTTCTTTCTGGTCTCCTCGGTCTCAACGGCAACATCACCACCTATTTCCACACAGGTTATATCCTCAACGGTAGTCGTTACCTCGGTTGTTGCAGACGTCGTCGTTGTTTTTGTTGTATCGGCAGACGAGAGCACGGTTGTTGTCTCTGCGGAGGTTGTAGTTACCTGCGCACCGGCACCCTCCGGCTCCCGTGTTTCCATCATTCCGCTGGGCTGGAGTATTCTTTCCGCACAGCCGGATAATGACGCGGCTGCAGTGACAAGTGCCGCGAGCTTTATAGCATACATTGGCTTTTTATAGTTTTTTACCGGTGTTATCTTCATATTGATTACCTGCCTTTCGGTTCGGTCTGACAGTGCAATTATTGCCCTCTATATATTAAAACGGTTTTTGAGCACCAAAAGTGACAAAATAATGCAAAATAATTCATATTCGTATGAATATACAAATCCGCAAGCCGCTTTTTGTGCATTATTGCAGACCGACAGTCCTGTTCACCGCCATAGAGAAAGCAATTCCCTGCCCTGCCGTACTCATTCCCGCCGATTTGTACACAGCTTCGAGCACCGCGTCTTTTATATCCTTCGGCACAAGTATCATCAGCACTTCCTTATCCGGGTGTATGGTGATACCGAATGTCTCCTCGGCTTCCTTGCTTGCAGTGCCTCGCGCGCGTATAACCGTACCGCCTCTTGCGCCCGCTTCACGCGCGGCATCCATGACCGTCTCCGAAAATCCGGAATTTATAATGCAGAATATCATTTCATATCCGCTGTTCTCGTTCATTTCACTTCTCTCCCTTCACAGAGCTTACCGCGTTGCACAGAAACGCGTACACCGATGTTCCTATCATGCTCGTGAACGGAACGGTGACTGCAACTCCCTTTCCGTTGCGCACAGTGCGGAATTTCGTTTCAAGTGTGTATGTAAGCTCATCGAGCTTGTCTGCCCTGACAACGCTGAAAATAACTGCCTTGTCGGTATCGGTCAGACCGAGATAATCGAGCAGCTCAGCTTTTGCTGTACCCTGCGCAGGTGCTGCGAACTGGAAATTGACCTCATACGACTGTATGATATCCATGTAAAACTCCGCCTTGCTTTTCTCAACTATCGTTATCAGCAGTTCAAGCGCCAGCGGTGCCTCCGAACCGGTCTTTCCGGGCAGCTGCACCTGTTTTCCGGGAGCATTTCCCGTTTTGTTTTTCTTACTTTTCAACCCGAACGGCATCGTTCTCACCTCTTGTCAAAATATATGATATGCGCGTCGTCCGCGGAAAGTATCCTTGCCATTGCGATACGTTTTCTCATTCTCTCGGCAAGCACAGCCTTGAATCCGAGCGACTGTATCGTTATAAGCGGAGTCATAGCTACCATTGCGACGATACCGAAAGCGGAATACATAATATCATCCGTGCCGCGAACCGCTTCACAGGCTCCGATCGCAAGCGGGAGAATAAAGCTCGATGTAAGCGGTCCGCTGGCAACTCCGCCTGAGTCGAACGCGATAGCCGTGTACAGCTTCGGCACAAAGAATGACAGTCCGAGAGAAATCAGATATCCCGGTATAAGGTAATACAGCAGCGAGAATCCGAAGATTATACGTACCATCGAAAGCCCGATAGATACGCCGACACCGATCGAAAGCGCTATCGTCATTTCCTTTCGCGTTACTGTACCGCCGGTTATATCCTCAACCTGACGGTTAAGAACGTGTACGGCGGGCTCCGCAAGTACCGTTACCATACCGATAACAAACGCAAATATCACAAGCGGTATATGTCCGCCGGAAGCAAGCTCATGCCCTATCTTGAAGCCTATCGGCATAAAGCCCACCGCAACGGAGGTGAGGAATATCACCAGACCGACGAACGTGTAGCTAATACCCACAAATATCTGTAACAGCTTTCTTTTCGGGAGTTTGAGAATGGTAAACTGCAAAACCCCGAATGAGATCAGTATAAGCAACAGCGATCTGCCGACATCTTCAACGGTATCTATTATCGTTTCCCAGAAGCCGTATCCGAGATTGGCATCTATGGAGTAATCCGGAAGAACGTAGGTAAGCTCACCTTTTGACGCGAGCATAAGCGCAAGCACGGCGATTATCGGACCCACGGAACACATCGCTATCAGACCGAAGCTGTTCTCTCCGGCGTTCCTTCCGCCTATCGTCATAGATATTCCGACACCCAGCGCCATTATGAACGGAACGGTTATAGGCCCCGTCGTAACACCGCCGGAATCGAAAGCGAGCGGCATAAAGCTGCCCTTGCCGTTTTCAAGCAGAAGTGCTGCTACCGCAAAAAGCATAAGATAAAAATACAACAGCATCGGTGCCAACTCTTTTCGGTATACCATCTTGATCACTGCTTCAAGAAGGAATGCACCAACACCCACACATACCGCTCCTATGAGCAGCGTGGGCTCGATAAGCGCTTTGACCTGATCCGCAAGTACGGAAAGATCAGGCTCCGCAACGGTTATCAGCAATCCCATAATAAAGCAGACCGCAAACAGAACACCGATCTTTTTCGATTTTGTCAGACCCTCGCCCACATATTCTCCCATCGGGGTCATTGCACGGTCAGCTCCGAGGTTGAAAAGCGCGATACCGAGTATCAGAAAAAGTGCAGAAACACAGAATATCACCGTCTCCTTGAGCGTCAGCTCGACAAGCGGCGTGAATGTAATTGCGACAACTATCAGCGTGATCGGTATGACCGATACTATCGCTTCCCATATCTTTATCAGAAGAGCTTTTATCATTGTTTCCCCTTATTATGTATATGATATAATTATAAATGATAATAATATTCCGAATATATATTATAGCACATATCGGCACAAATTACAATACCGCAGAAGCAAAAATCCGCTCCCGGAAATGCTCCGGGAACGGATCTATATACACATATATCACGCGGCTGTATCGTCTGACTCCTTTTCCGCTTTCTCGGCTCTTGCAGCTTCACGCTGCTTCTCGTATGCGTCAAGCTCCTCCTGCATAACGTCCTCGCCTGCCTCGATTCGTCTGAGCCCGTTCATAAAATCCTCGTCCTTCATCTTGAAGAAATATCTGTCATAGAACAGACCCTTGATATCCCACAGCACGGGGCAGATATCGCGTTCGTACATAAGCTGTGCGGCGCAGATATTAAACCTTCTTACAACATCGGCTTCCTTGTTCTTTACCGCAACACAGCCGTACTCGCCGACAATTACGGGAACGCCGTTGTCAACGAAATGGGTCTTGAGCTTATCCATATAGCCTTCCATTTCCTTGACATCCTTTTCGTTGCCCCATACCTTTCTTGCTTTACCCCAGCTCGCGTCCTTTTCAAGTATGCAGAGCGTTGAGGGAGTGTAGTAATGCACCGATACCGCACATCTTCCCGCCGGGTCATCGGGCATTTTGAACAGCTCGTCGCAGGTCAGGTCAATATCCGTTCCGTAGCCTGCTATGAGCAGGTGACGCTTTTCGTTGTTTCCGCCGCTCGCACGGACAGTATCCACAAACTTCTGGTTTATCTCATTGAGAAGAGCATAGGACTGCTCCTTTTCCTCGCCCGCAGTGCCGCTGTACCTGTTCCATATACTGTCCCAGCCGCCTTCCTCGTTGAGCGATTCGAACATCAGCTTATCGCCGTATTTGTTGTAATATTCGGACACCTGCTCCCATATACGGGTGTACTTCTTCATGCACTCTTCTTTTTCTGTCGGGAAAT
The DNA here is from genome assembly GCA_017395555.1 of Ruminiclostridium sp. Classification (GTDB taxonomy): domain Bacteria; phylum Bacillota; class Clostridia; order Oscillospirales; family Ruminococcaceae; genus Ruminiclostridium_E. The sequence continues at coordinate 19,015 of JAFPUE010000047.1, read as the reverse complement.
TCTCCCACCAGCCGCCGTCCCAGTGAATGTTCATAATAACGTACAGCCCGCTGTCAACTGCCCAGCCGGTCACCTCGTCAACTCTCGCAAGCAGCTCCGGGCTTATGGTGTAATCCTCCGACATAAGGTTTGACCACGCAACCGGAAGACGCATAACACCGAAGCCCGCGTCCGCGTAGCCCTGAATGAGCGGCTGTGTTACCACGGGGCTGCCCCACATCGTCTCAAACGACTGAACGGTGCTTCCCGCACCGCCGGTAGCCTCGAATGTGTTGCCGAGATTTATTCCCATGCCCATATCCTTGACTATCTGCTGTGTTGTCATATCACGCATTTCTCCAATAGTTACCGTGCCTGTTTCCTCCGCAGCTCCGGTCTGTTCCGTCACTGCAGGCGCATTGCCGCTTCCCCCGCACGAGGATATCATATATGTTGCCGCGATAAGAAGTGCGGAAGCTATTTTTCTTACAGTCATTTTGTTCTGGTCTCCTTTCAGTTCATCTTACAAATACAAATTCCTCAAGCTCAAACAGAGTACGTCCGTTGAACATATCCTTCGCCCAGCTTTTATACGCGCTTTCGGCTTTAAGATAAACGGCGTGTCTTCCTTTTATCGCTGGCAGCGCAGCAGATACTATACCGCCTTCCGTGCCAAACTCCGCCTCTCCGATCGGCTCCGAACCGTCAGAGTCGAGATATACGAGTATCTTGCCGCGGCAGCCTGTTCCGCGCAGCTTCATCTTTAACGAATACGGGTCTTCGCTGCCGCCGAAGTCGAAATACTTCCAACCAATTACAGCGCCGTCGGTTATTCCGGTTATAACACGGTCAAAGATATTCAGCTCCGTTATAAAGCAGCCGCCTTTGAGCACGCACGCAGTGTCCGCTTTTGTCACCGCAAACGGGTTCAGACTTTCCTCAAATCCAAGCGAGGTCATTTCAACCTGCGGTATCGTTCCGTCAGGAAGTATCTCTATGCGCTCAACACAGCCACGCCGTGACATTATCGTATTGTTCGTCATTCTGTGGTAGAATATGTACCACTGTCCGTTTATGCACATTACGGAGCCGTGATCGTTGCCGCCGGGATAATCCACGGAATTGTCTATGATCGTTCCCTTGTATTTGAACGGACCCGTGGGGCTGTCACTTATCGCATAATCGAGACAGCTGCCCTTCTGCGGCGAGTATATCATATAATATCTGCCGTTTATCTTTCTCGGTGAGCAGGCTTCAAAGAAGCGGTGCGGTTCATCAACCGGGATAATTCCTTCCTTGTATGTACCGTCTATGATCGTGTACATATCGGACGGATCGATCTCCGCCATATATGAGCCCTGAAATCCGCAGTAAACATACACTCTGCCGTCGTCGTCAACGAGCACGCCCGGGTCTATGAATGTACCGTTGTCATAGTGGTTCTCTATGTTGTATTTATACTGCGACAGGAGCCTGAACGGTCCCTCGGGGCGGTCACTTACCGCAACACAGCCCTTTGCACCGACGATGTACGCATAGAGGTAGTATTTCCCGTCCTTCTCCACAACATCGGGCGCGTACAGCTCTTTGTCCGTCCAGTCGGTATCGGACGGGTGATCTCTGAACGCACGGGTGGCGAATGCCGTTCCGTGGCAGATCCAATTATTCGGGTCACTCAGCGGTGCGGACCACACCTTCAGCTTATAATCGCAGAACATATCGGATGCGGGACGGTCATGCGAGCCGTAAACATAGATACGGTCACCGAAAACACGCGGCTCGCCGTCGGGTATATATTCCCATGACGGAAGATACGGGTTTGACATCTGCTTTTTCCTCCAATATCGTTTTTTCTTTATTTTATCATAAAGTAATCGTTTTCGCAATGACAAATACGACAAAAAAACAGGACAAATGTGACAAAAAAGTTGCGTGCGGCGACAAAATGTGATATAATACAAATATACTGTTTCAAACTTAAGCAGAAACAAAAAATACTTTAAGTACCGGCAGTTTATAGGAGCAAAGATATATGGGAAAAATACTCGGTTCATGGAGTGGAATGAGAAAGTATCTTGAGGAAGAGATTATATCCGAAAATATACGCGGCAGAGTACGATACGGTTGTACAAGATATGTAGGTATGGATAACTGCCGCATATTTGACGTTTGTATTGACGGTAAACAGATAAAACGCTTTTCTCTTGAAACAGTAAACTCATATTTCATAGAACAAGGTTATTCCAAAAATATATCACCTGTTGGAATTAATGAATATTGGGACGGATTTTTGGAGACTATGGAAAAATATCCAATGAACATGAGAACGGAATACACAGATGATGAGTTCTGTAACGCCCTTGAGAAGTACAGGAACACCGACATACAAAATAGTATTTTTTCCGATGATCCCATTGTAAGAATGTTTGCTGTTTTAGACAGGCGAGTCGGAAAAAGAACAATAGAAAAGCTGAATATTTCCGAACAGCCCGAATGGTTACAAATATTTTATGAGTTGAGGCAAAACAGATGTATGAAAACATGATGCTGCGTTATTTCACAAGCGATGAGAGCTTCCCCTTTTACATAAACTACGGCGAGCACACCGAGGAAATGCGTATGCACGGCCACGAGGATTTCTACGAGCTTGTTGTCGTTCTCGAAGGCTCCGCCGTACACGTTACCGAAAACGGAAAGTACAGGATATCAAAGGGTGATGTATTCGTTATAGGAAAGGATCTATGCCACGGATACGAGGAACCCGACGGACTGAAAATATGCAACATAATGTTCCGCCCGGACACATTTATCACTGCCGATCACGATATCAAGCAACTCCCCGGTTTTCACGCCCTGTTCCTGCTTGAACCGCGTTTTTCGCAGGATAACGCGCTCGGCAGCCGTATGAAGCTCCCGCCTGACGCTTTCGCGGAGGTGTCTGATATCATTGCCGAGGCGGTGAGAGAATACGAAGGACACGCCCCGGGCAGCCGGACACTGATTACCGCGTGCTTTCTGCGTATTGCCGTTATACTTTCGCGGTTGTACGGTGCGGAAAACAAGCGCCGCGAGATAGAAGGGATTTCCCTTGCCGCGGCATATATGGAGTCGCACAGCAGCGAGGAAATACCGATGGAACGGCTCGCCGAAATGTCGCACTATTCCCAGCGGCACTTCATAAGGCTTTTTTCCGAGATATACGAAGTCGCTCCGCACAGGTATCTTACCGACATACGGATAAGGCGGGCGGCATCTCTTCTGCGCGACACACGGCTCGATGTATCGGAGATATCTATAAGATGCGGATTTTCGGATCCGAATTATTTCAGCAGGATATTCCGGAAATACTACGGGACTTCCCCGCTGAAATACAGAAACAATGAATTTATGGGTGAGCTCGCCGGAAAACAGGCGTTCCCGGTCAACGAATGATATGAACGAAGTGAAAAAGACAGACACAGACAAAAAGGAACGGAAGTATATCATAGCTTTCTGCGTTATCGCCGCGGTATATATTATCGTCTGCGCTGTGATCTATGTATGGGCGGACAGAGCGGAACGCGATGCTTATGTAAAAGTCGCTCCTATACCGCAGTCATCGGAGGAAGCGGTCATTCCCGACTCTGAGAAAATTGATATCAATACCGCGACTGCCGATGAGCTGATGACCCTTAACGGTATCGGTGAGGTGACTGCCGCGAAGATAATCGAGTACCGCGAGACCTTCGGCGGATTCCTTTACACCGACGAGCTGCTTAACATTAACGGCATAGGCGAGAAAACGCTGAAAAGCATACTTCCCTATATCAAAGTGGTTCCGGCGGCTGCAGAAGAGACTGCCGCTTCATAACCGTTATTCTGTCTCTTTTTAGCAGTTCTTCAAGATTTTTTCACACTGTTTTTTTGAAAAAAGTATTGCATTTATTGCTCTATTATAGTATAATAATATTTACTGCCAAGAAATATATAGGCGGAGCAAATTGAAAGGGTTGATTTATTATGCCGTCAGCAGCAGTCAGACATAAACTCCCGATGATAACTATGAGAGGTCTTGTGGTTTTTCCGGGAATGGTCATAAATTTCGATGTCACAAAGCCAAAATTCGTGGAAGCAATCAAAACCGCGAGTCTTACAGACAAGCACATCTTCCTCGTCACACAGGCGGAATACGATAACGACGATCCGCACAAGGACGATCTGTTCAAGGTGGGCGTTGTCGCAGAGATAAGACAGATACTCAAAACTCCCGACAAAGTTACGAGAGTTCTTGTACACGGTCTTTACAGAGCAAAGCTCATCGGCGTTTCGGAATTCGATACATACAATGTCGCCGAGGTTGCCGAGATCACGGAAAAGAACACACAGATGGAGAACAAGCTCTCATATGCTTACGAGAGAACTCTCAAAATGCTTTTCTCGGATTACGCTTCGCTCGTTCCGAAGATCCCGGACGAACTTGTTACGCTTATTGAAGGCGAGCACGATCTTCGCAAGCTGTTCGATCTTATGATCTTCAACGTGTTCTTAAAAACCGAAAACAAACAGATCCTTCTTGAAACGAACGGTCTTGAAAAGCGCGTCAAGAAGCTCGTTGAGATGCTCACCGAGGAGATAAAGGTACTTAAATTCGAGGCGGAGATAAACGAGCAGATACGCGATTCAATCGACAACAACCAGAGAGAGTATATTCTGCGCGAGCAGATGAAGGCGCTGTCAAAACAGCTTGGCGGTTCCGATGACTATGACGACGAAGCGTACGAGTACACGGAGAAGATACAGGCGATAGGCTTCCCGGAGGATACGGAGGAAAAGCTGCTCCGCGAAGTGAACAAGATGATGAAAGTATCGCCTTCTTCGCAGGAGTACGGGCTTATCAAGACTTACCTCGATTCCATACTCGAAATGCCGTGGAATACCTATACGAACGACACCATAAATATCGAAAAGGCGGAAAAGCAGCTCGAAAAAGACCATTACGGACTGAAAAAGGTCAAGGAGCGCATACTTGAAATAATCTCCGTCAGAAAGCTCAATCCCGATGTCAAGAGCCAGATAATCTGCCTTGTGGGACCTCCAGGTGTCGGCAAGACCTCGGTCGGCAAGTCGATAGCCGCGGCTCTCGGACGCCACTATGCCCGTGTTTCGCTCGGCGGTGTCAGAGACGAGGCGGAGATACGCGGTCACAGAAAAACATATGTCGGCGCAATGCCCGGACGTATCGTGAACGCTATCAAGCAGACGAAATGTATGAACCCGGTGATACTGTTCGACGAAATAGACAAAATGGGCAGCGACTACAAGGGGGATCCTTCGTCCGCAATGCTCGAAGTGCTTGACCCGGAGCAGAATTCGACATTCACCGATCACTATTTCGAGATACCGATAGATCTGAGCGACGTGCTGTTCATAACCACCGCGAATACAACGGAGACTATCCCCGCCCCGTTGCTCGACAGAATGGAAGTTATCGAGCTTTCGAGCTACACACGCGAGGAAAAGTTCCATATCGCGAAAAAGCATCTCGTCCCCAAGCAGCTCAAAAAGCACGGCGAGTCAAGAAAGACTCTGAAAATAAACGATAAGGCAATATACGCTATCATAGACAGCTACACCAAGGAAGCCGGCGTGCGCGGACTTGAAAAGAAGATCGCGTCAGTATGCCGTAAGGCTGCAAAGCGCCTTGTGAGCGGCGAGACGAGCATTTCCGTTACCGACGCGAACCTGAAAGACTTCCTCGGCGTGAAGAAGTATCTGCCCGAGACGATCTCCAAAACCGATGAGACGGGCGTAGTCACCGGGCTTGCTTGGACTTCGGCAGGCGGTGTCACCATGCCGCTTGAGGTGATCGTTCTCGAAGGCGACGGAAAAGTTGAGATCACCGGCTCGCTCGGCGACGTTATGAAGGAATCCGGCAAGATAGCGGTAAGTCTCGTGCGCAGTATCGCGGCGAAATACAACATTGACCCCGAGTTCTACAAGAACAAGGATCTGCATATACACGCGCCGGAAGGTGCGGTTCCGAAGGACGGTCCTTCGGCTGGCGTTACGATGACGACAGCGCTTGTTTCCGCACTTTCGGGTATTCCCGTAAAGAGAGATATCGCAATGACCGGCGAGATCACGCTTCACGGCAAGGTGCTTCCTATCGGCGGACTTAAAGAAAAGTCCATGGCGGCATACAAGGCGGGCGTTAAGACCGTAATTATCCCGAAGGAGAACGAGCCCGATCTTGAAGAAATCGACGAGACGGTAAAGGATAACGTTCATTTTATCCCCGCTGAAAGGATACAGACCGTGCTCGACAACGCACTTGTATTGCCTAAGAAGACCAATGACAAAGCCTCCGCAAAACGCGGAAGCACACGCAAGACCACGGCTGCACGCAAAGGCACAGCGCCCTCCGCTTCCGTGACTACCGCGTCAAGACGATAAACACATAACCTTTTCCCCTGCCGCTGACGACAGGGGAAAAAATATACAGGAGAAAAAATGAATTACAACAAAGCCGAATTTACCGCTTCTTACGGTCTTTTCAAGCAGATACCGCGCTCCGACAGACTTGAATTTGCGTTCTCCGGTCACTCGAATGTCGGGAAATCGTCGCTTATCAACAAGCTGCTCAACCGAAAATCTCTCGCAAGAGTAAGCGCAACGCCCGGAAAGACCTCCACCATTAACTTCTTCTCGGTGGACAGTATTTATATCGTCGATCTTCCTGGTTACGGCTACGCGAAAGTATCGCAGGGCGAAAAAAAGCGCTGGGCGGAGCTTATCGAGGGCTATCTGCATGACGAAAGAGACCTCGCCCTCGTGTTCCAGCTTATAGACTTCCGTCATAAGCCAACCGAGGACGATATAATGATGATAAACTTCCTTATAGACAGCGGTATTCCATTTGTCGTAATCCTCACCAAAGCCGACAAGCTGAAAAAGCGGGAGCGTGAAGCTAGACGTGAAGCATTCAAGACCGAGATACCCTGTGCGGAGGACATCACGATGATCGAGTTTTCAGCCGAGACAGGCGAAGGCGTTGATGAGATACGCGCGATAATAGATGATGTTTGCACGGAGTAAGGAGAAGGATATGTCAGAAAGAGTTGAACAGGCAATAAATAATCACAAGAATTTCCGCTCCTGCTCGGAATCCGTTCTGTGCGCGTTCTGCGACGAAGCAGGAATCAACGCGCAGGAAGCCTCTATTGCCGCAAAGCCGTTTGCAGGCGGGAAAATGGGCAAGTGCGGAGCCGTACTTGCCGCAGAGTACGTTCTGGAGAAGAAATACGGCGAAGATGCCGGAGCGCTTAAAGAGGAATTTGAGCGCAGGTTCAAAGAAATGAACAATACCCTGATGTGCCGAGAGCTTAAAGGCGGACTGACCGGGAAGCCGATACGCTCCTGCCGTGGATGTGTGACAGATGCTGCGGAGCTGCTTGAACGGCTGCTTGCGAAAGAGGAACAAAATGGATAGATCAAAAAAGGCAAGACAGAAGATAAAGGTGATCGGTACCGTATTCAGAGTTATTCTTACGTTCATTATAATAATCGGTATGATCGTAACGATCACGACTGCCGCACTCGGTATTTTTCTTGTGACCGTTCCCGATAACATCCTTCCCGATGAACTTAATACCAGAATATCGGATTTTATTGCCGAGGCCGATAAGGCAACAACAGACGAAGACGATCCCGACAACTTGTTAGAGAACATTACCCTGCCTTCCACGCCGACTAATAAAGAGGAGGCGGAAGAATATTTCAAGTACGCTTTGAAAGAGCTTATTGAAAGCATAGGAAACGGACGAGCGGAATCGGGTGTGATCTTTTTACTGAATACTATGGGTATCAAAGTTGATCTGTCAGTGAAAAGTCTTGTGGTCATTCTCCTGTTCACGGTTTCCTTGTTCTCCGTAATGATAATCGTGTACAACAGCGTTCTCAACTCCATGATGAAGACGCTGTCAAAGGGCGAGCGCCCGTTCACGATAAAGGCAGCTAAAAAGCTGCGCAGGCTCTCCATACTTATGCTTCTTCTTGTCCTGATCGAACCGCTCACCTCTCTCGTACTTTTCTCGGTAACGCTGATATTCTCTTATCTGTTTGAATACGGCGCGTATCTGCAGGAAAAAGCCGACGAAACGACACGCATACAGGAAGAAATGATAATGTCGTTCGCGGAAGTTACCGAAAACAAGTCGGAGCAGACCGGAAAGCACGTCAGACGTGTTGCGGAATACTCAAAGATAATAGCGGAGGAAATGGGACTGAGCGAAGAACAGGTCTCGAAGCTGCGCCTCGCGTCCACAATGCACGATATCGGAAAGCTGCTTATTCCCGCCGATATTCTTGAAAAGCCAGCGCGTCTCACGGACGAGGAATTCGCCACTATAAAAAAGCATCCCGGATACGGCGGGCAGCTTCTGAACAACGTTGAGGGAGATGTCATGGGACTTGCGAAAACAATTGCCCTCGATCATCACGAGCGGGTTGACGGCCGCGGATATCCCGACGGAAAAACCGGCAACTATATCTCGATCGAGGGAAGGATTGTTGCAGTCGCAGATGTATATGACGCTCTCACAAGCAAGCGAAGCTACAAAGAACCGTGGGATCACGAGAAAGCCTACGAGGAGATCGTAAAGGGCAGCGGCACGCAGTTTGACGCGAGTGTCGTGGAAGCGTTCAAGAAAAGGTACAGCGACATAAACGCACTTCGCCAGCAATACGCCGATGCCGTGTAATTCATCTTTATCATAACAGGAGCAAAAATGAAAAATATCATAAAAATAACTGCCGCAGTAGCGATGATCACTGCTGTATTGACCGGCTGCGCAGGCAAAAAGATACCCGATAACTGGTATAATAAAACGCTCGACTACTATTCCGAAGGTCTCAGCAACAACTGGGCGAATGAGCGCGATGATCTGGATGTCAGTGAAGAAATGAAGGACAGCAGCAATAAGTTCGGCTATTATCTCAAAGACCTTGACGGCGACGGGACTGACGAGCTGCTGATAGGTATTATTGACGATCTCGCCGAAACACGGTTCATTGATTTGTATATCTGGCACAGTGATATCGGCTCGTTCCGTATCCTGCACGCCGGGGACGATTATTATATTTACCTGTGTGAGAATAATATTATTCGTATGGATTCATGGCACGGGTCAACCCCCGAGATCAGATATTTTAAGTATGATTCCGGTAACAATTCGTTCCACGTCCTCGACACAGAAAGCAAGACACTGAAAGTCGAGCTTACGCCGTTCTGATCTGTCTGTCAAAAAAGGAACGTTTTGACAGACTTGTCCTACGCTGACAGTTCCTTCTGTCGGTTAGCTCCCTCTGGCATCGAAGGTGCCACCTCCCCCAGTGGGATCCCCCTTTAAAAAAAAAGGGGGGATCGCTAAACTTAATTCCTTAATACGGAGATTTGTCTGTCTGCAAATAAAAGTTTTTAAACAGATAGAAATAAAGACCGCTGAATTTTCAACGGTCTTTTTGTTATTATGCTTTTATTCGTTCTTGATAGCTTCAAGTGCGCTGATCTTGACCGCGCGGTTCGCGGGATAATAACCGGATATAAGTCCGATAACAGTCGAGAACGCAAGTGCGAGAAGCACGAGCCAGAGCGGTATGATCGAGACTTCTCCACCGCCTTCACCGGCACCCATTCCGAGCATCTCAGACATTCCTCCTGCCATGAACGTATTCATGACTATGGAAATGCCGTAACTTATCAGCGTTCCTATTATTCCGCCGAGCAGTCCGATCATGCCGGCTTCCATGAGGAATATAGCACGGATATTACCGATAAAGCAGCCGAGCACCTTCATAACGCCGATCTCTCTTGTTCGCTCGTATATGGACATTATCATCGTGTTGGTGATACTGATAGCCGCAACGAGAAGACTTATCGCTGCAAGTCCTCCGAGTACGCCCTGGATTATTCCGAGCTCGCCCTGCATCTGCTCTCTTACCTGAGCCATACTTGTCGCGGAGTAGCCCAGATCTTCAACAAACTTCTGTACATACTCAACGGAGCTTATATCATCGCACAGCAGCTTTATCTGCGTGTATTCGGGCTCCTTGGCTTTTTTGTTGTTATTCAGCTTATTGTACTCGTTTATCAGCTGCTTCGCTAAGTCAATATCAATGAATATCGAATATGGGGTCTCCCACATCGTATCTTCCTTGAGTATCGTCTTGACTTCAAGCCTGTGCTCATACCCGCGTCCGCCGTACTGGTTTGTACCGTCGGCGTTTTGCTTTTTGGTATTGTTGATATTGAACATTATGTCGGCGCCGAGCGGCTCAAAGAACGGTTTTGTATAGCTTCCGTCCGCAAGCTGCTGTCTTTCGATACGCGCGGCAGTTCCGTGCTTTTTCGTATCGGTGAACAGATACGGTATCTGAAGACCAATGGCGATCGAGCTGTTCTTATCGTCGGCATTCGGCAAATCACCCTCTTCTGCCGCATAACCGAGCTCGTCGAATTTAGAAAAATCAACGCCTACAACACTTACATACGCGAGCTTATATCTGTCATTTCTGCCGGTAACTATGGTAAGCATCGAGTTGTCGATCTCCATTTTCGGGATAACATTCTCTACGTGCTCTATTTGGGCTAGCATCTCAAGGGCTTTATCATCGAGCTTTGGCTTATTTGAATTATTATTGTTGTTCGATGAGCTGTCCGACATTCCGCCGGATTCGCCTCGTATTGTGACCGCGGTAAGGTCACCCCACGAAGCCAGCATACCGTCCATAGCCTTGCTCATTCCGAGACCGAGAGATATCATGACAATTACCGCGCAAGATCCGATAACGACACCTATAATGGTCAGCATCGTTCTTCCCTTCCGCCTCCACAGATTGCGGAAGCAGATAGAGATCATATCAAAGATCCTCATCGTCCATCATCTCCGCTTTTTTCTTCTTGGCGTGCTTAACAATTACAACTATTACTATTATCAGTACAATGATACCAACACCGATACCTATCAAGAGTACGAAATTCGGGCCTTCCTGTACGGGCTCCTCGGGCATCATCATTCCCATACCGAAGTCTTCGGCAATAAGCTCTTCTGCGTTGTATGTGAAAGGAAGATCGGTCTCCTTCGCATCGCCGTTGGCATCCTCGTATGTGATCTTTAAGCTGCCGCTTCCGGATCCGGCAGACAGAGGAGTGAGCTTAACATCGTAGTATTCCTCGGAACCGCTCTTTATGTTGCCGATATAGTAGGAATTGCTGTCCGCGGTAAAGTCATCGCCGCTGACGCTTACGTTTACGTTGTAGATATCGCTCTTGCCCTTGTTGATGATGTTTGTGCTTACAGTGAACTGCTGATTTACATAAATGCCGCCGTTGGGAACATCGGGATCGTTAATGGAAACTCTGTCCTCCTGACGCAGAGGGATAGAAATGGACTCCTGTACGTTATCAGCTTTATAGTGCTGATTGTTTATGGAGTACTCATATACAAACGCGATGTTAAGCGGATAGCTGTTGGGCTTTGCCGTAACAAGCGAGAGCATTTTCATAGAAATATCTACCGAATCCTGTACAGCAAGGCGGTCAAAGAAGAATGTATTGGAGGAATTTGCGGGAGAATAAGCAACAGTGGCTTCGTTGCCGGCAGTCAGAGTACCACCGCTTACGGTAACCTTAAGGTTCTCTATATCGGAAACCGTAGATACGTTCTTTATCGTGATATTGAGCGGGAACTCCTTGCCTGCAGTAACATACTCCGCATCACCGTATGTATAGTTCTCGATGATGATATTCGGGGCAAATACCTTCTGACCGTCCTTATCGGTGTTCTTGGGAAGGCACTTTACAGTCGCGTTTGTTGTGTTGGATACCTTTTCAAAATCGAGCTGGATCGGAATGACTTCTCTTATAGATGTGATGCCGCCGCAGCCTACAAGTCTGAAATTGAAATACTTTGTGGCACCTGCCGCGATATCAAAATCAACGTAAGCGAGTCCGCCGTCGATAGCAAACTTTGTACCGTCGAGATTGTTGAGCGTTATACGAGCTTCCTTGATCTCACGGTTTGTGGTATTATGAACTTCAACGGAGAGGTTGAAAACGGTGTTCTCGGCAACTGTACCAACATCTGTGGAATACGATGTTACCGCAAGGTCACGCTTTGCCTTATCGTCGTTCTCCTTCTTGGGAACACAGTTTATGGTAGCATAAGCGGTATTCGACACAGTTCCGTATTCGATCTTGATCGGGATAGTTTCTCTTTCGGCAGCTATTCCCGCACAGCCGATGAGCTTAAATGTAAATCTCTTGGATGCGCCTTTATCGATACTGAAATCGCTGAAACCGAGTCCACTGTCTATGGAGAACTTGGATCCGTCTGTTGTGAGAGATATTCTCGCCTTGTCTATCGAATACTTGCCGCTGTTCTTGACATCTACGACAAGATCGAACTTTGTATTCTCCGCAACCTTATCATTGCTGACGGTATAATTTGTCATCGAAAGATCGAACGCGGTATAGTTGCTCTCCTTCTTTTCCTCGGGATTGCAGTTTATGATTATCATTGTGCTGGTAGAGCTGCTGAGATCGGTCTTGGAGGCATCGAGAGAATACGAGAGCTTTAAGTTCACGGTCTCTCTTACAAGCGTGATACCCTTCTGCGCGATAAGGGAATATGTAACCTTTCCTGTCTCGCCCTTTGCCATATTTATATACTGCTTTGTAGCGCCCTTGTCGAGAACGAATTTCTCGGAATTGAGACCGTCAAGCTCAAGCTCGGCGTTCTTGATATCAACGCCAGTCTCGTTCTTTAACGTAACAACGATATCGAACTTATCTCCGGGTGCTATATTATCCTTGGAAACTTTGTACGAATCTATCGTAAGTCCGCGTGCTTCGATCCTGCTGTTTATCTTCAGAGCCACGGGGAAAGACTGCGCGTTTGCAGTTGTGCCGTCAGCACCGTACGAAACTACGTTAAGAGTAAGATTATGGGTAGCGGACTTTGCAGTCTTGGATGTCTTTATCATAAAAGATACGGGACTTTTCAGATCGTTGGAGGATGTTTCCGGGTTCTGGATAGTAATATCGTTATTTGCGCCGGAAAGAGTAAAGTCCGCGCGGGATAAAGCCGCACCGTTCTTAATTGTGAAACGGAACGATATAACGGTGCTCATGCCGGAATCGACAGTGATATTCTTTCCTTCGAGCATCGACAGCACAGGCGCTTTGACCGCGGCTGCCGCATCATCTTCTGCGGATACCGTTACAGCCGCACAGCAGATCATCAGGATCGCTGCGGTCATAACAGCCAGAAACTTCTTAAATAAAACCATTTTGAGCAAACCTCACTTTTCTTATACTGTTTCGGTAATATCATCATCAACGGGACAAACGGATTCGTTATTCTCTATACTCGTAATCTCTCCGTCGATAATATGTACTATACGATCGGTGTACCTTGCTATCTCAAGGTCATGCGTTACTATGATAAGCGTTATGTTGTGCTTCCGGCACATTCTTACCATCAGACGCATTACCTCATCCGTAGTCTTGGTATCAAGGTTTCCGGTAGGCTCGTCCGCGAAAACGAGCTTTGGTTTCGCAACAAACGCTCTCGCTATACCGACACGCTGCTGCTGACCGCCGGACATCTGGTTCGGACGATGCCCGAGACGCTTTCCGAGTCCGACGAGCTTTAGCATCTGCCTTGCCTTCCTGTCGCGCTCCGATCTCGACATTCCCTTGAACATCAGCGGCATACCCACATTCTCGATCGCATTGAACTGGTTGATAAGATTGTATGACTGGAAGATAAAACCTGTGGTTTCCTGCCGGAAGCTTGCGAGCTTTCCCTCGGACATCTTCGCGACGTTGACACCGTTGATTATGATATCTCCCTTTGTAGGCTTTTCAAGTCCAGCGAGCATATTCAGCAGTGTTGACTTTCCCGAACCGGACGTTCCGAGAATACAGCATATCTCGCCTCTTTCGATATCAAGATCAATATGTTTGAGAGCAACAACCTTTTCCTTACCGAGCAGATATACTTTTCTGAGATTCCTTACGGTTACAAAAGCCAATTTCTCACCCTCTTTCGGAATCATACTTATACATTTACAATTATATTACAAAAAACGACAAATGTCAATGTAATTATATACAAAGAATAGGAATTAATCACAGTCCAAACACAATATATTGTAGAAAAACAGGTTATAAATCTGCCTGTCCATATAATATATACGCATTTTCCGGCAAAACGTTGCGCATAAATATACATATTTTATAAGATCACATAAATTTTGTAGATTTGCACAAAACCGGTGTATAATATCGTCGATAACTGTATAAAAATATTAAGCCCTCCCAAAAGGGAGGGCTTTGATATTACTGAACATCGTTCTCGTCGAAGAGATCGCCGCACTCGGGGCAGAACTTCGGAGGCTTCTCGGGATCCGGGGGAACCCAACCGCACTTGTCGCACTTGTACTTCTTGGGAGCGGCAGGCTTCGGCTTTCCGCAGTTTGAGCAGAACTTTGTGGTGTTCTCAGAACCGCACTCACACTTCCACGAAGCGGGTGCCGCAGGAGCGGGAGCAGCCTCGCCCTTCTTTGCTCCGCAGTTGGAGCAGAAGTTTGTGGTGTTGGAGTTACCGCAGCTCGGGCATACCCAACTCTCCGGAGGAGCAGGCTTCTTTGCGCCGCAACCGGAACAGAAGTTTGCGTTGTCGGCATTTGCAGCACCGCAGGCAGGACACTTCCAACCGGCAGCTGCCGCGGGAGCTCCACCATTCGGAGGTGTGGGCTGCTGAGGCTGCTGGGTATTGTACGAACCCATGAGGTTAGCGCCCATGTTCATCATCTGACCCATGCCCATGATACCCATCATTCCGCCGCCGCTTCCTTCGTTTGAACCCATTGCCTCGATACCCGCTGCAATGCTCTTGTTCATCATAGCCTTCTGTACACGGTCATCAAGCTGCGTGTCCGCTTCGAGACGCGCACCGAGCAGCTTTTTGGAAGCCTCGGACAGTGTAACCGGTCCTTCAAAGCCTACGCTCTTGATTATGAGACCTCTCTCCTGCCAATCAACCGCATTCTTTGCGGTAGCCTGTGCAAGAGGAACGAGTTTTGTCTGTATCTTCGAATACATAACGCCCTGATCGGAGAGCTCTGCGAGACCGCCAAGGAGAGCCTGAATGAACTCGCTCTTGTACTGACCGTTGGAGAATACGGCTGTTGCCGAAAGATCGCCCGCGTCAACCCCCTTCGGTGCAACCTCGGTGTAGAATCTTACCGCAGCTTCCGCATCGGGTATCTGTACCGAGAATCTGCCGAAGCAGCGCAGCTCGATAGATGTGTTGTAATAGGGATCGAAGTATGGCATAGGCTCGCTTGTGCCGAACGGGATACCGGGAATTTCCTGAAGGTTGATGTAAACTACCTTCTGCTCGGCAGCGGGAGTTCCGCCGTAGGTGAATCTGCTCAGAACGTCCTTGAGCGAATCCTTGATGTTACCCGCGAAAATGGAAGGTGCGGACGAGTTGTCGAGGATATAGCGGCCCGGCTCGGTAACGATATTTGTGATCTTACCGTTATCAATTGTGAGCATACAAGTTCCGGTCTCTACCATGATAGCAGAGCCGTTGCTTATGTAGTTGTCGCTGCCCTTCGTGTTGCTCGTGCGGGCAGAGCCCTCATGCATCTTTGTCCCGACTTTCAGAAGAGTTTTGTTGTCAATAGATCCGCAGTGTATCTCTTCCTTCCAGGTATCGCCCAGAGCTCCGCTTACTGCGCCTATTGCAGCTTTGATAAGTCCCATAGGTTATCATTTCCTTTCGTTATAAAATTAAACATTTCTGTTTATCAGATGAATTTGAACGAGCTGACAAGCCAGCTCTTATAGACCTCCTCGGTAACGCCGGTGCCGCAGTACTGACATTTCATCATCCTGCCGCCCACGGAGTACACCGGAGCGCCACAGTTCGGGCAGTTGTGGGAATATGTGAGCGACTTTGAATCCTCGGTGTATTCCCTGCCGTAGCTGAGCGTGACCCTTGCGGCGAGCTGTGTCGGATTCTGGGGGACTTTATCCTTTCCCTCGAAGTAGTGTACACACTGGAAGGAAATCTCAAAATCCGCAGTTGCCGTATCGGAGGTGCTTTTGTAATTGGATATCCCAGAACGGTGTATCCTGATGTCGTCGAAATGCTCGACAAGCTTTCTGCCCTGATTGTCGCGTATGCGGTCATAAACCTGACTTTTAAGGCTGTCGGTAGCGTTTTCGATACCGCCGGTGCTTTCCTTCTCGATACCGGTGAGTATCGAGGAAAGAGCGGTATTTGCCATTTCGATGAACCGTTCGTAGGTCATATCCGGGAAATCCCGCATAAGGCGCGGCTTATATACCGCGGAGACATTGGAGATCGCTTTAGGGGTAGTCGTTTCCTCTCTGAGCCCCTTTCCGATAAGGTCAGCGGTCTCCGAAAGTCCCATTCCCAGATATTTTCTTGTTACGGAATTGATCTTATGCTTGATATACATAACAAGTGAGAATATAGCGATGAATACTATCGCAATAATGATAAGTGTTACAAGAATCGGTGTCATTACTGTGCGTTATTTCCGCCGTTATCGGAATTCGGAATTCTTATTCCGTCATCTTTCGTATCGTTCCTTATAGTCGAGAAATCACTGAGAACCCAGCTGTACAGACCGGTTGTTACGGTAGAGCCGCAGTATTCGCATACGCCCGTGCTCGAGATATGGAGCGGAGCGCCGCAGTTCGGGCAATTGTGTCCGGTCATATTGTTCTCGCCGGCGCTTGTGGTCTTTACGCCAACGGAACGCATGAACTTCATCTTGTAGCGGAAATCCCAGCGTGTGTTCTTGTCGCCGCGAACGATGTTGCCGGTCTTGTCGTCCGTCTGGTAGTCGATATAACGGGCATTGAGGTAAGCGGTCAGATACTCGTACTCGTTGTCACGTACATAGCTCGTGAGATACGCGGTATTTATCGCTATGCTCTCGTAGTGGTATGTTACGCCCTGCTCGATCTTGGACTGTACCTGCTTATCAGTGGTATTGTACAGGTTCGTGTGCATTACCGGTCTTACGGGTGTAAGATCACGCTTGCACCAGGCGTTCTGAATGTCGATATATACTTCCTTCACAAAGGACGTGAAATCGTCCGCCGTGAAATTCGGGTCGTCCTTCTTGATGATCTGTTCGATCTCACCTGTTCTGTCGGGCAAATTTACATTAAGTCCCTGACCGCCGTTCGCCGGACGAACTCCGCCGCCCACGGGCGTTGATGTACCGCCGCCGGAGTTATTATTGCCCTTGCGTGCCATTATAATGACGATCACTATGATAACTATGACAATAATTCCAATAGTGCCGAAACCGCCGCCGCCCGAACCGCCGTCACTATCGGAGTAGTAATATGTAGAGCCGCCTCCCCAGTCATGGTCACTGCTGCTCCAGTCGCTTCCGCCGCTGTCAAAGCTGTAATCATAGTCATTTGCGTCAAAAGCTATAGCCGAGATGCTGAATAACATCACAGCAGCCAGCAAAACAGAGAGAATAACAGTAATTTTCTTTTTCAACGTAATTTCCTCCGTTAAAGAATTTGTAACCGGAACAACAAACCGCATTACAGTAACATAATAACATTTTTCATCCGAAAAGTCAAGTTTTTTTGCATTTTACCTAATAAAATATTTTTTTATCTGCGGCGAATTGTATAAAAACTGCATTTGGAAGTAGCTTTTATTCAAGTATCAACAGAATATTATTATATTGGTCACTATTGACAAATCGCGAGCTGTGTATTATAATAATTTTAGTAAATGAGTGCATTGATGACTTGCCCTCTAATCAGAAAGGATTGATAGTTATGTCTTACATTTTAGGAGTCGATATCGGCACTTCCGGTACCAAAACAGTTCTTTTCGACGAAAACGGCAGCGCGATCTCTTCCGCGACTTATGAATATCCGCTCTACACGCCACAAAACGGCTATGCCGAGCAGGAGCCCGAGGATTGGTGGAACGCTTCCGTTCACGGCATTTCGGATGTTATCGCGGAAAGCGGTATCCCGGCATCGGAGATCAAGGGCATTGGACTTTCGGGTCAGATGCACGGTCTCGTTATGCTCGACGCGGAATGTAAGGTGATCCGCAAGAGCATTATATGGTGCGATCAGCGCACATCTGCCGAAGCCGCCGAGATAACAAGCAAGGTAGGCCACGAAAAGCTGGTAGAGATCACTGCTAACCCTGCTATTACGGGCTTTACCGCTGCCAAAATAATGTGGGTGAAGAACAACGAGCCGCAGAATTATGAGCGCTGCCGCCATATCCTTCTCCCGAAGGACTATATCAGATTCATGCTGACCGGCGAGTTCGCAACGGAGGTTTCCGACGCGTCGGGTATGCAGCTGCTCGATATACCGAACAGAAAATGGTCCGACGAAGTGCTCGAAAAGCTCGGTATCGACAAGTCCCTGCTCGCAAAAGTTTATGAAAGCCCGGAGATAACGGGAACAGTAACGAAAAAGGCAGCCGAGCTCACCGGACTTGCCGAAGGAACACCGGTTGTAGGCGGTGCCGGCGACAATGCCGCGGCAGCGGTTGGCACCGGCGTTGTTGAGGACGGTACGGCGTTCACAACGATAGGCTCCAGCGGTGTCGTTTTCGCTCATACATCGGACATCTCCATTGATAAGAAAGGCAGAGTTCATACCTTCTGCTGTGCTGTTCCCGGCTGCTGGCACGTTATGGGCGTTACGCAGAGCGCCGGTCTCTCGCTGAAATGGTTCAGAGACAACCTCTGCTGGAGCGAAATGGAGACTGCCGTAAATATGGGTGTTGACCCGTATTACCTAACCGACAAAGCAGCCATGGAAGTGCCGATAGGCGCAAACAGGCTGCTCTATATGCCGTACCTCAACGGTGAGCGCACACCTCACCTTGATCCGAACGCAAGAGGCGCGTTAATAGGATTATCCACTATGCACAAGAAGAAAGATATGATAAGAGCC
>JAFPUE010000046.1 GCA_017395555.1 Ruminiclostridium sp. | reverse complement strand
GGAGCTCTCGCTACCCATGATTACAAGATAGACACCAATTTCGACCACAAGTTTGATTCCAAGGATACTCTTGCGGGCAAGGGACTCAACCTTTACTGCCTTGAATCAAAGGTGAGCTTCTCCTGCGGAAACCTTGTACCTGCCGTGTTCAAGGACGATCCCCATGTAACTCTTATCGGACAGAGAAGCGGCGGCGGTGCCTGCTCCGTTATGCCTATGTCCACTGCCACGGGAAGCCTGTTCAGAGTTTCGAGCTCCATGCGTCTGAGCTTCCTCAGGAACGGCTCCTTCTATGACATAGATCAGGGCGCGGAACCGGACTTTGTTATCAGCAAAATGGAGCATTTCTATGACAGGGAAGCTCTGACGAAGTATATCGACGGGCTTTTCTGATCTCTGAGCCGCATACCTTCCCTGCAATACACATACGCACGCGCCGGAAACGAGGCGGTCTGCTTGAAATCCGGCGTGTAGTGTGATATAATTTATCATACGCGAAAGGAAGGTGCTTTTTTTGACTAACACGGTATTTGAGCAGACAATGACGGCGCTGAATGTGGCGCTTCTTGTCCAGCTTTCCGGAATGATCTTCGCTCTTGTGATGGATCCGTTTATAAATAAGCGGAGCAAGAGAATAATGATGATCAATACGGTGCTTGTACTGACGCTGGTGATCCAGCAGCA
This sequence comes from Ruminiclostridium sp., assembly GCA_017395555.1. Classification (GTDB taxonomy): domain Bacteria; phylum Bacillota; class Clostridia; order Oscillospirales; family Ruminococcaceae; genus Ruminiclostridium_E. The sequence goes on along the minus strand of JAFPUE010000046.1, from coordinate 45,551 downwards.
GGCAGGCGCGTATTTTGACGAAAATAACATGATCGCGGCAAGGATAGTTTCCGGCGTTTACGGGTACAGTATCAGACCTGTCATCATAAGTCTGTTTATAAAGATATTCACAGAAAGCAAAAAGATGTGGATACTTGTCGGTTTGAACGCGGCTGTCTATTGCACGGCATTTTTTTCGGAGCTTTCGTTCTATTACAGCGAAAGCGGCAATTTTATGCGGGGTCCTCTCGGGTACAGCTGCTTCGTGGTAAGCGTGATCCTGCTTATACAGCTGATCTTCGCATCTGTAAGGAACTACCGTAAAACTATGAACAGGCTGTCTGTTTTTCCGTTCGTTGTCGTCATACTCATCACAGCCGCAGCGATCACCGATATTTTTATCCTCAAGACCTATCGGATAGATCTGCTCACGGTGGTGTCCGCGTCAAGCTGTGTTCTTTATTACATCTGGCTGCATCTCCAGTTCGTCCGCGAGCATGAGAACGACCTTAAAGCCGAACAGCGTATAAGGATAATGATGTCGCAGATGAGCCCTCACTTCCTTTTCAATACTCTTGCGGCGATACAGTCGCTGTGCAGGACAGACCCCGTCCTTGCCGGGGAGACGGTGCAGAAATTCGGAGTTTATCTGCGGCAGAACATAGACACTCTTCGCAGCGATATGCTCATTCCGTTTGAGAAGGAACTGGAATATACAAAGGTGTATGCCGATATCGAGATGCTCCAGTATCCGAATGTGCGCCTTGAATATGATATACGGGACAAGGATTTTTCTATTCCCTCGCTCACCGTTCAGCCTATGGTGGAAAACGCCATAAGCCACGGGGTACGCATTCGGGAAAAAGGTATTGTAAGCGTTATCACAAGGCGCACGGACGATCACCATGAGATAGTGATAAAGGATAACGGAAAAGGCTTTGATGCCGAAAAGGCTTTCGATATGGACGATACACATATCGGACTGCGGAATGTGCGTGCAAGGATAGAAAAAATAACCGGAGGTAGTTTAACGGTACACAGCGCCGTGAATGAGGGAACGGAGGTCGTTATCTGCATACCGTTGTAACCGAAAGGATATGTTTTATGATAAATGTAATGTGTGTGGATGATGCGCCGCTGGTGCTGGATCAGACCGTGAGTCTTTGCGGTGAGATCGATGGTATAGCGGAAGCGAAGGGGTTCACAAATTGCGGAGCTGCGCTTGAATATATCGGCAAAAACACTGTCGATATCGCGGTGCTCGATATCAATATGCCCGATATGAACGGGATAGAGCTTGCTGTCCGTATAAAGGATAAAAGTCCCGATACCTCCATAATCTTCCTGACCGCTTATTCGGAGTACGCAGTGGAGGCGTTCAGGCTTCACGCGTCGGGATATATAATGAAGCCCATAGATAAGGAGACGCTTGCGGCGGAGATAAAATACGCGCTTGTAAATCATCCTTTGTATATGTATTCCCGTATCACGGTGCAGACATTCGGTGATTTCGAGGTCAGGGTTGACGGAGAGATATTGGTATTCATCAAGTCCAAATCAAAGGAGCTTCTGGCGTATCTGATCGAAAAGCACGGCAGAAGCGTCTCAAGACAGCAGGCGTTTATGGCGCTTTATGAGAACCGGGAGTATGACAGGTCGATGCAAAAGCAGTTCGACAATGTGATAAGAAACCTGAGAAATGTGCTGAAGGAGCACGGCGCGGAGGATATATTCGTACTTGAGCGGGCTACCATGCGGATACGTCCGGAGCTTATCGACTGTGATATGTACAGATTTCTTGCCGGTGATGCCGACGCGGTCAATTCGTACCGCGGAGAATACATGAATCAGTATTCGTGGGCAAACATGAGCGAAGCATACGCCTCGCGCATGAAAAGCGATTCCCGATGATTTATTGATATTCGCAGGTCATTGACCATATAGGGATATGGTTTGACATAATTTAAATCTATGCAAGTCGAAGGTCTATAGCCTTCGCGGAAAGGTGGAAACACATGAAGTACAAAAACGCTTATGAGGGAATGAAGAAGATCGTAGCAGCCGAAGCCCTCCAGATCATCAGTGCGGGTCTTGCGATCATAGTCGCATTGCTCGGTGTTACAGCATTGACAGGTGCCGCTGCTGCGGCAGAAGGCTCAGAAGCGGGTGCGGTCGGTGCTGTCGCTTCGGGTCTCGGAGTAGTGCTCCTTTCGCTTGGAATTGCCGTATTGAGCATCATTTCCGTAATATTTATGATCATCGGTCTTAAGAAGGCATCGGAGGATGAGCCAAAGTATTTTAAAAACGCTTTTATAATGTCTGTCCTTCTGCTTATCGCAAATCTTATCGTCGGGCTCGCGGGAGTGATACCCTTCCTCGGCACTATAGCAAGCGTACTTAAGACCTTCCTGAATGTTGCCACTATCGCTGTGTATGTCTTCACGGTAATGGGTATAAGCACACTCGCCAAGGATCTCGGCAGAGATGATGTCGTGTCCATGGGCAATGTTATTCTCGTGATCGAGGTCGTACAGATCGTGCTTGCTACAATAGCTTCTTTTACCAGCGGTATTCTTCTGGTCATTGCCGCGATCGTATCCCTTATCGGATATATCATCTATCTTGTTTACCTCACAAAGGGAAAGAAGATGCTCGAAGCACGATGCGCCGAGCCGCAGAGATAATATTTTTAAGAATTGAGGAGAATCACCTATGAAAGAAGCTGAAAAGGCGGTTCAGAGCACCGATACCGCCGCCGTGTCCGATCCGGTAAAAGAAGAGCGCAGGCGCTTAAAGCGCTCATACGGCGTAACCACCACAGCGATGCTGTTCCAGATACTCGTTATAAACCTGTTGACCGCCGGGGTGAACATGGTTTTACAGGCTATAGCCGCATCGCGTGTGCAGGCGGAAAATCCCGGTGTTACCGCGGAAGAGCTGAAAGCGCTTGTGAGCGAGGCTGTCGGGCAGCAAGCGGTGCTGACTACATTCATCAACCTTGCGGCAGCCGGACTCGCTCTTGCGGCAGCGATATTCGTCGGATATAAAATGCTCCGCACTTTCCGATTCAGGGACAGTCTCAATACAAAGACCCGCGCGAAAGCGATCCCGCTCGGCGTTGTCGGTATCCTTGCGGTACAGCCGGTATCGGTACTCATTTCGCAGCTCTTAAGAACGATTGCCGGGACAAACGGCTCGTCCGCGGAAATGGCAAAAACAATGGCTGGCAACGGTGACCCTGTCGGTCAGATAATGGCCATGATCTATTCCTGCGTTTTCGCGGCGCTGCTTGAAGAGCTGTTTTTCCGTGGATTCATGCTGAACGCGCTCTCGCCGGTAAGCAAGTGGTTCGCGATAATCGTTTCGTCGCTGATGTTTGCTCTCATACACGGGAATTTAGGGCAGTTCCCCAATACATTCATCATTGGTATCATTCACGGCTATATCGCGCTTAAAGCGGGAAGCATCATACCTAATATCATCGCTCATATGCTTACTAACTTTATGGCATTCGCGGCTGGCTTTGCGGCGGAGGCATGGGGTGATACGGGATACATTATATTCTTCGTCGCAGAATTTGTCATTGCCGCACCGTGTCTTATACTGTTCTTCAAAAAGAACGGAAGGATAAACAACAAAACGGATATCATCGCGCCCGGTCTTAACTCTGAGCTTCCCGCAAAGTCCGAAAATACGGTAAAGCTCCTGTTCGGCTGTCCTTCCTTCTGGATAGCGGTGATCTTCGAGCTCGGCTCTATAATAACGGTGCTTATGTCAGGCATGGCAGCGACGGCATAGTGATATTACAATAAATAGTTTGATTTTTGTTCATTCCTCCGCCTCCGGCAGGGGAATGAATGTATTATATAAAGGGAACCTCTAAAGCAATTTTTTAATTGCAGAAGTAATAACAATAATCTGAGGTTGGTGAAAGGTTATGTCAATAAAGAAATACACGGGGCAGATCGTCTTTCATATCATTATGTCGGCTTTCCTGTTTCACGGAAATGAAAATCAAACATGTATCGAATAAGAGACTGTTTGATAAAGTTCTTGAAATACGCTAAGAAAACGCATTTCCTGTCATACTTGGCGGTGATAACAGTATTGCCGCAGGATCTGTTGCAGCTGCCGCCGAACACTATGGAAAGATCAGGGTTATCTGGGTAGCATGAGCCACGAAAACCCCTTAACCAAGTCGGTTGAGGGATTTTTCGTTTTGCTTATATAACGATTATGGGCATCGCCTGATTTGTAGTTTTAAACATAAAGCGAACCCATACACCGATCTGCTCGATACAACCGAGGACTACTGCGATGCGCGGACAGATGTGTGAAAAATAGCCAAATATCTCCTTGTAAATCTGTGCAATATTGTAAAGAGCTGACCCGATAGGCAGTTGATTGAATGAGTATTTTGTGATATAATATAACAATAATATAAAGGAATTGTCTTATCCTATATTTGGTTCCGCAGTTTCGCTGCCGATTGATTTCTGATTGGAGTAATACTATGTTAAAACAAGCTATTGACCTTGCGGGTATTTCAAACGCCCGCGAACTCGGCGGCTATGCCGTCGGGGATAAGTACATAAAAAAGGGCGTTCTGCTTCGTACCGGAAGTCTCGCCGGTGCGTCTCCCGAGTTGCTGAAAAAGCTGCGGGAGGAGTACCGCGTCCGGGATGTCGTTGACTTTCGCATGAGTGATGAACGGCAAAACGCTCCCGATCCGGAGATAGAGGGTGTGAAGAACATACATTTACCTGTGATCGAAATTGAGGATTATCCCGTTTATGATCCCGTGCTTTTTGAGGAATACCAGAGATCGGGCGGCGACAGAATGAAGCTGTTTGAAATGTCATATCAATCGGGAGTATTGAGTCCGCAGATGTATGTCGGCTTTCTTCTCGGAGAGAGAGGAAAGCGCGCATACCGAGATTTCTTCCGCATTTTGCTCGACAAGGATAATGGAGCTGTTCTGTGGCACTGCACCGACGGCAAGGACAGAACAGGCTGCGCAGCTATGCTGCTGTTATCCGCACTCGGTGCGAGCCGTGAGACGATCGTGAGCGACTATCTGCTGACTAACGAATACAACGCCGCACAGACAGAAGCCGTGCGCAGTAAATTCTCGGCGTACCCTATGCCGCCGGAAAAACTCGAAGCCTTGCTGTTTATGTGCGGAGGGGTGATCGAGAGCTATATGACAAATGCGATGGATACGCTTAACGACAAATACGGAAGTGTCGGCGGGTATCTGCGTGATGAGCTGAATGTTGGCAAAGCTGAGATCGAGGAATTGAAAGAAAAATACTTATGTGAGGCGAGAAAATGAGGGTTAAAAAAGAGTATTTAAGTCAGATATTGTTTAATATCGCAATGATGTTGTTTTTCGGAATTTTATTTTTCATGGGGTCATTTCTTGACGAGGATATAGCAAAGACTTTGTTTTCACCGGACAATACAGTTGCCGCTGTGATAACATCAACGGGAACTATCCCGTTTTTTGCTGTTCCGGTCCTGTTTTGCGGAGTTCTTTACGAGCGCTCTGTCCATTCCGGGATCGCTAAGCCTGCGAAAGTGATACTATGTATCGTATTAACACTTATAGCGCTGTTTGTCGGATTTGTCGGCGGCGGAGCCCTTGCTGACAAGAATTGTTTCGGATACATATTCCCGTTTTTAAACAGAAATTACCCGGTGATCGCTGTACTCAGCGTGATATTCGAGTACCCGCTTTTCTTTGTGGGCTATCATTTCGCAAAGAAGACGGAAGACAAGCTGCTTGTGCAAAGAATAATAGGTCTTATGGTCATACTGTTGTTAGCGTTTATTGCAATGCAGGGGATTAAATTTACCTTCAACCGTCCGAGGTATCGTACAGCCGTTCTCGGATATGAAGGAATAGGTTTTGTTCCGTGGTACACACAGTTTGAGGGTGCGGAAGGATATGCGGAGCTGTACGGGATAAACGGCGATGAGTTTTTGTCATTTCCAAGCGGCCACAGTATTTTAAGTATGTCGGCAATGTATATTCTGCCGTCGCTTTCGTGGCTTTTCCCGAGGCTCAAAAACAAGCAGTTCCTTCTGGTTCTTACAGGCTTTATTTTCGGCCTTATCATAATGCTCACAAGAATGATACTCGGAGCGCATTATCTGAGTGATGTTTCGGCGGGTGCGATGATCGCTACCTTGCTCTCGCTCGCATATACGATCATGCAGCTTCGCATATCGTCAAGAAATATAAAACCTGCCGAAAACAAACCGATACAATAAAAACTATTCAGGAGGATATATCATGAAAACAACAATCGAAAACAACGTCCTTACCGTTTATCTTGAAGGAAGAATAGACACAAACAATGCTCCGCAGATCGAAAAGGAGATATTCGACGCGATCGGACAGGACAAGGAAAAGCAGGTGACTTTTAACGCGGAAAAGCTCGAATATATATCGAGCGCTGGACTGCGCGTACTTATGAAAGTTGCGAAATCCACGAATAAACGTGTAACCGTGTTCAACGTGTCCCGCGATGTTTACGAAATTTTCGACACCACCGGATTTACAGAGCTGTTCGATGTGAAAAAGGCTCTGCGTAAGGTGTCGCTCGCGGGCTGCGAGGTTATCGGTCAGGGCGGACACGGCAAAGTGTATCGGCTTGACGAGGAAACGATCATCAAGGTTTATCACGATCACAGCCCGCTCTCGCTTATCGAAAAGGAACGCGAATATGCAAAGAACGCATTCGTACACGGCGTTCCGTCCGCTATCGCTTACGACATTGTCGAAACGGAGGAGGGCTACGGGCTTGTGTTTGAAATGGCAGGAGCCGTGACCGTGAGCAAATTCGTAACGGAACATCCCGAAAAACTTCAGGAATACGCTGTAAAGTTCGGAACTCTTCTCAAAACTCTCAACTCCACGGAAGCCGATCCGAAGCTCTACGGTGACATCAGGCAGATATATCTCGAAAGAGCCGAAAAAGCGAGAAAATACTTTACCGACGAGGAAAACGAACAGCTCGTCAGGATGATAAACTCAGTTCCCGACGGCAGCGGAATGGTACACGGCGATTATCACACAAACAATGTTATGGTGCAGTCGGACGGTGAGCTGGTACTTATTGATATGGCGGATATAAGCCGCGGCAATTCGCTTTTCGATATCGGCGGCACATTCCTTGTAATGTATATTGCGGGTATGAACGATCCGAATGTAACGAAGTGGGTGATCGGTCTTGATTACGAGCTTTCAAAGCAGATATGGGGAATAACTCTGTCAACATACTATGGTACGACAGACAAGCAGAAGCTGGAGTTCCTCGGGCAGAGGTGCGGAGCGTTCGCGCTTATGCGTATGGCAACAACGCTCGGAATGGATTCAGATAATGTCTCGGGAAGAGCGGAAGCAATGATAGCAATGCTTCGCGAGAAGCTTTTCCCGAATACCGACAATTTCTGCAAGCTGTTTGCAATGCCGGTGTAATACAGAAAACATATCAGGAATTTACTGAACCCGCATAGGACAGGAGAAACATGATATGCGAAAGAACACAAAGAAAGTTGATATCATAATCATAGCGGTCTTAATATTGCTGCTCGCGGGTGGGATACTGCTGGCGCTGCTGTCTCAGAATGAACCGCAGACCGGGGATCCTGCCGCCGCGGACACAAACGGCGACGGAAAAGTAACAGCCGTGGATTATATAGGCAAGAAGCTCGGAATAATAACCGGTACTGATTTTGAAGCGCCCACTATGGAGAATTTTCCGGACAGCGAGTACCTTTATTTCAACAGCTATTCAGATATAGGCGAAGCGCTCACGGAGGGCAAGATCGACGGGTTTCTCGGCGAGGAGCCCACGCTCAGGATAATGAATTCCGAGCAGCCGCAGATAGGTTATCTCAGTGAAATGATAACGCACGATAACTATGCTTTCGGATTTCCGAAGGACAGTGACAGGGCTGATGACATCAGAAATAAGTTCAACGAGATGCTTGAAAGTCTGGAAGCTGACGGCACTCTTGAAGAAATGAAGTCAAAATGGTTCGGCGCTGACGAGAGCAAAAAGACTGTGGATCTTACCGGATTTTCGGGTGAGAACGGAACGCTGAATGTTGTGACCACCTCTACCGACATACCGTTTTCGTATATCAAGGATAATCAGAATATCGGTTATTCCATAGAGCTTGTTGAATTGTTCTGCCGCAGATACGGCTATACGCCGGATATTGAAGATGTTGATTTTTCGGCAAGAATACCGGGTATTGTTTCGGGAAAGTATGATATGTGCGCCTCCTCGCTTACCGTGACCGAGGAGCGCAGGGAGTCGGTAAATTTCTCCGAGCCTGTCTATAACGGGGGGATCGTGCTCGCCGTGAGATCAGAGGATATTGTGTCACAAAACAGCATTGCTGCTGCGGCTGCACCTCTGTCGTATTTCAAGGATAAGCGGATAGGAATACTGACCGGAAGCTCCTTCGAACCTATCACTCTTGAGAAATTCCCGGACGGTGAATACTTGTATTTCAATACATATTCCGATCTGAATCTTGCACTGCTGGAGCATCGCATCGACGGCTATATGTCGGATGAACCTACTGCAATAGCCACACATACCGGAAACGGCGGGATCTCATACCTTGACGAGAAGGTAGATACCGACAGCTACTACTTTGTGTTCGGTAAGACAGAGACGAGATCTCAGACGCTGTTAAAACAGTTCAACGATATGCTTGCCGGAATGGAGGCTGACGGAACTCTCGCGGAGCTTCATAAGATATGGCTCGGAGAGGATACAAGCAAACAGATGATCGACAGGACAGGACTTACAGGTGAGAACGGTACTGTAAATGTCGGCACATGTTCTTTTGCTCCGCCGTTCAATATGATCGTAAACGGGGAGCTTTCGGGTCTCGCGATCGACCTTTCGTACCGTTTTGCGCGGGAATACGGCTACAAGCTCAATTTTCAGGATACCGATATCAACGGTATGCTTTCGGGGCTTGCCGGCGGCAAGTATGATATGCTTGCATCACCGTTCTCGAAAACCCCCGAGAGAGAGGAAAGCGCTGATTTTTCCGAGCCGTTCTATTCGGCGAATATACGTTTTGTGGTCAGGACAGAGGATGTTTCTTCACCGAAAACCGAAGAAAAGGCTTCTCTTTCCGACTTCAACGGAAAAACAGCAGGCGTTATAACAGGCTCGATGCATGACGCGCTGATCAATGAAAAACTGCCCGATTCTCAAAGACTGGAATTTAAAAATTATTCCGATCTGACAGAAGCACTTACAGCAAACAAGATAGATTATTTTCTGATGTCGCGTGACGGGCTTGCCGGGCTTATGGCGGAAAACGACAGGATCGGTTTTATTGAAGAGCCGCTGGACACGCTCGATGTCGGAGCGATATTTGCCAAAACAGCCGAGGCAGGCAAAATAAGAGAGCAGTTCGATGAGTTCATAACAAAAGCCAAAGCAAACGGCACTATTGAAAGCATATACGAATATTGGCGCAGCAGCGGGTCTGACGGGAAAAGTGTTGACATGAGCGGGCTTGCCGGAGAAAACGGTACGCTTGTATTTGCAACAACAGGTGATAAGCCGCCGATAACGTTTGTCGCAAACGGGAGCATTGCGGGGGCGGATCCGGATATAGCAGTTCACTTCTGCCGTGAATACGGTTATGATATAAAGGTTGAAATAGTTGACGGCGGAGGATTGATCCCCGGTGTGATCAGCGGTATTTATGACTTCGCAATGGCTGACTTTGTCATTACCGACGAAAGAAAAGAAAGCGTCGATTTTTCGATCCCGTACAGCGACATAGAATTATTTGTCACCGCACGGAAGGAAGATACAGTAAATGCGATCGTAAATGATGAGGACAAATCCGCGTCGGATGTAACAGGTTTCCTTGAAAGTATAGCAAGCAGCTTCGAGAAAAACTTTATCCGAGAAGAACGCTGGAAGCTGATAACCGAGGGCATCGGAACTACCTGCCTTATCACTTCTCTTTCTGCATTGTTTGGCACGGCGCTCGCGTTCCTGATCTGTATGTTCCGACGCACCGGAAGCCGTCTTGCAAATGCGATATCGAACATTTATGTGAAGCTCCTGCAAGGCACGCCGATAGTCGTACTGCTGATGATACTTTACTATGTTATACTCGGTAAGTCCGGGCTTGAAGCGGTGTGGGTGGCGGTCATCGGTTTCTCGCTCAATTTCGGCGCGTATGCGTCCGAGATAATGCGTTCCGGTATCGAGAGCATCGACGGCGGACAGCGTGAAGCTGCGCTCGCCCTCGGCTACAGCGAGAATAAGGCGTTCTTCAAATTCATTTTCCCGCAGGCAGCAGTACGGTTCATACCCGTGTATAAGCAGGAGATCGTATCACTGCTGAAAAGCACCTCAATAGTCGGATATATTGCGATACAGGACCTTACGAAAATGAGCGATATCATCCGCAGCCGTACTTATGAAGCGTTTTTCCCGCTTATAGCAACGGCGATGATATACTTCATTCTCGCTTGGATAATTTCGTTGTTATTGAAAATAATTATGAATGCGATCGACAGGAAACATAGAAGAGAAGGCGCAGCAAAATGAGCATGATAAAGATTGAGCATGCTCGCGGAGCAATTGAATAACAGTAAAATGCAAAGCAGTCCGGCAGGAATTTGCCGGACTGCAATTTTATTCGATAATATGAAGATCGGAGCTGTATTATTTGTTCTTTTTGCCTTGTTCAACACTCTTTATTTCGTCCTTGGAAGCGCCTTTCAGGGCGTAGGTGTCAAAAGCGGGTCCGTGCGGTAAGGTCAGTTCAATATTGGTGATCGCATCAAAATATGCCGTTCCTCTTTCCATTGAAACATCAAAAACATGACCGCCTTTTTTTCTGTCCTCCGAGATGAAATGCAGATGCCACCCGGAGGCGTTTATGCCGTCCATATAATCCGGGTAATAAACACAGACCAGAGTGCCGTTTATATCATCAAAGAAGAAATCCTTCTGAGTCTCGCTCAATGCGTCCTTCAGCGTCACGTGGTGCGCTCTGTAGCCGGATTCGCTTCTTGCGCAGACTTTTCTGAAGCTGCCGTCTATGCGGACTATGTGCATACTGTTCAGCCCGAAACGTTCCTCTATCCGAAGATCGAGCAACACCTTGAGAGTATCAATACTGTCTGTTCGGTCAAGCTCACAGCGCCTTTCCTCATTGAAGAATGTCACAGACGAGAACGGCACTCCGATCTCGCTGTCTGCCTCGGTAACATCTCCGTTTTCATCGGCTCTGTAACAATGCCCGTCAATGACGATCATCTCTCCGTTTACATCCTCGAATGTCCCAAGTCCGATGTCTCCGTGCCGCATCAGCTCGGCGACATTTATGACCGCTCTCGAATAACCCAGTGCAAGCGCCTGCAGTGTCGAGACCTGAAACATTTTGGAATTGTATTTTGAATCCATATTTGCTGATATACTCCTTTCGTATTGAGCAGGTAGTTCGGGGTCATTTGGAAGATGAACCTGTCTGTTGAATTATGTAGCAGAGATATTGTACCACAAACGAGATAAAAATGCAATACTTAACAGTGTTTTGTAATATTTACAGCGTTGTATTTTTTATGAATATTACTACGGTGTTTTATTGAAAAATATTGACTGTTTAGTTAATTTGTGCTATAATATAAAGCAATAAATGAGTTTATTCCGGAATGTTTAGCGTCCCTGATCAATAAAGTTACCGATGCGTTCGGCTCGACAAACTTACGGGTAATGACCGCAAAGCCCGGCGCAGTCGGAAAATCCGAGTGCAAGGAAGACAACTTTCTGCTGATATAAAGCATAACGGCGGCATTCGTGATAACCTTGCCGCCGTTAAGGTATTTACAGGGAGAAGAAATATAACCATATAAAGATGATCTTTCGATCTTCTTAATAATAACCAATTAACAATAAACCACCCCAGAATTTGAAAGGAGAAGCATTATGCGAATCACTGAAAATGAAGGAAAAACCACTTTTTATCTTGAAGGCAGGATAGACACAAACAACGCCCCGCAAGTCGAAAAGGAGATCTGCGACGCAATTGAAGGTAAAACATCGGATATCGTGATCGACGCGGAAAAGCTCGAATACATATCCAGCGCTGGACTGCGTGTGCTGATGAAGCTCCGAAAGAGCATAGACAAGCAGCTCCCCGTCATCAATGTTTCGAGAGATGTTTATGATATTTTCGAGACAACAGGATTTATCGAGCTGTTTGATGTTAAAAAAGCATACCGCAAAGTCGATGTAAGCGGAATGAAGCTTATAGGACAAGGAGCAACGGGAAGTGTTTACCGCGCCGACGATGAAACTGTCATAAAAGTATTCAACAAGGATGTAAACTTTGACATGATAATTAACGCCGAGAATGACAAGGCTCGAAAGGCGTTTTTAAGCGGAGTTCCCACAGCTATCCCGTATGATATCGTAAGGATAGGCGACTGCTATGGTACCGTTTATGAGATGCTTGATGCCAAAGACCTCGTAAGCGTTATCACGGAGGATAAAGCGCACCTTGAAGACTACATAAAGCTGTTCGCAAAGACTGTCAGAGAGATGCACAGCATAAAAGTCGATACCGGAAAGTTCGTACCTGCAAAAACAGCTTCATTACGTTCGCTGTCAATGCTCGCGTCGATTCTTGACGAGGAGGAAATGCGAAAGGTAAGAGAGATATATGAGAATATCCCGGACAGAGATACGTTCACACACGGCGACTGCCACATCGGAAACGTCATGCTCAAAGACGGCGAGCTTATGTTTATTGACCTTGTTGCAGCGGGAGCCGGTCACCCGATATTCGATATGGTGAGTATGTACTCGCTGTTCGTTGAGCGTGCCAATGATAAGGCTGCGATCGCTCAGAGCCCTGTTCTGCGTAATTTCACTGCCGAAGAAATAAACAGGATATGGAACGTATTTATCCGTGCTTATCTTGATACCGATGACGAAACACTGATAAAGAAAGCGGAATACCAGATACGCGGGATCAGCGCGGTAAGACGCTTGTACGCAGTTATTTTTGTGCCGGGTCTGATAACTCCCGAAGCGTTACGGGCTATGAAACAGCAGATATCCGATTATTACGACAACGGGCTTGAGCCGATCTGTTTCTGAGGGTAACAGGAGAGATCGCAAAATGAAGAAAATATATGCTGTAATTGCGGCGGTAATCATGGCGGTCTCCGTGTCCGGCTGCAAAGCGGAAACGCCGCCTGCCGCAGCAGAGACACAGAGCGTCACACAGGCAGCGTCATACAGCTATGAGGAATATCCTCTTGAACGAAACGGTATATCGCTTCACCTTGACTGTGTCAGAAGCGATACTGTACAGACGGATAGAAATATTCTTCTTGTTCACGGTGTGACTTATTCTTCGCACGAATTTGACGTTGACTATGAGGACTACAGCCTTGTGCGAAAGCTCGCGCGTGAGGGTTATTCGGTGTGGCGGCTCGACATTTCGGGCTTCGGACAGTCGGAAGCAGTTGAGGACGGATTCTATGCCGATACCGAATGTGCAGCCGAGGATATAAACGCGGCAGTTGAGAAAATTGTCAAAGAATCGGGACAGGACAAGATCGACATTCTCGGCTGGAGCTGGGGAACTGTGACGGTGAGCCGCTTCGCCGCAGATCATACCGAGCACATCAACAAGCTCGTGCTGTACGCGCCGATACTCAGCGGTATCGGAGAATATGATGTCACAGAGCCGTTTCATCACAACACATGGGAGCACGCCGCAGATGATTTTCAGCGTGATGCCGACGGAAATTTCGACTACTCGATAGCTGATCCGGTAGTGATAGAAATGCTATGTTCGAGCAGCTGGCATTATGACGGTGAGCAAAGTCCGAACGGCGGACGCCGCGACATTTGTGTTTCGTCCGAACAAAAGCTGATAGACCTGACAAAGCTGAAAGCACCCACGCTTGTTATCTGCGGAGACTGCGATCCATATCTGAATTACGGGCTTGTCAACACCGCAGCCGATCAGCTCCCGCAAGGCTCAAAGCTTGAAATGATAAAGGGCGGATCTCATGTCGTATTTATTGAAAAGCCGTATTATCATGATTTTCAGGACAGGCTTATGGGATTTCTGAAAGAACAATAATTGATCGGATTATATGGTGGAATGGACATAAACAAGCAATTACACCGAACCGATGAACTGAAATAATAACAGCTGCATACTATTCCATCAGATCGTTGTGCGTATTGCAATAATAAAGCGCTTGTTTTATGCAATATTACTTGTCTGTTGAAATGCACGATAATATGTTTTGAGTTTTGTAAAAAAACAAGTTATAAAGCAGATGTTAATCAAATGTTACCGGGAAGATAACAATAAGAACATAATGCTTAACAAATACCATGGTTAAGGCATCCTGCGGGTAATAACAGAGCTCCCTGTCGTAAATTTTACGATAGGGAGCTTTTGTGTTTGTCTGATTATAGGCGATACGGGGTAATGTTATCCGGCAGTGTTATTTGTATCATTCGCAGGGTCAATTACCTCGCTGTCGGGGAAGGATATGCACACCAGCGGACCCGTACACCAGCCCGTCGCTCCGACTGCGGCTATTCTGTCGCCGGCTTTAACGGTGTCGCCCTCGCTGACGTAATAGTCGCTCAGGTGGCTGTATCTCCACTTTCGTCCGTCGGCAGCCTGTATCGTGATGTAAATACCCTCGCTCTGTCCGGGGACATTCCGCGAATTTGTTTCGATCACGGTGCCGCCCGTTACCGCAAGTATCGGCTCGCCCTCCTCGGCGGGAATATTGAAACGATAGTCTGTGCTTGTATCGCCTGTCCATTCGTCGTGCGTGCGGTAGTTTATCACGTCTTTCGTACAGTTCTCCAGCGGGTAGCAGTAATCATTGCCCGCGTACTGTTTCAGGATGTTGAGGGCTTCTTCGCCTTCGTAATAGCCGGTGCGTGATGTTTCATCCGGAGCATTCATCATTGCTGTCGTTTCTTCACTATCTTCCGTTTCATCGTCGCCGATCTCATAGAATATATGATTTTTCATCTCGGCTTCGATCTTCATAATTTTAAGCTTTACGGCACCGAGCTTGTCATAAATATTTTCGGTTTCCGAGCTGTATGATTCAAGCACGATCTCCTGCTTGCGGATATCTTCCTCTACACTCTTTATATCCTGTTCGAGAGTCCCTGTATCTTTACCGAGAGACTGAAGCTCGGCAAGCTCCGACATAAGCGTTTCTTTTCTTTGATTCAGCGACGCAATTTCAAGCGCTATCATCTTTTTTGCAGCCTCATATATTTCAAACCCATGTTCGTAATATGCTTTCATATCATTGAGTTCTTTAAGCTCCGCTTCGTGCGCCTTTTCCATTTCATCGCCCGACGTAGTTTTTTCGTCAGCGTCGGAGCCGTCGGGAATGACAGCAGTCACTGTCGTAGCTTCAACAGGGGGAGTCGTCATATAAATTGCTGTCGTTACGGCAGGCTCGTCGATCATATCGGTGCTCTTGTACATAGTAAGCGAGAAAATATCACTCTGCGGGTCATCGGTATAGCCGAATTCTACCTCTGCCGACTCGGAGGGTGTATCAAACCGGTAATTCACAAAGCATGAAAACAGTGTTCCGCCGCCGCCAAATTGGCAGTTTTCAAAGTGTCCGATGTCGCTGTCCTTTGGGCGTATCGGCATGGACGAAAGCCCGTCAACGATCTCATCTTTGTAAATAAGATCGTAATATATCCTTGCCAGTGTTCCGTCAAACCTGTATCCTTTCAGATGAACGGTGAGATCATCGCCGACACAGTATCTCTGATCAATATTTACATATCCGCTCCCGTTACTGCTGTATGACTGAAAAATGTAGTCAAAACCTTTCGCGGCAGCGGTAGTCGTTTCGGCATTTGACGAATAGCCCGCTCCCGCGCTTGTTTCGATTTCACGCTCTTTCAGCCCGCCGTGCTCATTCAGCCAGTTAAGCCCGAAAACCGCGCCTGCAAGCACTGCGGCTGTTCCTGCTATTCCCAAGAACACGTTGAGTACCTTGTGTGACTTTTTCGGCTCGGCGTATTCCGAAGATATCTCCATGAAACTGCCTTGCCTTATATTTTCGTTTTTATCGTTCATTCTTTCAGCCCTTTCTTGCACCGCCCTTACGAGTTCGTCATCGTCTGCGGGACGAAAAGAGCCTTTCAATTCATTGATAGTATCGTTTATTGCTTTTTTGTATTCCATTCGATCAGCCCCTTTCATTTTCAATAAGGTTCCGCAGCTTATCACGCCCGCGTCTGAGCCGCCCTTTTACAGCCGCCGTGCTTATGCCGGTCATCTTCGCCGTTTCTTCGTCCGTATATCCCTCAAAATAGTGGAGATACAACACGGCGCGCAGCTTCGGGTCAAGTGACATCATCGCATTTCTTATCTCGCTGCCGGTTTCGGGATTATTATCCGGCAGTTCTTTTATGCTGTCGAGAGAAACAGAGTTCTTATGCCAGCCTGACCGTACAAGGTTCAGACTGCCGTTTATCGCACAGCGAAGCAGCCACGCCCTGACGTGCTCGTCATTTTTGAACTCGCCGGTGTGTATGTACAGTTTCAGGAAAACGTCCTGCACTATATCCTCCGCGTCTGCGGGATTCTTCACGATAAACAAAGCTGCATTCGTGACGCTGGTGCGGTACAGCTCCACATACCGTTTCAATTCATTTCCGGACATCTGGTTCTTCTCCTTATGTGAAAGCGCTTTCTGAATATAAAACAATTGAGAAAGGGCAAACGATACCTCAAAATACAATATTCGGCATTATCAACAATATTATACATCATTTTTATTGCAGATGCAACAATAAAATTAAAACCGGCGCACGGTAATGCTCGCGCGCATGGACAGGAGGGGTCCCTCTGTCCGGACTCCCGGATAAGTGCCGTGCCTGATCTCATACAGCTGCGGTCAAAGGGAGAGTGTGGCATAAAAAGGGTCCCCGGCATTTCTGCCGAGGACTTAAAGTTCTGCTGTTTATTCTCCATATCCGAAAAATTCTTTTAATCCTGCTCTTTCTTTGAGCAGTTCGGGGGTAAATCCATAGTGCGCGGCAGATACGATCCTGACTAATTCTTTCAGAAAATCATCATAAGGGAGATCAAACCATTCCTCCGGTATTTCACGCCGTATAGTGCCGCCGTCATTGTGTCCGCCGCCCCACCACCACGCTTCATCGAGCTCTGCCTGATATGTGCCGTCGTCCATTTTGTTAAAAGCGTACCACGAACACCATTCCCGCATTCCCTCCGGAGTTTTCTCGCCCTCGTAATGAGGTGCGTCATGCGGCAGCGGAGAGTAATCCGGCGCTCCCTCATCTGCGGAACGCTGATATACCGAGAATCGCTCATCCGTTTCCTTTGGCTGCCGTTCAAATGTTAAAAGCCCTTTGCGGTATATGATACGCTTTCTTCCCGGTACACGGTTTTCGTCGTTTATCATTTTGTGAAAAATTGCAGGGGGCTTTTTCCCTCTGTATTCTTTATGTAAACCAAGTTCTTTCAATTCTTCCTCTATATCCCACGGACTTCCCCAATTAAGGCTGAAGGATACCGAGTTGTCATCATAGATGTAATAATATCCGATACTCTTTTCATTATATTTTACAATGTACTCATCTAAAAGCAGGCTCATAGTTAATATTCCTCCATACTCTCCCGGAGATAGTATTTGTGCTGTCCTGTGCTTTGCGGAATTGTTCTGTGCAGTATTCGCGGCGGTCTGTTATGGAAATGACCTTCGTGATTACAAACATATCTGTAATATATTTTACCATATTGTGCCGATAAAGTCAATATAACGCGCAATCATCTTGAAATATGCTGAATATTGTGATATAATGTATTTGTACTTCGACTGTGAGAATGCAGAAAAGCCGATGCTGTGTAAATGGATATTGAAAACTCACTGTTTTTGCAGGATTTCCGCGGCAGTATAAAGGCAATACCGCACAAAGCACGGCTGACGCTTTTGCATTTGTCTTGCCTGCATCTTTTCTGTCATATTGACCAAATTTTCCTTGACTTGCACCAGTATTATTGACTGTTCAGTATATTGGTGCTATAATAAAAAATGATAAATACGTATATTTATGAAAATTCAGCGTTATCGGTGATCGGAATAATTGCCTTTGAAAACGCATAGGGCAGGAGGAACATGATATGCGGAGGAACACAAAGAAAGTCGATTTTATAATCATAGCGGTCATTATGCTTCTGATAGCGGGAGGGATAATGGTTGCGCTAGTGTCTTCAGAGAATGAGGCTTCCGGAAAACACGAATACATGTCGCTTGACGATCTGAAGGACAAAAACATCGGCGTTATGATAGGAAGCGTTTACGAAAGCTTCATAGAAAAGAATATGCCTGACACAAAAATATCATTTTTTGAAAAAGCCTCCGATATGGTCGCTGCTGTATCCGCAGGCAAAATAGACGGCTTTGCCAGCTCTGATGTACAGGCGGAGAGACTTATTGAAGAAAATACCGGGCTTAAGATACTCAGCGGATCGTCGGCAAAGACAGACGTAGCTTTTGCTTTCCCGAAAACCGATAAAGGAGGAGCACTGCGTGATGAGTTCAATGAATTCCTTTCCGGTATCAGCTCGGACGGAACTCTTGAAGCGCTTCTAAACAAATGGTTGTCATCCGGCGGCTCACATACAATGGATATACCTGAACTTTCAGGCAGGAACGGCACTCTCAGAATGGCTACGACCGGTACTTACGAGCCATATACATATATAACGGACGGAAAAAAAGTCGGTCTCGATATTGAGCTGGCGTACAGCTTCTGCGAGAAATACGGTTATGGTCTTGAAATAGAAATTATGGATTTCGGAGCGCTGATACCCGCGCTTGCGTCCTCTACTTACGACTTTGCGGGAGCTAATATCACCGTTACCGAGGAACGTGCGGAAAGTGTGTACTTCTCCGACAGTTATACATCCAACTATATTGCTTTTGTTGTAAAAGGAAACAGCACTGTCACCGAAAACACCCCTCTTTCATATTTCGGCGACAAGAAGATAGGGATACTTACAGGCAGCGCCTACGAACCCGTTGCACAGAAGGTATTTCCGGATGCGGAGTATATGTATTTTGATGTGTCATCCGACCTTGCGCTTGCGGCAGTATCGGGAAAGATAGACGGCTATCTGATGGCAACGGATCAGGCAGAGACTATGATAGCGGAAAACCCCGACCTGTTCTGGCTTAAAGAAGCCGCGGAAGATACCGCCTATGCGTTTGCTTTCCCGAAAACGGAAAACGGTGCGGTTTTGCGCGATAAGATAAACGCGTTTCTCAAGAAGATAAAAGCCGACGGTACAATGGACGTGCTTCTTAAAAAGTGGACAGAGGGTGAGATCGAACAGTCCGTTGATTTGACAGGCTTCACGGGCGAGAATGGAGTCCTGAGCATTGCGTGCGACGGTACGACGCCGCCGTGGGAGTACACATACAACGGCGAGGTCACGGGCTACGAGATCGAGCTTGTGGCAATGTTCTGCCGCGAGTACGGTTATACACCGGATTTCGATACGATGACATTCTCCGCAGTAATACCGGGTATCTCCGCGGAAAAATACGATATGGCCGCGGCAAATATCTCGGTAACAGCCGAGCGCGCGGAAAGCGTCTACTTCTCCGATAAGGAATCGGGAAGCACTGTTGTATTTGTGACCGCGGCAGTCGGCGCTGAAAGCCCGCAGAACGCCGGAAGCGTTGGCTTCCTCGACAGCATAGTTTCCAGCTTCGAGAAGAATTTCATCCGCGAAGACCGCTGGAAGCTGATACTTGAAGGTATCGGCACGACCTGCTTTATAACTGTGATGTCAGCTCTGATGGGCTCTGTGCTTGCCTTCCTTGTGTGTATGTTCCGACGCACCGGAAGCAGGCTCGCGAACGCTATAAGCAACATCTATGTCAAGCTCCTGCAAGGCACGCCGGTAGTGGTACTGCTGATGATACTGTATTATGTCATTCTCGGAAAGTCGGGACTTGAAGCGGTATGGGTAGCGATCATCGGTTTCACTCTGAATTTCGGCGCGTATGCGTCCGAGATCATGCGCTCGGGCATCGAGAGCATCGACGGCGGACAGCGTGAAGCGGCGCTTGCCCTCGGCTACAATGAAAATCAGGCATTTTTCAAGTTCATCTTCCCGCAGGCGGCAGTACGGTTCATACCCGTGTATAAACAGGAGATCGTTTCGCTGCTGAAAAGCACGTCGATAGTGGGCTATATCGCGATACAGGATCTCACGAAGATGAGTGACATTATCAGAAGCCGCACTTATGAGGCGTTCTTCCCGTTGATAGCAACAGCGGTTATTTACTTCATTCTCGCGTGGGTGATATCGCTGATACTGAAGGTTGTTCTGATAGGCTTTGACAAGAGAAAACGCGCTGCAAAATGAGTATTGAGCCGGATCGTGCTATGAAAAACAGAACAAAGATTTGGAATTTACTGATATTTTATACCCGATTTTCTTGAAATCGGGTATTTTTGTCTTGCTTATTTTGTCGATTTGTGATATAATATATATTTGTACCAATATAATAACTTAAATGGAGGTAACATTATGGAAAGCATCAAAGAAATTGCTGCTCGTGTCCGCGAATTGCGTGAAGTGTGTGATTACACACAGGAACAGCTGGCAGATGAACTCGGTATTGCTGCCGATGTATATGCCGGCTATGAGCTGGACGGAGATTTTCCGATAAGCGTCATCTATGAGATCGCTACCAAATTCAAAGTTGATTTCAACGAACTTATTACCGGCGAACCAAGCCGTATAGATACTTATCAGGTAGTACGGCGCGGACAGGGAAAGACGGTCAGCCGTTTCCCCGGCTATCGCTTCAAGGATCTGGCTTTCCGCTATGCGGACAAGATCATGCAGCCTCTCCTTGTTACTCTTGAGCCTTCCGACGAACCGGCTGAGCTTGTTACTCATTCGGGACAGGAATTCAACCTCGTTCTCAGGGGAAGCATAGATATTATCTTCGAGGACACGGTTATCAATCTCAAAGAGGGCGATTCTGTATATTTCAATCCTTCATATCCTCACGGTCAGCGCTGCCATGGTGATACCAAGGCAAGGTTCCTGACTGTGATCGCCGAATGATCCGCCGAACTTATATGAAAAAAGGAGAGATTTGTTAAAATGCTTTTAGACCGCTATCTTCCTCGTATAGAATTTGATTCTTACGAGGATTTCGTAGAAAACTACCGTGTAAACATCCCCGATGATTTCAATTTTGGCTGGGACATCGTTGACGAATGGGCAAAGCAGGAACCCGACAAGAAGGCTATGCTATGGCTCAGCCACGACAAACAGGAGCGCACTTTCACATTCACGGATATATCCAGGCTCTCGAACCGGACCTGCCACTATTTCCGCAGCCTCGGACTTAAAAAGGGCGACGTCGTTCTGCTTATTCTCCGCCGCCGCTGGGAATACTGGGTAATAGCCACGGCTCTGCATAAGCTGGGAGTCATCCTTATTCCGGGCAACCTTCTTTTTACCACTCATGATATCGCCTACCGCGGGAATATGGCGGGAATATCCGCTATTATCGCCTGTGATGACGAGTATATCCGCACTCAGATCGACGGTGCCGCGCCCGAAATAAAAACTCTCCGCAAGAAAATAGCCGTTGCCGAACCCCGTGACGGCTGGGATTTCTTCGAGGACGAGATCGCAAAGTATCCCGATACATTCGAGCGTCCTACCGACGATCAGGCTACAAAAGCTACCGATATAATGCTGATATATTTCACCTCCGGCTCTACGGGAATGCCGAAAATGGTGTGCCATAACTACACATACCCTCTCGGTCACATTGTTACCGCAAAGTACTGGCATCAGGTGCAGGAGAACAAGCTCCATATGTCTATTTCGGATTCCGGCTGGGCTAAATTCGGCTGGGGCAAGATCTACGGACAGTGGATATGCGGAGCCGTACAGTTCGTTTATGACTTCACCGGGCGATTCGATGCAAAGGATATGCTCTCGGTCATCAGCAAGTACAAGCTCACCACTTTCTGTGCTCCGCCTACCATGTACCGCTTCATGCTGCAGGAGGATATGACTCAGTATGACCTTTCCACTATCGAGAACTTCTGCAATGCCGGCGAACCGCTTAATCCCGAGGTATTCAACCGTATCTATGAGCTTACAGGCAAGAAAATGCGTGAAGGCTTCGGTCAGACCGAGGGCTCCGTACTTATCGCAAACTTCCCGTGGATAGATCCCAAACCGGGTTCAACCGGAAAGCCTTCTCCGCTCTATAATATCCGCCTCCTGCGTCCGGACGGCACGGAAACCGAAGACGGTGAAGAGGGAAGCATCATGGCGTGCGATATAGACAAGCATCATCCCACCGGACTTTTCTGCGGATACTACAAGAATCCCGATCTGACCAAGGCGGTGCTCGGCGGCGCAAACTACGATACAGGCGATGTCGCGTGGCGTGATTCTCATGGTTACTACTGGTTCGTGGGCAGGAATGATGACGTTATCAAATGCTCCGGATACCGTATCGGCCCGTTCGAGGTTGAAAGCGCACTGCTCACTCACCCTGCTGTTGTCGAATCCGCTATAACCGGCGCGCCCGATCCCATCAGAGGTCAGATCGTAAAGGCTACCGTAGTTCTCGCAAAGGGATATACTCCTTCGCCCGAGCTTACAAAGGAGCTGCAGAACCACGTTAAGCGTGAGACCGCGCCTTACAAGTATCCTCGCGTTATCGAATACGTTGACGAGCTTCCGAAAACCCTCGGCGGTAAGATCAAACGCGCGCAGATAAGACATAACGATGAGGAAAACTCAAAATAATTGTAAAGAACTCGTCGCGGAGTATGCAGCGGCAGCTGAGATTATCTGATCTCTGTTTCCCGAAATCGAAATATTATTGAATTTTGGAAACAGATGAGGTACAATGGCAATAAACAAAACAGAGAACGGCATTTATGTCCGCTCTCTGTTTTTATTTACTATTATATTTTACGTTATTATTTGTTGTTGGTCTTCTTATTTAAACAGCAAAGCCAATACATACAAACTGCTCTATATTTCCGGTCGGTCACAGCGGATAAAATCCTGTCCGTGCTTATTTTCCGTGATAGTAGATGTGCTGCTTTGATTCTCTTTCTACAAGCACCGTGCTCTGATTGAATTCCTTGATAAGCTCGTCAAGCATCGCGGAAAGGTTTTCATCGGAGATATCGAAGACTATATATACAATAGTGTTTTCATAGAACATTGCTTCGCTCTCGTCGGTCCAGCCGCCCTTTGCGCTCATCTGCGTAAATCCGCCGGCGTGTTTTGCAACAATGCGGTTGGCTTTCTCATAGGAGTCCTCAAGGCTGTACTTCTGCTCGTAGGTATCCTTATCGTTGAGACCAAGATACAGTGTAAATTTATCTCCTTTCTCGGATTCCTGTCCGAGTATGCTCGGTGCAGTTTCGGCGGGAACTGGTGCTGCGGCGGCAGTCTCGGCGGGCTTTGAGTTTGCGCAGGATGCGGCGGTGCCAATCATCAGAGCTGCGAGTATAACGGAAATGATTTTCTTTTTCATTACATTCTTCTCCTTGTAATTATTATATTTTTTATTAATTAATGTCTGCTCATCAACCGCGAACAGGCTTCATAGCGCAGCTTGAATCCTGTTCGTGGTTGCAAAAGTGCAAGGAAAATCCAAAAATAATCAAATTTTTCTTGCACTTTTGTCCGACCGTAGGTCGGAATGAGCTTGACATCAAGAAATGTGTCCGCCTTGAAAATACGCTGAAAGTGTATTTTTAAGGCTCTCCGAAGTCCGCATTGCGGATTTCGGAACAACAACTGCCATAAGGCAGTTGTTGAGGACACATTAATTATATCACCGGAAATTAAAAATGTCAACATAAATGATGTCTGATTATTCACGCCTGTCTATGCAGCATATTTGCGGATTTTTATAATTCTGAAATGGTCTTGATATGATATGTGAACACAAATCAGCGTTTTCGGCAGTTTTCGCTAATCGTCACTTCCGTAAAGCTTAGTTTGCTGGAGAAGGTTCCTCAAACCCCTTGACGTAAAAATTATCAAGTATTTTTTCGCTGCCTGTCATTTATAATCCGGTGAAACAGAAATAGAAAGTGGAGACAAATCATTTGAGGGAATCCGCTCGCTGAATGAGCTGTCACCGATGTCCCCGCTGTCACCACTTTTTTGAATATATCACGTATTATCTAAATAAATATATTGCTCTTGTCAGCATTATCTGTTTTCAAAATACTCATTCATCTTCTCACTGAGCAGACTGAGATCATAGAAATTCTCATAGGGATTCTCGCCGTCGGTCATAAGGTCCGCGTCAACAGGACAGCCGAAGTCAACACTGCCTCCGGCCTCGTTGATCGCTGTACTTGAAGCTGCGGAGACGCACACATTGATACCGCCGATAGCGGAATTACGGGTAGCGCAGGCACCGCCGCCGCTTTCAGCAATACTATTACTATCGGGAATAATGAGTGCTTGTTTTTGTTTTCCCGATAGTTTTTTATCGTCATATACGCAAGCTGGACAAGCAGTATCCCGCTGATTTAATCCTGCACGTCGCTTGCATTGCATCTTTAGCCGTCATCCTGCACAAATTCCCCTTGATTTGCGCCGGCACGCCCGCGGAGAATTTGTACAATCTGCCAGCTAAATCTACAACGCAATCAACGCACGATCTTTAATCATCGTATCCTTAAATTTCCGTTCCGTTCGATAATTTCAATAAATATATACATATTTCCGGGTCTCCGTCAACCTTGAGATCGAAAACCCCGCGGAAAACTGATGCCCGGTATGCCTATGCCGGATTTGCTGAAATTGCTAAAAAATACTGCAATACTATTGCAATATTTGTGGTTTTATGATAAAATATATATTGGACTGATTTCCCGTTGTGAATGTGTGATCCGCTGTCCGGAATGACCGATCGGAGGCACGGCACGGCGGCATTTCGGGGAATGTATTATCCGTAGAAAGGGGTAATTGTTGTGACGATCAAAAAAATACAGAATGGAAACGAAGTAACGCTCGCGCTGGAGGGCTGGCTGGATACGCAGGCAGCTCCCGAACTGCTGGCGGAGCTGGAAAAAACGGAGGACGGCATAAACAGCATGGTGTTCGATTTTTCCGGACTGGAATATATTGCCTCAACAGGCGTGCGCGCGGTAGTCTTCGCGTACAAGAAGATGAACGGAGCGCTGACTGTAAAGGGCGCTTCTCCGAGGATCCTGAATATATTTAAGACGACGGGTATAGACAAGACCGTTCATTTTGAATGAAAAAGAAGATAAGAGCATCAATACTTACGCGCATAGCCTTACTGTTTCTGATCGCTATGATAATAGCATCGTCGATCACATATTTTTTTGTTTACGACTATATGATCGATCAGGAAATTCAGCAGGGTGACCGGTTTGCCGGTGCGGCAGCCCACTCTGTGTCGGAGATGATAGAATCATACGGCCTGGAAAATATTATGGAAGAGCTGAATACGGATGAGGACACCCGGGATGAAATGCATTCTATATTCCGATTCCTGTGCCGCAGTACAAATCTCCGGTACCTGTATCTTTATACGATCAATGAGGACGGATACAGGCAATACATCATCTGCGCGGCAAACACGGACGAGGACGATCAGCGTATGCAGAGAGAGTACGCATTCGGAACGACAAGGACCACGCCGCTTTACCGTGCCGAGATAAATGTTCTGAACAGGATAAAGGACGAGGACTATGAACTGATCGACAACGAGTACGGCTGGGTATGTATGCATATTGTACCGATGCTTGATGAGAACGGTAATATCGTTGCCATGATAGGCGCGGACTGCGGAATGGAGCGCATAAATGCGGATGCCATGAATGATATGTGGCAGGTGCTGCTGAGCGGGGCTGCTATTATTGCCGTGACCTGCGTCATCGCGCTGCTGCTTATCCGTCATTCCGTGACGCGCCCGATAGTTGCATTGTCACAGCGTATGAGGCGTTTTGCCGCGGACAGAAAGGAAACCGGGACACCGGACAAGCGGCTGATCTTATATGAAGATGAGGTCACGGATATCGAGGAAATTTTCGGTACGATGACGAAGGACATCAGCCGTTATGTAAGCGATATTGAGGCGCTTACGGAAGAACGTATCTATAATCAGACGCAGCTGGATGTAGCGAGAAAAATACAGGACGGTATAGTCCCCCGTGAGTGCTCCGTGACAGGGGACAGGTTCGAGATCAACGGATGTATGCGGGCAGCCCGTGAGGTCGGCGGCGATTTCTACGATCTGATACGCCCGGACGACAGGCGGGTCTGCGCCGTGATCGGGGACAGCTCGGGAAAAGGTGTTTCCGCGGCGCTGTTTATGACCACCGTAAAAGCCAGCATACGGGAGAACATAATGGCGGGACGGGGTCTCGCAGACACGCTCAACCGCGTGAACAGGGAGCTTTGCGCTTCCAATCCCGAGAATATGTTCGCTACCGTATCGGCGCTTATGCTCGACACGGAAACCGGCATTGTCACCATTGCGAACGCGGGGCATGAAAAGCCGCTGATACTGAGCCGTGAGCCTTTCTATCCGGACGTGATGAGCGGCGTGGCGCTGGGTCTGTTTGAGAACTCGCAGATAGATGAACAGAAGATCGTTCTGCGGGACGGCGACGGTATTTTCCTGTACACGGACGGCGTTACGGAAGCCATTGACACCGGAAGAAATCCGTACGGTGATGAACGGCTCCGTGAAATGGTTCGGGCGGAATACAGCGAGGACAGCCGTTCGTATGATACGCTTGCGCTGATACGCGATACGCTGGCATCGGTGGACGCGTTCGCGGAGGGCGGTGAACAGTTTGACGACATCACCTGTCTTGCGCTTGTGTACAAAGGCAGTGCGGACGCATGGCGGACACTTCCTCCCGAGCTTGGGTCATTCGGGACCGTAAAGGAGCTCACGATCTCCGCGCTCGGAGAAAACGACAGGGCAATAGATATCGTGCTTGCCTGCGAGGAGATCTTCACCAATATCGTGAATTATTCCGGTGCGGATGAGATACGCTTTGCGGGAAGATGTATCGGGGACACGTGGCTGGCAGCCTTTGCCGACAACGGCACCGCCTTTGACCCGGTGACGGCGGAAAGGGAAATGCCGCAGTTTGAGGAGCTTGACAGGGGCGGCATGGGTATCATGCTTGCCCGTATGAAAAGCAGCGACATGGTTTACAGCCGTATAGACGGATATAACATACTGACTATGGTTTTTGAAGCGGAGATGCCGGAGAAATAACGGAACCGACGCGTACATTACAGGAGGAAAAGCAGATGAACAGGATATTCCGAAGAATTCAGGAACGTATCAAAAACACCCCGGATATGGTGTGCCTTTCGGCAATGGGAGAAAACAATAAGATCACACTGCGGGAACTGGATATGCTCTCCGGCAAGGTGTACCGGTATCTCCGGGATCACGGGATAGGCCGTGAGGATTTCGTGAATATCCTGCTTCCGCGCGGAGCGGAGACGTTCATTGCCATGCTTGGCGTATGGAAGGCCGGGGCTGCTTTTGTCGTACTTGAGGAAGGGTATCCCGCGGAGCGTATCGCGTTTATTCAGAAGGACTGCGGGTGTAAAATCGTCATAGACAGCGCGGCATGGGAGGAGATACTCCGGTGCGAGCCTTTGGACGGTTTTGCCGAAGTGAGCGACCATGACGCGGCCTTTGCGGTCTATACCTCCGGCACCACCGGAAAACCGAAGGGCGTGCTGCACGAATACGGAAATCTGGACACGATAGCCAAAAGCACGTGGGACGGTGAGAATTGTCAGTTAGGAGCGGGAGATCATCTTGCCCTGATCGCGCCGCTGAATTTTATTGTCGCGGTGCACGTATTTATCATTCTTCTGGACACAGGCATGAAGATCAGCGTTGTCCCCTACAGTATTGCGAAAGATCCGTCGGTGGTGGGGAGTGCGTTTGCCGAAAGCGGTGTTGATTCCTTATTCTGTGCGCCGTCGGTATATCGCCTGTTCCGGAAGATACCCACGCTGAAAAAATTTCTTGTCGGCTCGGAACCCGCAAACGGCATCTGGAGCGGCGACCCGGAGGTACAGGTCATCAACGGCTACGATATGAGCGAGACCGGTTTCGTCGTTGCGTCCGCATATCTTGACAGCCCGAATGAGATCGCGCCTGTCGGAAGACCGTTCACGGATATGAAGATAACCCTACGTGATGAAGAAGGAAATCCCGTACCCGACGGGCAAACGGGTGAGCTGTGCGTTGAAAACCCGTTCGTGCGCGGATATATCAACCGCCCGGAAGAAAACGCGAGGGCGTTCATGAACGGGGAATACCGTACCCATGACCTTGCACGCAGGCGCCCGGACGGACAGTATGAAGTCATCGGGCGTATCGACGATATGATAAAGATATCCGGCAACCGTGTTGAACCCGCCGAGATCGAAGCGGCAGCGCGCCGTGTGACGGGTCTGCAGCAGGTGGTGGCACGGGGCTTCGGTGAGGGCGAGGACGCGTTCGTCTGCCTTTATTACGCCGATCCCGTCGAGCCGGACATTGAGGAAGTGAGAAAAAAGCTCGGTGATGTGCTGCCGTATTACATGATACCGTCGCACTTCATACACCTTGACGAGCTGCCGCGCACGGCTACCGGCAAGATCAGCCGTCGTCTGCTTCCGAAGCCCGCGGAAAAAGAAAAGGAATATGTCGCACCGGAAAACGAAACGGCGCGTGCGATATGTGAGGCAATGGCATCGGTGCTGGGCATGGAGCGTTTCAGCGCGGAAGAGGATTTCTACCGCATGGGCGGAAGCTCCGTTACCTCAATGGAAGTCGTGGGGGCATGCAGCCTTCCCGGGCTCAGCATAAGCCAGATATTCCGGGGACGTACCCCGAACAAGATAGCGGAGATATACCTCGCGGAAACAAGAGAGCTCCCCGAGCCGCAGGAGGACAACCTGAACCGTGCCTGCCCGCTGACGCAGTCACAGCTTGGTATCTTCCTTGAATGTGAAATGCACGAAGGCGAGGCGGTCTATAACAACCCGATGCTGTTTCGTCTGGGTGATGATACGGACACCGGGCGGCTTGCCGGTGCCGTTGACCGGACTCTGCGCGCTCATCCGGGTCTGTTTGCCGCGATCGGGACCGATGAGGACGGGCAGCCCACAATGCGGTATTCTCCGGAGTACGCCGCACAGCCGGTGTGCGAGGTGGAACGTATAACGGAGGCGGAATGGGAACAGCGCAGGGCTTCTCTGGTGCAGCCGTTCTTTATCATGCGCGAACGCCTTTTCCGTATGCGGATATTTGAAACGGAAAGCCATAAATATCTGTTTATGGATTTCCACCATATCGTATTTGACGGGACATCCATGCAGATAATCGGAGCGCAGCTGCAAAGGGCATTCCTCGGCGAAGACATCGAAGCCGAAAGCTGGACAGCCTTTGACGCAGCAGCGGCGGAGAATGCCGCGCGGCAGGGTGAAGCATGGAAACACGCAAAGGAATGGTATCTGAGCCAATTCGGTGAAGCGGAGGAGACCACGCTTCCGCAGGGTGACCTTAAGGCTAAGGAGCGCACTTACGGAGACCTGCGCTGTACGCTCGATCTGTCCGCAAATGAACTGAGCGCGGCTTGCGAAAAGCTGAAAACATCGGAGAATGTGATATCCACAGCCGCTTTCGGTATGGTGCTCGCGTCCTATACGACGAAGAAGGAAGCGCTTTTCTCCACGATATATAACGGACGCAGAGACCCCCGCACACAGCGCACGGTCTCCATGTTCGTCACCACTCTGCCGGTGCTCTGCCGTACCGGAAAGAACCGTCCGGTCACGGAATACCTCGATGAGCTGAAAGAGCAGATGCTCGGCTCAATGGCAAACGACATCTTCTCCTTTGCGGAGCTTGCTGCACAAACGGCTGTGACCGGTGACGCGCAGTTCGCTTGGCAGACGGATCTTATGGAGGTGCCGAAAGACAGCCCTCTGCAGCTGACCCGTGAGGAGCTTGCATTTGTCGCGACGGGAAGCGCGCTGACGGCGGAGCTGTATCCGTCGGACGGCAGGCTGATACTGCATATCCAGTATCACGCGGACCGGTTCAGCGGAGAATACATCGCGCGGTTTGCGAAATGCTTCGGAAATGTCCTGCGCGGATTGACCGTGAAAGAAAAAATGTCGGAAGTGAAGCTTCTGGACGCGGCGGAAGAAAATGAAATACTTGAGCTTTCCCGCGGCAGGACACTTGATTATGATGTCTCGGAAACATGGCTCGATCTGTTCATTAAAAATGTCCGTGAAACACCGGATAAGACAGCGGTAACGGACAGCACGGGAAGCTATACCTACGGCGAGCTGGATAAAGTATCCGATCGCATCGCCGCATATCTTACAGCTCACGGGGTCAGGGAAAACAGTTTTGTTGCCGTGAAGACAGACCGCGTAAAGGAATTTCCGGCGGCGATCATCGGCATACAGAAAGCGGGGGCGGCGTATGTGCCGATAGATCCGGAATACCCCGAGGACAGAATAGCCTATATGCTGGAGGACTCGGAGGCGCAGGCTGTGCTGACGGAGGAAACTATCGCACAGGTTCTGGCGGAGGTGCCGGAAGCGGACAACATCAACAGGGCGACACCCGCGCACCGTGCCTATATGATCTATACCTCCGGCTCTACGGGAAAGCCCAAGGGGGTAGTGCAGAGCCATCGTTCGCTCCGCGCGTACGCCGAATGGAGGATATGTGATCTTGAATTAAGCAAAAACAGCGTTCATGCAGTACATCCCAGCTTCGCCTTTGACGCTTCGCTGGATGACCTTATCTGTCCGCTTGCCGCCGGAGGGGAGATACATATTCTTTCGGACGAGCTTCGCAAGGATATGGCGGGAATGAACGAGTATTTCCGTGAGCACCGTATTACGGCGCTGACAATGTCCACACAGATCGGTATGGCTATGGTGAACCAGTATCCCGATATGGAGCTGCGGTATATTATGATGGGCGGAGAAAAGATGCTGCCCTGCGCAAAGACGGATATCAGGATCATCAACGGTTACGGACCCACGGAGTTCACGGTCTGCTCGTCGTATCATGTTGTGGATCAGGAGAAGGATACGGATATCCCTATCGGGCGTGCCGTGCCGAACACATGGTCTGTGATCTGCGACGCAGACGGGAGACTGCTGCCGCAGGGTGCTGCGGGCGAACTGTGCCTTGCGGGTCCGCAGGTAGCGGAAGGCTACTGGAAAAGAAAAGAGCTGACAGAGGAGAAGTTTATTACCTGCGATTTCACCGGAAAGCCCGGCGGTAAAATGTACCGCACCGGTGATCTGGCAAAATACAACAAAGACGGAGAGCTTGAATTCCTCGGCCGTATCGACACTCAGGTGAAGCTGCGCGGCTTCCGTATCGAGCTTGGCGAGATAGAGAATACCGCAGGACAGTATGAAGGTATCCTGCATACAGCCGCGGAAGTGATCGGAGATCAGCTGGTGCTGTATTTCACGGCGGACAGCGAGACGGACCGGAAGGCATTGCGCACGTACCTTTCCGGTACCCTGACGGAATACATGGTGCCGACTGTATATGTACAGCTTGATAAAATGCCGATGACGCCGAACGGGAAGATAGACCGCAAGGTGCTCAGGGCTATGCCGCTGCCTTCGGATGAGGTCATTGATCTGCCGGAAAATGAAACGGAGCAGAAGCTCGTTGATCTGATCGGCGAGGTGCTTCCGGGCAGGAAGATAGGCGTGACGACGGAGCTCGCGGCTGCCGGTCTGACATCTATCGGGGCTATGCGTTTCAGCGCGCTCATTTCCAAAACATTTGACAGGAGCTTCAAACTCTCCGATCTGAAAGAGAACGGAACAATCCGCAGGATCGCGGATTGGATAGCCTCTGCCGGCGAGGAGGAGCACTTCGGGCTGCAGGAGAAGTATCCGATATCCACCGTTCAGCAGGGCGTTTATGTGGAGTGCCTTGCAAACCCGGATACAACTATCTACAATGAGCCGGTGCTGTTGAAGCTCGACAGGGACATAGATACCGACAGGCTGAAACAGGCGTTGATCACGGCTGTGGACGCGCATCCGTATCTGAAAATGCGCCTTTCTCCCGGAGAGAACGGTCAGATCATGGCGGAGCGGAGAGATGCAGACCGTCAGACGGTGTCCGACGTTGATATCGGTTCCGTTGAAAACGGCTTTGACGGGCTCGTGCGTCCGTTTGATCTTACAAAAGACAGCCTTTTCCGTACCGCGATCATTCATGACGGTGATGACCGATATCTGTTCATGGACGGTCATCATATCGTGGTTGACGGAGAGTCCATACAGATCATACTGAATGATGTGAACCGGGCTTATGCCGGGGAAACGCCGGAAACGGAGCATTTCACTGGCTTTGAATTTGCACTGCTTGAAGAGAAGCTCCGCAGCGGCGCATACTATGAAAAAGCAAGATCGTACTATACCGGACTGCTGGACGGTTCAGATACCGACTGCCTGCCCGTATATGACAGGGAAAAGTCCGGTTCGGATATCGGACATCTGACGATACAGACCGTGCCTGACAGCGGCAGTCTTGCCGAAACGATAAAAGACGGCGGCGTGACGCTGAACGGGCTTTGGAACGCGGCGTTCGGCTTTGCCCTGTCGAAGTTCCTGTACCGCGAGGACAGCATCTTCACAACGGTTTACAACGGAAGGAACGATCCGCGCCTTATCGGCAGCGTCGGTATGTTTGTGCATACGCTGCCGGTGGTCTGCCGCCCGGACGCAGACGAGCGGGGCAGAGAATTTGCGAAGCGTATCGGACAGCAGCTGTCGGACAGTATGGCAAACGATATCTTCTCCTTTGCCGAGATCTCCGGACAGTTCGATGTCAAGGCAAACATTCTCTTTGTATATCAGGGCAGACTGCTTTCAAACACCGATATCGGCGGAAAGAGCGCGGAGCCGGTGCAGCTTTCGCTGAATGCCCTCAAAGCGGCGCTGACGATCTTTGTGGCTGAAAAAGATAACGGCTTTGAGATCATCTGCGATTATGACGCGAAGCATTATGAGGAGTGGAGCATAAGGGCGCTGCTTGAAGCAACTGCCCGTGTATTCGGTGGGCTAATAAGTGACCTGCGTATGGAGGATATTTCCCTCGTCGGCGCACAGGAACGGCAGCAGCTCGATGAATTCAACCGCACCGAAAAGGAGATCGAGGACACCGATATTGTCACGCTTTTCAGAAGAGCGGCAAAAGCAGTGCCTTCGGGACGCGCCGTTATCTACAATGACAGGGTGCTGACCTACGCGGAGCTTGATTCAATTTCGGACAACATTGCGGCGTACCTGCAGGAAAAAGGCATCGGAAAGGGAGACGTTGTTTCCGTTCTGATACCGAGAAGCGAATATATGCCCGTCACAGCGCTCGGCGTTCTTAAGACAGGGGCGGCATATCAGCCGCTTGATCCCGGTTATCCGGCAGAACGTCTTGCGTTCATGACAGAGGATTCCGGGGCGAAAGCGCTTATCGAGGATGAAAGTCTGAAGGACGTTATTCCCGGCTTTAAGGGCGAGGTGCTTTATACACAAGATATCCCGGCGCTGCCAAATAAAACGCCAGCGGATACGCAGCTCACACCCGACTCGCTTTTCATTCTGCTTTATACGTCGGGAACGACGGGAAGACCGAAGGGTGTTATGCTGTGCCACAGAAATCTGGTGAACTTCTGTGCGTGGTACAGGGATCACTTTGAACTGACCGCGGATTCGACAGTCGCCGCTTATGCGAGCTTCGGGTTCGACGCCTGCATGATGGATATGTACACGGCGCTGACCACGGGTGCCTGCTTATGCATTGTTCCCGAGGAAATGCGGCTTAATCTTCCGGAAGTCAACGCGTATTTTGAAAAGAACTGTGTAACACATTCTTTCATGACAACACAGATGGCGCGAATGTTCGCGACTACCATTCCGAAGAGCAGCCTCAGATATCTCCTTTCCGGAGGAGAAAAACTGGTTCCGTTCGAACCGAAAGCGAATTACACATTCTATAACGGCTATGGTCCGACTGAATGTACGATATTCGCCACGATCTGTCCCGTGACAGAAAACTCGTTGCGCGTACCGATAGGGCAGCCTTTGGACAATTACAGACTCTATGTGGCTGACAGGAACGGCTCGGAGCTGCCGGTGGGAGCACTCGGAGAGCTCTGGATCGCGGGTTACGGTGTCGGTCTCGGATATCTCAACCTGCCGGAAAATACGGCAAAGTCGTTCATTCCCAATCCCTTCTGCAACGCGCCGGGATACGAGCGTGTTTACCGCACGGGAGACATCGTGCGCAGACTGCCCGACGGAAGGATAGACTTTATCGGGCGTAATGACGGACAGGTCAAGATCCGCGGGTTCAGGATAGAACTCAGCGAGGTGGAGAGCGTCATCCGGCAGTATGACGGTATTAAGGATGCAACTGTACAGGCGTTTGACGATCCGGCGGGCGGAAAATTCATGGCGGCGTATCTGGTGTCGGAAAGGGTTATAGATCAGGCAGAGCTCGCCGCATTCATACGCAGCAAAAAACCGGATTATATGGTCCCGGCAGCATTCATGCAGATCGACAGCATACCGCTCAACCAGAACCAGAAGGTGAATAGAAAGAAGCTGCCGCTGCCGGTAAGGCAGGATGTGCGCGGCGATTTCGAGGAGCCCGCAACACCGCTGGAGAAGGAGCTTTGCGAACAGTACGCGAAGATACTCGGACTTGAGAAAGTCGGCGCAGCGGACAATTTCTTCGAGATCGGAGGAAGCTCCATTTCCGCGGCGAACCTGCTCACATACGCAATGGGAAAAGGCTATCCCATTGTTTACAAGGATATCTTTGACAATCCTTCACCGCGTCGGCTGGCTGCCGTAATTGAAGGCGCCGGCAGATCGGAACGCTCAAAGCAGGCGGCTGATTACGAATACAGCAATATCAACCGTCTCATAGCGCAGGATACAATGGCGCACATCGACGAGATCTCCGCAAAGCCGGTGGGTGATGTGATACTGACCGGTGCCACAGGCTTCCTCGGTATCCATGTGCTGCATAAGTTCATCGAGGAGACGCAGGGTAAGATCACCTGCCTCATACGCAGCAGCGAAGATGAAACCGCGGAGGACAGGCTGAAATCACTGCTCATGTATTATTTCGACAATCCTTTTGTCGATCTGTTCGGAAGCCGTATCTTCTGCGTTGAAGGAGATATTACGGATAAAAGATCCCTGACGGCTCTTGACGGTGTGAAGGCTGACGCGATAATCAACTGCGCCGCCAATGTCAAGCATTTTGTCAAGGACGATATTCTGGATCGTATTAATTATCACGGCGTTGAAAACCTGATCGAAGTGTGTCTGCGCAACGGTATGCGGCTTGTGCAGATATCCACGCTTTCCGTGGGCGGAGAGGTGAATGCCGCACATTCGGTCAAGCTCTGCGAGAACAACCTGTATATCGGTCAGTATGTGGACAACGACTATGTGCGCACCAAGTTTTTGGCGGAGCGGGCGATACTCGAAGCGAAAGCGGAGAAGGGACTTGATGCCGTCATACTGAGAGCGGGAAATCTCATGGGAAGATACTCGGACGGCGAGTTCCAGATAAACCTGCTTACCAACGCATTTATGCGGTCTCTTGCGGCATTCAATCATCTGGGTGCCTGCCCGGTGACTGCGCTTGCGGGTGCTGTTGAGTTCTCGCCGATAGACGCTACGGCAGGTGCGGTGCTTGCGCTTTCCGGCGTGGACAGCAGATTCAGCGTCTTCCATATCAACAACAATCATTTCGTAACCATGGGGGATATCGTCTTTGCACTGAAACGCCACGGCATGAAGATAGACATTGTCACGGAAGGGGAATTTGCCCGTATCATGCAGGAAGCCTCCGGGAATGATTCTTTCAGCGAAGCTGTCACATCGCTGGTAGCGTATAACGGAAAAGGCGAAGATAAGAACGTACAGGTGGAAAGCGACAATTACTTTACGACAAATGCGCTGTATCGACTTGACTTCAAGTGGCCGATCGTTGACGACGCGTATCTTGAAAAAGTGATAACGGCTGTTGAGTCGCTGGATTTCTTTGACAAGATATAGAGTGAAAACCGATATCATGAAAAATGTGTTATATGCTCTGAACAGCGATAAACTCTGCAATGAACAATTGTTCCGCAGGTATTACGCGCAGACGGACAGTGAACGGCAGCTAAAGACAGACCGTTTCCGCTTTGAAAAAGACAAGCGGCTGTCTGTCGGCGCGGGGATACTTCTGCGTCACGGGCTTATGAAGCTCGGCATAACGGACTTCCGGCTCGGCTACGGCAGGAATGAAAAGCCGTTCGTCATAGGGCGAAGCGACATCTTCTTCAACATCTCACATTCCGGCAGCTTCGCTGTATGCGCGTTCTCGGACAAGCCTGTCGGTGTCGATATCGAAGAGCATCATAAATTTGACGATGAATTTATGCGAGCGGTTTTTACCGAAAGTGAGACGGCTCATTTATCCTCTTTCTCGGAGGACAGGGATATAGCCTGCACCGATCTGTGGACTGTAAAGGAAAGTCTGATGAAGCATTCCGGCACAGGCTTGTCCCTCGAACCGAAGGAAGTGCATATTATTTCCGTCGGACCGTTAAAGGCACAGGTCAGGGGATATGATTGTGAAAAGCTGAACTTCACACTTTACGATGATATAGACGGCTATTCACTTACGGTGTGCTCGGAATATGAACGTTTCTCGGATAATGTGGAATTCTTCACGGAGTGGGATCAATGATCATTACATAGCCGATACCATTATTGACTTTAAAGTTACTTTTAAATAATTCGCAGACTGCCGAATTTCCGTATTACGGGATCAGGTTCAGGGATCCAACCCCTTTTTAAAGGGTGTCTCCCCGAACACGGGGAAGTGGCAGCTTGCTGCCGGAGGTGCTGACAGACAGACGGGGCAGGTGATATCACCTGCCCCGTTTTCGGTTATATTATATGTTATATCCGGTACACATAATCCGCCTTGATATAGGCGTAGGTCTGACCCGCTTCCTCGTAGCAGTCGAGCTCGCCCCTTACCCGTATATCGTCCCGTACCTCGGGGTAGTCGTCCGGGTATGTCTTTTCGTCGGGCAGCTTGAATTCAAGTCCCTGCACACAGCAGGCTGTCGCGTCCGGCACCACTACAAAGTAATACCGCGTCTGGAACTCGTCGGAATACATCGTGTCGAAATACCCGTCAACGATCATGCTTTTGCCGTAGTAATCGCCGGGATTTATCATCATATCGTAAATGACCGAATAGATCATCGTCGCGCTCATCTGCGTCATATCAAGATCGACGGGCTCGTTTATTTCGGGCAGGCTGTCCGTGGCTTTCGGTGAAGCCGATGTTTCTTTTTCGGTCTGTTTTGTCTGCTCGGAGGTGTTCGCCGCCGTCTGCGGTGCAGCCGCATTTTCCGCGGATATCTCTTTTATGATATCGTCTATGAGCGCATTTTCGCCGGCTGCGGAATTGTCCTTGCACGAAGACGTAAGCATCACCGCAGACAGCAGAAGTGCCGTTACCTTCAAATATTTTTTCATTGCGTTTTCCTCCTTACAAGCACTGACAGTCCCCAGAAAACAAAGAACACGATCATATCTGCGGCTACGATAGTAGAGCCTACCGGCGTTCCGCACAGTATTGACGTAAATATGCCCGTTCCGGCGCAGAATACGGAGATCACCGCGGAGCATATTATTACCCCGCGAAAGCTCTTGAACACGCGCATTGCCGACAGCGCGGGGAATATTATCAGCGCGGATATCAGCAGCGAACCGACGAGATTCATAGCAAGCACGATGATAAATGCGGTTATCACAGCGATAAGCAGGTTATAAACGTTCGCTTTCACACCCGCCGCCCTTATGAAATTCTCATCGAATGTCACGGCGAATATCTTGTGATAGAACAGCAGGAACGAAGCTATAACGACAACGGACATTATTATGCACACGATAACGTCCGTTTCCTTGAGCGTAAGTATCGACGTTGAGCCGAAAAGCGTGGTGCAGACATCGCCGGTTATGTTCGCCGACGACGGGAAAATATTCATCAGCATATATCCGACGGCAAGCGCACCCACCGATATCATCGCGATAGCAGCATCTCCGTTTATCTTCGCGTTCTGTCCTGTCCGTAATAGCAGTATTGCCGAGATAACCGTTATCGGCAGGACAATATACATATCGTTTGTAAGTCCGACAAGCCCCGCGACTGCCATTGCTCCGAACGCGACATGAGAAAGTCCGTCGCCTATGTATGAGAAACGCTTCAGCACGAGCGTTACGCCGAGCAGGGAAGAGCACAGCGCTATCAGGAGTCCGACTATTAGCGCGTACCACACGAACGGGTAGCTGAAATAAAGCTGCAGCTTCGCGGCAAGATCACCTGTCATCTTCCGTCACCGTCCTTTCGTGCGTATCCCGCTCCGCAAATATCTTTCCGACATCACTCGCGAGATAATCCGCCGTTTCCCCGAAGAAAAGCTGGCAGTGCGCACCGATGTGAAGAATGTGCGAGGCATAGCGTGTTGCGGCGGCGAAATCGTGCGAGACCATTATTATCGTGACCCCGCTTTTGTTGAGCTCTGCGATAAGCTCGTAAAGCTCGTTCTGTGCTTTCGGGTCAAGCCCGGTCACAGGCTCGTCAAGCAGCAGTACCTTCTGTGCGGCGCACAGCGCCCTTGCGATAAGCACTCTCTGCTGCTGTCCGCCGGAAAGCTCACGGTAACACCGTCCCGCGAGCTCCGTAATACCGAGCCGCTTCATCGTATCTTCGGCGAGCTTTTTTTCGTCCTTGTTATAATAAGGACGAAGACCGCATTTAGGCAGGCAGCCGGACAGCACGATCTCCCGCACCGACGCGGGAAAATCACGCTGTATGGCGGTCTGCTGCGGGAGGTATCCGATATCCCCCGCCTTCATTGCCGCCGGCTGTATCATCATGCCCGAAAGCGGCTTGTTCAGACCGAGCAGCGCCTTTATAAGCGTGCTCTTGCCGGAGCCGTTCTCGCCGAGTATGCAAAGGTAGTCTCCCTCGGATATGTTGAAGTTCAGCCCGCTTACCACGGCTTTTCCCTCATATCCGAGCACTATATCCTTACAATGAAGCAGATTGCCCATTTCAACCAGATCCTTTATTTCAGAGTATCTTTAAGTACATCATAGTTTTTGCGCATAAGTGACAGGTATGTTGCGCCGCCGTCTATATCCGCTCTGCTTACCGACTGGAGCGAGTTCAGCTCGGCGATCTTCTGATCCTTTGTCTTTGTATTGCCGATTATCGTTTCCGCTATTGACTTATCCGATTTCTCCAGTGTGTATATCGTCTTGCAGCCCAGCTCGTCTGTCTTGCCGGTGAGGAATACGATAGTCTCAAAGCTGGCTTCCGTCTCGGCGGAGCAGCCCACAAATGCCGCGTAGTAATCAAGTCCGTAGTCATCCACAAGATAGCGGAACGGGAACCTGTCGCCGAATATCACGGTTTTTACGGGAGCGGCGTCCGCGAGCGCTTTGAAGTCGCTGTCAAGCGCGTCGAGCTCTGCGGAGTAGGCGCTGAGATTTGCCTTGTAGGTATCCGCGTTTGCCGGATCTATCTCGCATAGATCGGAAGCGATCTCCGAGCAGAGGATCTTCGCGTTTTTTACCGAGAGCCATACATGCTCGTCGTATTCTTCCTCTTCTTCATGATCGTGGTCATGATCTTCGTCGTGGTCATGATCTTCGTCGTGGTCATGGTCCTCGTCATGGTCATGATCCTCGTCATGGTCATGGTCCTCGTCATGGTCATGGTCCTCGTCATGATCATGATCGTGCTGCATACCTTCCTTTATCTCCTCAAGTTTTGCCTTGTCGCCCATGAGCTCCATAAGGTTTATGACTTTCATATTCTTGTTAGCCGCACCTGCGAGCGCGTCCTCCACCCATTCGTCGGACTCGCCGCCCACATAAAGGAACATATCGCAGCCGGATATGCTGATGATATCGTCGGCAGACGGCTGGAAGTTATGCAGATCTACACCGCTTTCAAGCAGGTAGGTGATATTTGCGCTGTCGGCTTTGTCGCCCATTATCTGCTTCACCCAGTCGTATTCCGGGAAAATTGTGCAGACTATATTTATCTTATCTTTACCCGCGTTATTATCCGCGCTCTCCGTAACATTGGCAGCCGACGCGCTGCAGCCCGAAAGGAGCAGTGCAGCCGCTATAAAGCTTGTTGTGATAAAACCCGTATATTTATTTCCGAACATAATAAAAAACCTCCGTAATTGAATAATTTTCCGAACATGATCAACATGCAGGGATATTCTCAGATACCCTGTTGTCTGTGATACAGAATTTTAGGCTATACCGCATAAATAGCGTGCGCAGATTGCGCAGTCAGTATTTTTTTATGCAGCTTTGTGTCGCGGCATCGTGCCGCGTTCGGGCTGCATACACAAGCCTCCTGCTTGTGCGTCAGATTGTATAGAAATTTCGCAGGCTTACTGACGTAAGTCAAGAAATTTCTGTGCAAGATGACGGAATAATATGCAAGCAAGAGCATGATGCTCTTACAGTCGCTGCCAAACTGCCGCACGATGCGGCAACAAAAGCAGCGACGAAAAGATAGTGTGCGCCTATTTGTGCGGTATTGCCTTTATTCAATTCAGAAGCTCCACTTTCAAAGATATGAGAGTATCGTTATTTACAAACGCCCGTGCGGAAAGCAGGACGCATAAATACAGCAGTATCGCGGCAGTTGATACCGACAGAGCTGCCGTATTTGCCGTCATACCGCGGACAATGTTTATGCAGGCAGCGATAACACGGCATACCTCGCAGCCGTCGTCGTGCGTGCAGTTGTGATCCGAAAGCTCCGCTATAAAAAAGAACGAGCAGAACACAGAGATACAGATAAAAATGACCGCCGTTATCAAAAGCGCTCTTTTGCCGCTGTATTTCATTCCGCTCACTCCTTTCGTTTTTATCTGCAATTCTTACATTTCACCACAAGCTCTATGCTGTCCTCCGGGACAGACGCGCCGCAGCTCACGATCTCGCTTTTTATCCTGCGGCCGGTATCGCTGTCAACGGTATAGACGTTCCCGCAGACCTTACAGCGCATATTGACGGGGATATCGTCGGTGTCCGCGAGGCAGTACACATACTCTCTGTTTTCCGGGTCAATGTATCTGTGTACGGTACCCTCGCGCTCCATTTCCCGCATGAGACGGTAAACGGTGCTTTCCGATGGCAGGTTCTTTATGTCCGCGCCGCTGCTCATCTGCGCGACTATCTCTTTTATTGTGAACGAATATTTGCTGTGGGAACGCAGAAATTCGATCAGACTTTCCCGTTTGACGGTTTTATATACAGACATAATGCACCTCCCGATCATGAATTTGAAATTGCTTTTTAAATTCGTTTTTATATTATAGCACGGCGAGCCGCGTTTGTCAAGAAAAAAATCAGGGGAAGGCAACAGCATTTACTTTTGTTCCATTTCGCCCGCCTCTCTTCGAGTCACCGGTGACTCTCTTCTGTGGAATAGTTTTGGTTGCTGCCCTCAGAGCAGCCGGGCGGGAGGCTGTACGGAGAAGTCCCTTCTCCGCCGATTCGCGGCGGGTCAAAGGTTCTGTTGGCTGACAGAGTAAAAATTGTTTTAATGTCGGGGAAGATGAGACCCGAAGTTACGATTTTTGATCTTGTACAGACAATACCGAGAAAAGTGAACGGAATATTGCTCAAAATAAAACCGCCTTGATCTCTCAAAGCGGTTTTGAAATCAGCAAAAATCAGGATATTGCAGCAGGCGCCTGCCGGGTTCAGCGCCCATTTCGCTGTGCGGACGTATTCTTACCGCAGCAGCACTTGCACGCGGAGCAGTCATGCCCGCATGAGCATTTCCCGGACTTTTTCTCTTTGATAAGCCCGATCACGGCTGCGGCAACCGCACCTGTAAGAACGATCAGAGCTATTATCCATGAGGGCATATTTGTCACTCCTTATACAGTCACTTTTTTCGTCAGCCTTGTGGATTCCTTGTACGGTCTGAACAGCATAAATCCCGCAAATACTATCAGCGCCAACGCAATGACAGCACCGACGATATTCAGCGCCGTGACGGTTCCGGAAAACAGGCTGCCGATCTGATAGATGATAAATGCGACGGCATACGCAAATCCGCACTGATAGCCTATCGCAAACCATGTCCACTTCGGGCTGTTCATCTCACGCTTGATCGCGCCTATTGCCGCAAAGCACGGTGCGCACAGCAGATTGAACGCAAGGAAAGCGTATCCCGCAACCGGCGTGAATGCAGCGGCAACATTCTGATACACCGTTCCTTCTCCGCCGCCGTAAAGTATACCGAGAGTTCCGACGATGTTCTCCTTCGCCACAAGACCCGTGATGGAAGCAACGGCTGCCTGCCAGTTGCCGAAGCCGAGCGGAGCGAATATCCACGCGATCGCGTTTCCGGCAGCGGCGAGCAGGGAAGAGCCGATCTCGCTCTTGTCAAGCATCCTGAAGCCGTCCTCCGCAAATCCGAAATACGTTGTGAACCAGATAACTATGGTGGAAAGCAGGATTATCGTTCCCGCCTTCTTTATGAATGACCAGCCGCGCTCCCACATAGGACGGAGCACATTGCCGACTGTGGGCAGGTGATACGGGGGAAGCTCCATTACAAACGGAGCCGGTTCGCCCGCGAACATCTTCGTCTTTTTCAGGATTATTCCCGAAACGATGATCGCCGCCATTCCGAGGAAGAACGCCGATACCGAGATAAGCGGCGAGCCGCCGAATATCGCACCCGCTATCATTGCAATGAACGGGAGCTTCGCGCTGCACGGAATGAATGTCGTGGTCATTATCGTCATTCTGCGGTCACGCTCGTTTTCGATCGTGCGCGATGCCATAATTCCGGGTATTCCGCAGCCCGTGCCGATAAGTATCGGAATGAAGGATTTTCCCGAAAGACCGAAGCGGCGGAAAATACGGTCAAGTACGAACGCGACTCTCGCCATATAGCCGCAGGCCTCAACGAAAGCAAGCAGCAGGAACAGCACGAGCATCTGCGGTACGAATCCGAGCACCGAGCCGACACCCGCGACTATACCGTCAATGATTAGTCCGTGGAGCCATTCGGGGCAGTCCTCGCCGAGCCAGCCTTCTGTTATAACGGGGATTCCGGGTACCCAGATGCCGTAGTTTGCCGGATCGACACCGCCGTCGTATTTCTCGTAAAGGTCAACAGCTTCGTAGAAGTCCGCCGTAGTCGCGGTCAATTCCTCCACCGCGAGAGTTTCCTCGTCTTCAAGGGCGTATGTGAACTCCGTATCGCCCATTGAAGCCGCGATCGCTCTGTATGCGTCCGCGTCCTCTGCTTCGGAAGTGTCTATGCCGAGTTCCTCCGCCTTCGCGAGCGCGCCCTCGATGATTGCGTCGGTATCTCCATATTCCTCCTCGGCCGCGGCAGTCTCGCCGTCGCCTATCGCGAAAAGATGATAACCGTCACCGAACAGCCCGTCGTTCGCCCAGTCGGTTGCTCCGAGACCGACAGTTACCATTGATATGTAATAGATCAGGAACATCACCGCCGCGAATATCGGCAGGCCGAGCACGCGGTTTGTGACTATCTTGTCGATCCTGTCGGAAACAGAGAGCTTGCCGGCGCTTTTCTTGTGCTGGCAGTCCCCGATTATGCGGGAAATATACTCGTAGCGTTCATTCGTGATGATAGATTCGCTGTCGTCGTCGAGCTCCTGCTCAACCGCAAGTATGTCGTTCTCGATATGCTTCAATGTGCTTTCGGGGACAGCGAGCTGTTCGATTACCTTTTCGTCGCGCTCGAACAGCTTTATTGCGTACCAGCGCTGTTTTTCATCCGGCATATCGTGCAGCACGGCTTCTTCGATATGCGCGAGTGCGTGCTCGACTTCGCCGGAAAAGCTGTGGCGCGGTATCGTCTTTTCGCCCTGTGCGGCATTTATCGCGGCTTCCGCCGCTTCCTGCACGCCCTCGCCCTTGAGCGCCGAGATCGGCACGACTTTACACCCTGTCGCTTCCGACAGCTTTTTAAGGTTTATCGTGTCGCCGTTCTTTTTGAGGATATCCACCATGTTTACCGCGGCGACAACCGGTATCCCAAGCTCGGTGAGCTGTGTGGTGAGGTACAGATTTCTTTCGAGGTTGGTGCCGTCGATGATGTTCAGGATAGCATCGGGACGTTCGTTTATCAGGTAATTTCTTGCAACGACTTCCTCCAGCGTGTACGGCGACAGCGAGTAGATACCGGGCAGATCGGTGATTATCACATCATCGTGCTTTTTCAGCTTGCCCTCCTTCTTCTCTACCGTGACACCAGGCCAGTTGCCGACGAACTGGTTTGAGCCGGTGAGCGCGTTGAACAGTGTGGTCTTTCCGCAGTTCGGGTTGCCTGCAAGCGCTATTTTAATGCTCATTTTCCCGTTCCTCCCGTTACTACTTCTATCATTTCCGCATCCGCTTTGCGGAGCGAAAGCTCATAGCCGCGCACGGTAAGCTCTATCGGGTCACCGAGCGGTGCGACTTTACGGACCGTCACAACGGTCCCCTTTGTCAGCCCCATATCCATTATGCGGCGCTTGACTGCACCCTCGCCGCCGATCTTCGCGATCGTTACGGTACTGCCTATTTCCGTTTCCTTCAGGTTCATGGTGTACTCTCCTTTATACCATTATTTTTCGCGCAAGCT
The DNA here is from genome assembly GCA_017395555.1 of Ruminiclostridium sp. Taxonomy (GTDB): domain Bacteria; phylum Bacillota; class Clostridia; order Oscillospirales; family Ruminococcaceae; genus Ruminiclostridium_E. The sequence continues at coordinate 646 of JAFPUE010000046.1, read as the reverse complement.
CTCCGCTCAGCGCTATTCTTGTGTCCTTGACATTCACGATGATATTCTCGTTCAGTGTGTTCACGACTGTGACACGGCTTCCGGGAACGAAGCCCAGATTTTCGAGATGAGCTCTTGTCCCTGCCGAGCCGCCGACTTTCTTTATCGTGTATTCGGTGTCCTTCTCTGCGATCGTAAGCGGCATCATAATTACCTCCGGTTGTACGATTTGTTAGACTGCGCTAACCTGTGGGCGCATTTACGGGAACCAATCACCTATCCCGGCAGTCGTCTCTGCGGTTAGTTCGCTCTAACTCCATAAGTTATTATATGCTAACTCGTTCGGATTGTCAACCCCGTTTGCGGAATATTTGTAGTAAATATCAAAGCGTTAGCATTTGCTAATACGTTTTTTGTGCGGTATTGCCAATATGCCGGCATATTTACGGAAACGCGAAATAATCTCAAAAAACACTTGACACAACACATAAAATGATGTATAATACAATTTGAATTTGAAACATCCTATAGGCAATACCGCACAAATAGTCGCACACATCTTGCTTGCATATTATTCCGTCATCTTGCACAGAAATTTCTTGACTTACGTCAGTAAGCCTGCGAAATTTCTATACAATCTGACGAAAAATCTGACTGCGCAATCTGC